>NVRQ02000027.1 GCA_002400905.2 Gammaproteobacteria bacterium | reverse complement strand
GGCGATAGCCCATCACGAGGAAGTACTCTTGGGGTACACCGGCTTGGTCACTATGAAAAAATCCTCACCGTATGCGTAGTCGCCTGCAGTTTTTTCATAATGCCCGCCTTGTCTCGGTGCAATATTCACCCGCCTATGTCACCCAATCAATGTGCTCCTGAGTAAAAGCAATATCAGGGCTGATAGTGTGATGCTACTCATATTATTCATAGTCTTTGCTACCATCACTTAGATGAACCGCCTACAATGCGGTCATAATCTTAAAATCTATTACATGGAGACAAGCGTAATGGTTAACACGACCCTGAATTTTAGGTTGATACCCCTGTTTTTGATGCTTCCTTTTGCTGTGACAGCCACCCATCACGAAGGGTTGCTAGACGAGGGAGCGATTGACGAAGCGCAGTATATTGAGGAGTTGTTGTCTGAAGAGTCTAGTGAGGTAGAGGTAGATATTCAGGAAATTGATATTGAGAGTATTGAGGAATCAGCTGTTGAGCAATCGGGTATTCAGGGTTCGGATTCTGGCAAACCTGATATTTTGGTTGATGAAACACCGCTTATTTCACCCGCAGACGATAACATCGCAAATTCTGGTGTGATTGATCGTTATCCTGCAAGCGCACAGGCCGCTCAGTCGAGCAATGTTACACGGTCAGCGTTTACGCTTAATGTGGTCGATCGCGAGCCTGTTGATGATGTCAATGTGGTGAGTGAGGACAGTGTTTATTATTTCACTGAGTTAAGTGGTCTCGAAGGAGCTGTAGTGCGTCACCGCTGGTTGTATCAAGGTGAAGTGATGGCTGATGTCGAGTTTATGGTGGGCGGTCCGCGTTGGCGTGTTTGGTCAAAGAAAAGTTTAATTCCGCGTTGGGCAGGTCGGTGGACAGTAACAGTGGTTGATGGCAGTGGCACGGCACTGCAGAGTGAAACAATAGATTATCAGCCTTAAAAGCAGTCTTGAGACCTTTGCACGAAGCATCTTTTCCACTATGGCGGAAAATCTACATCGTACAAAGGTCCCAGTCTTAAAATAAATGGGTGGCAGGACTACTCCTTGCTTGCCCGGACTAATCGTTGTTGCAGCATTCGAACGAGCTTTACTATAAAAATTATGGCTGGAATGCCATGTAACAGTAGATCAAAAATATCGGTTGGGTTGCTCAGGTTGCCGGCAAAAAGCATTTGTAGTTTTTCATAGACGTGAGGCGGTTTAAACGGCGCCAATGCTAGTGGCAGGGTAACAATTGCTAGAATGGGCAAAGGGATTTTGTCGAGCCATTTCATCTTTTAGATTCTCGTTTTGCTAGTACGTAATGATTAGGGAACCTCTGATTAATTCATGACCCGATGTCTAATGGCTAAAATCTTCCCTCTCATCGTTGCAAATCTTGGCACGCCAAGAGGGTATTGGAAAGAACCCTTGAAGTGCGATTTACGCCTTGATCTGAAAGATTTTATCTCATCATCCATTCAGCTCAGAATTAATTAGTAATCAGAGGCTCCCTAGTGTGTGGCGACTGTAACAAATCAGGTAGCCCTAGCGCCAGTTTGTTACCGCTCTGCTGGCTTGATTGTTCGATGCCCGAATAATTAATCCATTTTGTGTGGCAAACAGCTGGTAGTCTGCCCCATCTGCTAGTGGAACGTAGGCAGCGCTGCCATATACCGCGTCGACAAAGGGTAGCCAGTCAGGGTGGCGTCGTGCGAGTCGCCAAACGTCGATATGATTGTTGGTATTGAGTGCGTAAACACTGCGAGATTCGGATTTTTCCTGTGCAATATTAGTAAAACGACCGCTTAGGCGTTCCAGTTGATATTGCAGGTCCAGCCCCAGTAGGTTGGCATAAGGGTGCCATTTCAGCACACGCGCATCGATTTGCCAGTCATCCCCGACTATTTCGAATTGCTTAGGCTCTTGCTGGGGGAGCTCTAAAGTAAGTTGGTGGCGTTGTTGAGACAAGTTCTCGATATGGATATTTGCCAGATGTTGTTCATAGCTTAGACGTTGGTAGCTATATAGATTGCTTGCTAACAATATCAATGCGATGGATAAGGCTACCATACTAAGTGTAAGCGATGCATTAACGCTGCCGCGTAGCCACTGTCGGCGACGACAACAACGAATTGTCATAACCAATAAAAGAATGCTCGCGATGAGAAATAGGGCGGCAACAATGCTTAATGTCATAGTGTCGATTCTGTTTGAAGCTAAGTTACTATCGATGTTAATAAGCGTGCGGTCAAGCAGCTTGAAATCGCGTATGCTTGACTAGGGAACCTTTGATTAATTCAAGGTTCGATGCCTGATGGCTAAAATCTTCCCTCTCATCGTTGCAAATCTTGGCACCCCAAGAGGACTTCCTCAGCAATGCTAGCGCATTGCCTCAGGGCGCAATAGTCCCGCTATTCCCTGCGCCCTGAGTGATCGGCGATAGCCTCATCACGAGGAAGTGCGCCCCTCAAGGGGGTATTGGAAAGAACCCTTGGGGTACGATTTGCGCCTTGATTTGAAAGATTTTATCTCATTATCCATTCAGCCTAGAATTAATCAGAGGTTCCCTGGAGCTATATTTTTGGGTGATCCATTCGGGCCATGTAGCACATTGTATTCGAAAAATATTAGGTAGTTTGATGAGCCATATTGATAAAAAAGAAGATGCTCTGATGCGAGAAGTCATTCAGCGTATCGCAACGGGACCGGCATTGAGTAAAGATTTGTCTGCCGAGCAAGCTGAGCATGCGATGCGGTTAGTGTTGAGTCAGCAGGCAGATCCGATTCACGCTGCAATATTCTTTATTGCTTTGCGTATGAAGCGAGAGAGTGATGATGAAAATATTGGCGTATTGCGGGCGATTCGACAGGCCACTGAACAATGCGTCGCTAGCGTCGATGAAGTGGTCGATTTGTTTGATCCGTATAACGGATATATACGTTCCTTGCCGATGGCGCCATTTATACCCTGCGTGTTGGCGGCATCTGGTCTGCCGTGTTATAGCCATGGTGTTGAGCGTGCAGGACCAAAATATGGTGTTACGCACGAAGAGGTGCTAGCGGCCGCTGGCATTGATGTGGTGGCTTCAGTTGCAGAGGCGGCGACGAATTTAGCTGAGCCCGGTATTGGTTGGGCCTATTTGTCGCAACCCCAGTTCTGTTCCGAGTTGGCTGGGCTGTCGGCATTGCGCAATAAGATGGTCAAGCGCAGCGTGCTAACAACGGTAGAGGGCTTGGCGGGGGCGTTGGTGGGTCGCCAGCAAACACATCTCGTTACAGGCTATGTTCATAAGGCGTATCCGCCCATTTATCTCGGTCTGGCGCAACAAGTGGGTTACCGCTCGGCATTGGCGATTCGAGGTGTTGAAGGAGGTGTCATTCCGTCGCTGCGTCAAAGTGCCAAGGTGCATCGATTGCTGGATGGCGAGCTGACACAGCAAGAGTGCGAGCCTGCAAGCTTTGGTATTGAGCAAGAGCAGCGCGCAGTGCCGCTGCCGCCAGAGTTTGATGGTGTCGAGGGGATGGCTATGGAGTCCACGCAGCGGCAACAGTTGGCGCAAGCTGTTTTAGAGACGGGAATGCTGGCGTTGTCAGGTGAGCAGGGTATTGCGCGAGATGCGTTAATTTATGGCGCCGCGTTGATAATATGGCACTGCGGTAAAGCGCAAAGCCATACTGAGGCTGCTGCTCAGGTGGCTAAGGTGATTGATAGTGGGGCTGCAGCCAGCCATTTTAAGGCGTTATCTTCTTAGTAAGAGATCTTTGCACGACGTAGGTTTTTCATTAGGGCAAGGAAAAATTCGTCGAATATCCCAAGGATTCTTTTCAATACCCCCTTGAGAGGTACACTAGAGAGCGCAGTTTACACGAGTAAATAGGATTGGCATGCCTGGCGTTGGTTAGATCGCCTTTGCCTTGAGTGGTAAGCTAAGACGCGGCCACACTTGGTCGGTATCGGCACCCTCTTTTTTGGCTTCCATCGTCAGATTGCCATTATGGCGATGTGCTATTCGCCTCGCAAGGGTAAGTCCAATCCCGACATGGTCGGCGTCCTCGGGATCGGGATCGATTTGATAAAAGCATTGAAACACGCGTTCGGCGAGCTTTTTCGGGATGCCGGGACCGTTGTCTAGGATGTCTAGCTGTACGTGACCGTTATGTTCGGCGATATTGATGCTGATTTTTGCGGGTGAGTCGTCACTGCAAAAACAGACACAATTATCTATAATAGCTTTTAGTGCAATCTCCAGAGAGGCCCTATCTGCGTCTACTGTCTGCGAAAAATCACTATAATCTATAAAAATCTCTTTTTCTGGGTGCTCGCTGTTTAACGCCGAGCGAACGCGCTCTAGTAGTTCGTTGAGTGCTAATGGCTCAATATTGAGATCCGAGCTGGTTGAGCGCGACAGGCCAAGAAGAGCATCGATCATATTGCGTGCACGAGTTGCCGCACCGCTGATAATCTCCAGAAATTGCTGTTCTTCCTGAGTCAGGATTTCTCTGCTAGACAGGCGTTGCTCAAGCAGTAGTGAGAATTGTAGGACGTGGCGTATTGGTGCGTTGAGGTCGTGAGAGACGATATGCGTAAAGTCCTCAATTTCCTTGCGTAGACGTTGAATTTCCGCTCCAGTGCTGTCGTTGTTACTACTCATTATTTCCCGTTTGTGGTGTTCGTCACTGTATCGACACTGTATCGACAATTACTGGCAATAGGTGAATCACAATGGCTAAACATGTACATCGTCGCGCCGATATCAAAGCTACGGAATTACCCGATGTCGTTGTAACGTACCGTTGAAAAAGAAGTATAAATATAAAGCATAAACAGTAGGGGCTCACAATCAATGCTGACATTAGCTAGGCAAGAGGCTAACCAGGAAGGTGATATATTAAATTTACTGCTGATCGAGAATGATCATAACGACTATGTAATTATAGTGAATGCTTTACGTCGTCATGATTACGAGCAGTTTAATATCACTCGCGTAAGTTGCATCGAAGATGCAATCGATATGATTGCGAGTGTACGATTTGATCTGATCATTTCAGACCTCAATCTTCCTGACAGCAGCTCAGTGAGCACGGTATGTAAGCTGGGCCAGTATGCTGAGATGACGCCAATTATTATTCTAACCAGTGTCAGTGATCAGCGTGTTGGTCAGATGGCGATTAGTACAGGCATTGAAGATTATTTTGTTAAAGATTATTTAGGAGATATTGATTTATTTTTTAAGACGATCAATTTTTCTATAGAGCGACATCGTATTAAGAGCCAATTGCGTCGTGCCCGTACCGAACACGAGTATATGGCAACGCACGATGTTGTTTGCGATATACCTAACCGTGTGCTGTTTATTGATCGTTTGAATCATGCCTTGTCACATTCTGAGCGTAGTGGTGATTCATTGGCGTTGGTGTTTATTGATCTTGACGGATTTAAACCAGTCAATGATGGTTTAGGTCACGACGCTGGTGACTTTGTTCTGTCAACCGTGGCACGTCGCATTCAAGGTCAAATACGTGAAAGTGACACCATAGCCCGTATTGGTGGCGATGAGTTCGCGGTGTTATTGCCACGGAGTGATGATGCGATTAACCTTGACCAGGTGTTACAAAATATTAAACGCGTCGTGTCGGAGCCAATTATGTACCAAAGCCTGGCTTCAACCGTAACGGCTAGTGTGGGTGTGGCGTCTTACCCGAAAGATGCGACCAGTCGTCATAAGTTAATGCACTTTGCTGATTTAGCAATGTTTGAAGCAAAAGAACAAGGCGGGAATCGCATTCGTCATTTTCGTGAACCCATGGCCGATGGACGTCAGCGTCGGTGCCAGTTAGAGAATGATTTGAGGGAGGCGCTCGGTAATAAGGAGCTCACATTACACTACCAACCTGTTACAGAGTTAGCTGACGACTCTTTGTATGCGATAGAGGTGTTGCTGCATTGGCCGCGTTCAAGTGAAAGTGGCGATATGAATCACAGTCAGATATTGCAAGCTGCCGAAGACAGTCGCTTAGTCGTTCGTTTAGGTCACTATATGTTGGAAAAACTAGCGGCGGACATGGAACGCTTGGTGCAATCAGGCGCAAACCGTTTAACAGTGAACTGCAATACCGGTCAGTTGCGTCATAATGGTTTTGTTGATGCCTTGGCTGAAATCAGTAAGCTATGGAATAGCTTTGGCCGCGAATGCTATGTCGAAATAGCTGAGTCTGAAATCGCACGCGATAAAAGAGCCGTGGTATCGGCGATCAGAAAACTCAACAAGCATCAGATTAAGTGCGTAATTGATCATTTTGGTGCAAGCCAAGCATCGCTTTCTTATCTTAAAGCGGTTGATTTCGCCGTCGATGCTGTGAAAATAGATCGCAGTTATATTTGCGATATTAATAGCGATAAGCGCGATAGAGCAGTACTTAAGGCGGTCATCGGCTTAGTAGACGATTTAGGGCTAGACTGCATCGCCTTGGGTGTAGAAACGGCAGAACAAGATGAATGTCTGCGTGAGCTCGGCTGTTGTCTTGCTCAAGGGGGCTATTATTCACATGGTTTGGGTCTGAGTGATTTGCCACGTCAGGCCAGCAATATTAGCCTGTTGAAGAATCATCGTTAGGTCATCGTTACAAATAAAACAGAAATTGCTTGCTTGCGAGATTTATCCATAAGCATCAAGATAGAGCCTGTTCTCATCCTCCTTCGCTCGCTATAATGCATTCCTACTAGATTTGCTTGTCTAGAAAGATCGCTCTATATGAGTGCAGCAAAGTAAATATCAGCAACCTTACTTCAGAGATAAACATGGAATCAGAGAACTCCAGTACCAAGGCTAGTTATATCGCACCATGGGAAAGCGCGTTCGATAAAGTTAGCACCCCGTTTGAAGAGTTTATCCATAACCAGACAAGTAGCGGTATCGTTTTGATGGTGGCGACGATAATCGCCTTAGTCTTGGCAAACTCGATCTACGCAGAGAGCTATCACCACTTTATAGACACTAAACTGAGTATAGGTTTTGATGATTTTGTCTTAGAGAAATCGCTACATCATTGGATTAATGATGGGCTCATGGCCTTGTTTTTCTTTTTGGTAGGTCTAGAAATAAAAAGTGAAATATTAGTAGGTGAATTGTCATCAGTGCGCAATGCCATACTGCCAATAGTGGCCGCAATTGGCGGCATGGCTATTCCAGCAGGGCTATATGTCATGTTGGTGCCAAACGGTGACGGTGCTTTGGGTTGGGCGATACCGATGGCAACAGATATTGCCTTTGCTGTAGGCGTACTGGTTTTACTCGGCAAGCGTGCGCCCGCGTCATTAATGATGTTTTTAGTTGCCTTAGCTATCGTTGACGATTTAGGTGCGGTGATTATTATCGCCTTGTTTTACACCGACACAATATCGGTTTCAGCACTGATAGTCGTTGGTGTCAGTTTTGCGATATTGATCGCTTTCAATTTATTTGGTGTGCGTAGTCCGTTGCCGTATTTTCTGATTGGAGTGATTCTACGGTTTGCCATGCTTAAATCAGGTGTGCATGCGACCTTAGCCGGTGTCTTAGTTGCACTCACTATTCCAGCGATGCCGAAATATAATGCAAGTGTTTTTATTGATCACATGAGTAGCTTATTAGCTAAGTTTCGTAGTGCACACCGCGACGGCATTAGCATTATGCGTAATTTTAAGCAGCGCTCCGTGTTACAGGCCATGGAAAATGGAATTCATAAGGTCGAAACACCTTTGCAGCGTTTAGAGCATAGCTTCCATATTCCAGTAGGTTTTTTCATTATTCCGATATTTGCGTTGGTTAACGCAGGGATTCCAATCGATTTTGCATCGCTTGATCAAATTATTACGCATCCTATTACGCTAGCGATTATCGTCAGTTTGATTGGTGGTAAATTCCTCGGAATTTTCGGTGCAGTTTTTATCGTTGTTAAGTTGGGGTGGGCTAAATTACCCACAGGTGTCGCTTTGCGCCATATTGCTGGGGCATCATTGTTGGCCGGTATTGGTTTTACCATGGCAATATTTATTGCCGAACTCGCTTTTGTTGGTCAGGCCGAAGCACTACTGATGGCAAAAACTGGGGTATTGATTGCCTCATTGCTGGCGGGAATTGCTGGCAGCGTATGGTTGTTGATGTGTAAGCCAGTTGAGCTTAGTGATTTAATGGTCGATAACAACAATGAGGAGTCCTAAATAAAGCGTATTTGGGCTCAGTGAAAATTCAGGAGTGGACATGAAGTTAATATTATTGGGCGCGCCAGGCGCAGGAAAAGGTACACAAGCCTGCTTTATTAAAGAGAAGTATGATATTCCGCAAATCTCAACCGGCGACATGTTGCGCGCCGCGGTACGCGAAGGTACATCGCTGGGCCTAGAAGCCAAAAAAGTGATGGATGCGGGTGGCTTAGTTTCTGATGAAATTATTCTTGGCTTGGTAAAAGAGAGACTGAGCCAAGACGATTGCGCCAATGGTTATTTGCTTGATGGTTTTCCTCGGACTATTGCTCAAGCAGAGGGCATGAAAGAGTTAGGGGTCGACGTAGAATATGTGGTTGAAATTGATGTTGATAGCGAAGAGATTGTTGAGCGTATGGCAGGGCGTCGCTGTCATCCAGGTTCTGGCCGTTCATATCATGTGAAGTACAATCCACCGAAAGATGCTGATAAAGACGACGAGACAGGTGAGCCATTGATTCAGCGTGTGGATGATAAAGAATCTACAGTACGCAAACGCCTAGAAGTTTATTACGAACAAACCTGCCCACTGATTGATTATTATTCAGAGCAAGAGGGTGAAGGCGCACCGTCCTATATCCGAGTCGAAGGAGTGGGAAGCGTCGATGAGATTAAAGAGCAGGTGCTAGCTAAGCTGGCTTCCTAGCTGAATACGAAAGTATGCTAACGGTAATCTCCTGCAAGATGGTGATACGGTTACTGTTATAAATAGTTGAAAGTTAAAGGCTCGTCTCTTGTTGTTAAGGTGGGCACGAGAGTAAAGGATATTTGTTTGGTAGGCGGTGATTACGATATTTTTTGTAAAATCGATGGCGTAGGCGCCATGGAGCTCAAATCAGAGTGTGTTAAAAAAGTATAGTTTTATTGTTGTAGCGCAGGTTACACTGCGGTTAGATTATCATTAATATAAAGAGATCAAGGTTTTCCCATGTCAGAGATGCTATATCCAGAGTTGTATAAATCGTTAGAAAGCGTTCGTTGGAATATGGAAAAAGACGTGCCCTGGGGTGAATTTGATGGCGATAAGCTGACTGATGAGCAAGCCTTATCGATTAAGCATAATGCTATCACTGAATGGTCGGCGCTTCCTGCGACGGAAATGTTCTTGCGCGATAATCAAGGTGACTCAGATTTCTCAGCCTTCATTTCAGTATGGTTTTATGAAGAGCAAAAGCATTCTTTGTCACTCATTGAGTATTTGCGTCGTTTTAGACCCGATATGGTACCAACGGAAGCAGAGTTACATAACGTTCGTTTCCAGTTTGATTCAGCGCCGGCCAATGAAACCTTGATGCTACATTTTTGTGGTGAGATACGCTTAACCTATTGGTATCGCTGCGCTGCTGAATGGCATACCGAACCCGTCATCAAAAAGATCTATAACTTTCTGTCTGCCGATGAAGCACGCCATGCATCCTGTTATATGCGTTATATGCGCAAAGCGATTGATGGCTTGGGTGATGAAGCACGTTTGGCTTTCGCTAAAATTGGTGTGCTCATGACCAATACCAAAACATCACGCGCGATGCATCCGACTAACTTGCATGTTTGTGAAGCGTTATTTCCGAACGATACCGTGCAGAGTAAAATGCCTGATCCTGAGTGGCTAGAGAAATGGCTCGACCAACAAATCAAATTTGATAAAGGCTGGGAAGATAAAGTCGTCACTGCTATTTTACGTAAGCTGTCGGGCTTGTTTGAGCTGAAATTTGAGTGCGCGAAGGATTTGCGGATATATCGGAAGCAGTTAGCTTTAGCTATAGCGTAGACCACCGTCATTCCCGTGTAGGTGTCGTCATTCCTGCGCAGGCAGGAATTTGGCTTCTCGTTATTCCCTTCCACAAGGGAATCCATGCCATCCCTTTTTTATACCCATTGTTTTGGGTGCTCCCTCTGGGAGAAAGTTAGGATGAGGGTGGTGCAGTCCCGCACGATGTAGTCTTTCTCTATTCCGTTATTCCTGTGCAAACAGGAACCCATGTATATCGGTGTTTTTTTTCAACATTGTATTTCGTCCTGATTGGACGAGTTACTTTTACGATCAAAAGTAACCAAAAATCTGACTCCCGTCCTTCAGCCACTGTCCCAGTGGGACCCTGAGTTATCAGCTAAAATGCGGTCGTGACCGAAGGAAACCCTTTAGGACTGCGGAACTCGTTAGTTATCACTCCTTCAGACAGTCCTCGCGATCATCCACCTTTTAGCTGATAACTCAGGCTGATAAAAAGGTCGTGAAAAGCCGAGTTCGGTTGGGCGTTCACACTGTTTGCGTGATAAGCTAAATCCTTATTGCAAAGGAAATTGCGGGGAATATACGGATTCCATATATTATTATACGCAATGCTGCGTTAATTTTTACTTAACAGAGTGAAATATCTAACTATTATTGGTGGTTGCGAATGGAATCGTAGGAATGATAACCCGATAAGCAAGTTTCAAGAATCCCATATTATCCGCTAATAAATATAATAATATTTTTGAGGCAAGATAGTGAATTAAAAATAGAAAAAGAAAGAATAATGGAGGTGTTCGAAAAATGATAAACCGGCGTGGGATGATATCCCGACTCCATAGAACAATCTATTATGTGTAAAATAAAATTAAGGAGTATTAAATGGCATTGGTAACATGCCAGGAATGTGGGGAAGAAGTTAGTACCAAGGCTAAAGCGTGTCCGAAATGTGGGGAAAAAGCACCAAAGAAAACATCCCTCTTTACGTGGTTGGTTTTGCTTTTCATAATTTTTGTTGTTTACGCAGCAAACCAAAATTCAACTTTAACTAGTAGTTACTCTAATTCAAAAATAAAACTTAGTGATACAACAAACTCAATAAATTCTGAAACCCCAAAGAAAGTAATATCACCAAAACCATCGTGGGCAACATCTACCTCTAAAGATAAAATGACAGGAAAATTTTCTGCTTATGCATCTTCTCCAACGGTTTACCTATCAAAGATAATGTCATTTCCTTATAGCGATGTTAATAGCTGGATGGGTATAGGCTGTGATAGTAAAAATGAATGGGTATATTTTGGCCTCAATAGTGCCCCAAATCTCACTAAAGACGAAACTAAAGATGGCTATAATCTGATTGAAACCAGAATAAAATGGAACGATCAACTAGAGAATGTGACTTTAACTCAAGATTGGGGCGCAAAATTTATACACTTTAGAAATGATAGCTCAGTGATGTCTAAAATAGTTGCATCTAGTTCAGCTTTGCTGGAGCTCTAGTGGGATGGTGAACAGCCTGTTTACTTTGAATTTACACTTAATGGTTCTTCAAAGGCGCTCAAGGATATTAAAGCTATGTGCGCAAAAAATAAGTGACAACACATAACAAGCGCAATAAACCGGATAATTTTCCGCGGCCTTTGGCTTGTGCTGTTCCGCTACGCTAGCACAGCCCAAACACCGCTACAAATTGCTGGTTATTGCGAAACGTTAGGTTGCATGAGACGAAATACGCGATTAGCACTTTTCGGTTTATTTACCGTGATCTCGATGTCCCATGTCTTGACTTGGTTCGTTCTGTACTCGGGGGTTCCCCTCGATGAAATGATCGAAGTGTTGATAGAAGAGGGTAGCGCGCCATTCACAATTGCGTTCGTGGTCGCGACCATTTTGAGTTTACTTATTGCCATATTGAATATGCCGGTCGTTGAATACACGAACAGAATTCAAACAGCGACAATCGTTCTGAGTGGAATCGGTTTAATTGTCGGGGCGGTCTGCTTGGCGGTTTCCGTATGGTTGCCGTTTGCACTCGCTTTGGGGTTTATCGTTTCGGAATTGTGGCGAAAAGAAAATGCAAGCTAACAAACGCGTCAGTGCGTGTGCTGCGCTCCGCATCGTCCGCTGAAGCGAAGCGAGATGTTTTAAAATCTTGATTTACCGTACGTTTTGGCGTACGCTTATCTGTGGAGGTAATAATCATGATAATACTTAATGCCACAGAGGCGCGTTCCAGGCTTTACAGTCTCATAGATGAGGCAACAGATACTCATCAGCCTGTTGTAATTACAGGGAAAAGAGGCAATGCAGTTTTGGTGTCAGAAGATGACTGGAATGCTATTTCTGAAACACTTCACTTATTATCTGTACCTGGAATGAGAGAGTCAATTAAAGAAGGATTAAATCAAGATCTATCTGACAGCTCTAAGGAGCTTGATTGGTGACTTGGAAGCTGGTGTATACAAAGCAGGCACAAAAGGATGCTAAAAAACTTGTAGCTTCTGGTCTAAAGAAAAAAGCGCAATTACTTTTAGAAATAATTAAAGACGACCCTTATCAAAAACCGCCTCCATATGAAAAATTGGTAGGTGATTTATCAGGCGCTTACTCACGTCGAATAAACATTCAACATAGGCTTGTGTATCAAGTTTATGAAAAAGAACATGTCATTAAAGTTATCAGGCTATGGACGCACTATGAGTAAAAAGAACATAACAAATAGCTCAAGCGGACGTAAAAAACACGCAGGGATGAAAGGGGTGAGAAAATCACAATAGAAACCACTCGCATTCGTTACCGACCCCTCTTTAACCATCAACAACTCTGTACTCGTTTATTCTGCTAGCCGCCATGCGACTTCTGCTCCAGCACGTAGCGGCACGAGCATATCAGCGCCATAAGACAATTCTGACGCTACAGTCCATTCTTTCCTAACTAAAGTTAAGGTATCTCTGTTGCGTGGCAGTTGATAAAAGTCTGGGCCGTGGAAGCTTGCAAACGCTTCAAGTTTGTCGAGCGCGCCTGCTTGCTCAAAGACCTCGGCGTAAAGTTCAAGCGCAGCGTGAGCGCTATAAATTCCGGCGCAACCGCAAGCGGATTCTTTGGCGTGACGTGGGTGCGGCGCGCTATCGGTGCCGAGAAAAAAACTGGGATTGCCGCTCGTCGCGGCAACGATAAGCGCTTGACGGTGCTCCTCGCGTTTCAGCAGTGGCAGACAGTAATAATGTGGTCGTAGGCCTTTTTCGAACAGGGCATTTCGGTTGAACAGCAGATGGTGGGGGGTGATAGTTGCGGCGACATTATTCGGAGTTTCCCTTACAAACGCAGCCGCTGCACTGGTAGTAATGTGCTCAAGCACCATGCGCAGGCCGGGAAATGCCTGCACCAGCGGCGCCAGATGTCGTTCGATGAAGATTGCTTCACGATCAAAAACATCCACCGTGGGGTCGGTCACCTCGCCGTGCATAAGCAAGGGAATATCATGCTGCTCCATCGCTGCGAACAACGGGTAACAACGTCTGATATCGGTTACACCGAACTCGGAGTTCGTGGTCGCGTCCGCTGGATAATACTTAACCGCATGGACGATGCCGCTCGCCTTGGCTTTTGCGATTTCGGTGAGCGGCATTGTCTCGGTAAGGTGGAGTGTCATCAGCGGCTCGAACTGCATACCCGTAGGCAAGGCTTGCAGAATTCGCTCACGGTAGGCGCGCGCCTGTTCGACGGTGGTGACCGGCGGTTTCAGATTGGGCATGATGATGGCACGGGCAAACCGTCGCGCCGTGTCGGGCAGCACTGCGGCCATAATGTCGCCGTCGCGCAAGTGTAAATGCCAGTCGTCAGGGCGGATGAGGGTTAAATGTGTCATAGCAAGGTTCCGTACAATCAGTGTTCAAACATTTTGGTAAGGTTCAGTCCAGTGAGCTTGCGGATTGGATCGCGCTCATTACCACTATGATCAGTATCCCATGTAACGAAATCATGGAGCAAGCCAAGACGCACTCACCAGTTCCTTGAGAATTAAAGGAGAATCAAAGGGTTAGTATACTTGGAATATTTTCGTATTTAGGCTCACTGTTCCGTTAACTTTCGGTGGATTCAGTTAGAAGCCATACGGATACAAGACAGAGGGATACACAGAAGCTTGGGAGACATGAAAATAAAAAAAAGAGTGTTGTCATACTCGACAGCGTTTTGCTGATGCGGAATTTATGTCTTTCAATGGCTTATTGGATACCGGCCTGCGCCGGTATGACGAATTTTAGTTAACGGGAAAGTGGTGATTCAGGCTCGTAAATTCAAGTTGTCAGTGCAGCTCATGATTCGTGATTATCGTTTAACTGTCGTAATAGTTCTTGCCTCTCTTCTTCTTCCGACAAGACAGCCTGGATGTCTGCGAGTACTGCATCGAGGTCGACATCTTTTAAATTTTCTTCAAAGTGGCCGGTTAATTTGGTATCGGGGAGTAGTTGTCCGTCTTGGTACTTGGCCCACATCTCTTTGGCGTAGTGGGTTTCGAGTAGCTCTGGGGCGAACTGTCCGTAGTAGTGACTGATGTTGTTGACGTCGCGCGCTAGCATTGATTCGGCGTTGTTGTTTGCTGCGGCATCGACGGCTTGTGGTAGGTCGATGATTACTGGGCCGTATTGATCAACGAGGATATTAAATTCTGATAGGTCACCATGGACTATTCCTGCACAGAGCATGCGTACGATATGTTGGATAACGGCATCGTGATCTTCTAGCGCTTGCTCGGCGGTCATGGTGACGTCGCCTAAGCGTGGCGCGACTTCACCTTCTGCATCGGTAATCAGTTCCATGAGCAAGACGCCATCGAGGCAGTCGTAAGGTTGTGGTACGCGCACGCCCGCTTCGGCGAGGAGGTAGAGTGCATCGACTTCGGCGTTTTGCCAAGTTTCTTCTTGTTGTTTACGACCGAACTTTGAGCCTTTCTCCATTGCGCGTGCGCGACGGCTATTGCGTACTTTGCGACCTTCTTGGTATTTCACTGCTTGTTTGAAGCCACGTTTTGAGGCTTCTTTGTATACTTTGGCGCAGCGGATATGTTCGCCGCAGCGTACAATATAGACGTCGGCCTCTTTGCCGCTCATTAATCGACTGATGACTTCGTCGACTAATCCGTCGTTGATTAAGGGTTGAATGCGTTTAGGGGTTTTCATAGTGCTCTTTAGTAAAAGTTAATGAGGTGGGTTGAATAACATGAGACCTTTGCACGAAGCATTTTTTCCGCTATGGCGGCGTTAAAAATAGTCTCATACCCCAAGGGGACGCAGAAATGCTCATTTTTTTGTGTAAACTGCGCTTTCTCGACGATTTTTGCCTTACCCTAACGAAAAATCCACGTCGTGCAAAGGTCTCGACATATTAATTATTTCTAATTCATTCAATCAAACTCTTAATCATCTTCCCTTCAAGCGCTTGATCCAAGTGTGACTCAATCTGCGCACTCAATTTTTCGCTGCGCGCAAAGTGATGATTCTCGGTTGTGGTAGGAACATGATTGCGGTTTTCTCTGATTGCGCGTAGTACTTCGACGAGTGGCGTGGTGTCGAAGGGTTTTGCTGGGAGATACTGTTCCTCTTCTGACAATATTAATAAGCCTGCGGCAACGAGTGAGTCGGTGACGCGTTCTAAGTTATAAGAAGGGATGCCGAGTTTGTCGATTAGGCCGCTCTCGCTTAGTGGTGATTCATTTTTGTAAAAACGTTCGGCGATAAGTTGCATGACGGCTATGCCGAGTTGTTCGCGGTGACGATTGCTGAGCTTTGTTGGTACGCTGTCTCGGGTTAGTGCTTCGGGATGTTGGTGATAAAAGACGATGCTGGAGCCGATGAGTAGTATTAACCAGGCCACATACAGCCAGAACATGAATAATATCAATGTGGCGAAGGTGGAATAGATGGCGGTGTATTTTTCGGAGCCGGCGACGAAGTTAGCGAAGCCCCAGCCGATGGTGACCCATAGTATTGCAGCAATCAGTCCGCCGATTAATGCTGAGCGGAATTTTACTTTGGTGTTGGGGACGAATATATAGATAAAGGTAAACGCGATCATAATCAGAATATAGGGCAGCAGTATGCCAATGACGGTGAAAATGCTGCCGATGGGTTCGATACTTGATAGTGCTTCGACTATGGTATTGCTTTGCACGGATGCGGTAAGTCCGATTGCCGAGACGATAAGTATTGGGCCGATCATGATCACACTTAAATAATCACTAAAGCGTTCGCTTAAAGGGCGGTGGCGTCTGACGCGCCATATATGGTTAAAGGCTTGCTCGATCTTTTGTACTAGCGATATGGCGGTATAGACCAGAAAGGCTAAGCCTAGTGTGCCGAGTACGCCAGCTTTGGTGTTTTCTACAAAGCCGATTATCTGTGCAACGATTTCTCCGCCTTTTTCACCTAACGGAGACACAAAATTTAGTAATAGTGGCTGTATTTCATTATGGACATCAAAGCCTTTTAAGACTGAAAAACTCAAGGCTAGCAAGGGGACTATTGATAATAGTGTGGTGTAGACGAGGCTCATCGCGCGCAGGGTGAGCTGGCCGTCGGCGAGGTCACCGATGACGTTGTGGGCGATGCGTAGCGCGTGCAGTAGCGACGCGCGCCAGCGTGGCAGGGTGCTTAGGTCAATGTCCCATAGGGCGCTATTGATTAGGCGGGAAATTTTTTCCATCTCTTTGTTTTTACTGGCTCAGCATCGGTTGCTGATTAGTATAGCCATATCAAGGCGTTAGCGGTAACGTATAGGCCATGTCTCTGCTCGCTAAAGACGCAAACCTACCTTTGCGACCGGCCTTATTGCTATTAAGGCTGAGTTTAGGTGGTTTTTTGCTACTTTGGGGAATCGATAAGCTGCTGGCTCCCTTTGCCTCGGTGGTCATCTTCAAGAGGTTTTATGGTTTGTCGATTAGCTCGACACTGGCGATCATTGCGGGTGTTTTTGAGCTTGCTTTAGCCTTAGCGATAATTGTCGGTTTATACAAAATTTTCAGCTATGGCTTGGGTTTGTTGCTGCCTGGCACGTCAGTAGTGGTAACGCATAAGCAGTGGCTGCTACCTTTTGATGAAAAGCATTTGTTTATTGCGGCATTGCCCATTTTGGGGGCTTTTATTGTGCTGTTTCTCTTGCGTGATGCGGATAACTTATGGAGTCTGGACGCTTGGCGTGAAAAGCGTCAATAGCCTATGGTACAGTCAGCGCTTTTTACTTTTTGGCTAAACCAGGTTTGGCAGGTCTAGGGTTTGTATATGAGACAGTGGGCAAAACGCGTCGCAGACTCGAGTGGCTTCGAATATTTTATTGTTGCCTTGATTTTAATCAATGCGGTGATTCTGGGTTTAGAAACATCGACGAGTATTACGGCGAGCTATGAAAGCATTTTGGTTTGGGGTAATCGTCTCATCCTTGCTGTTTTTGTTGTTGAGGCCATTATTAAGATCGTTGCGGTTGCGCCGCGTTTTCAATTGTATTTTGGCAATGGCTGGAATTTGTTTGATTTCTCGGTGATTGTGTTATCGCTGGTGCCTGCAACGGGCCAGTTTGCGATGATTGCGCGTCTTGCGCGTTTGTTGCGTGTATTCCGTTTGATTACGGTGATCCCCGAGTTGCGCTTGATTGTCGCGACCTTGATTAAGTCGATCCCGAGTATGGGTAATATCATGCTACTGATCAGCGTGATTTTTTATATGTATGCGGTGGCTGGGTTTCATTTCTTCCATGAGCATGATCCGACACATTGGGAAAGCTTGCCAATTTCCTTGTTAACATTATTTCGTGTGCTGACTTTAGAAGACTGGACTGATGTGATGTATACGGCAATGGAAATGAATCCGTATTCGTGGATTTATTTTGTTACTTTTGTGATTATTTGCACCTTTGTTGTGATTAATTTATTTATCGCGGTGGTGCTTAATAATTTGGACGAAGCGAAAAATGAGCGTCTTTTACAGATGATTGCGCCGGTTTCAAAGGAAGAGTTGATTAAAGAACTGAGGGCGACGCAGGAAACTTTAACGCGGCTGAGTAAGTCTTTGGAAAAACACGGCCCTTAAGCAGGCGGTTAAAAAATTCTCTTGGGGCACGGTACGGCGTTAAAATTCGTCTCATACCCCAAGGGCACGCAGAAGTGCTCATTTACAACGCGTAAACTGCGCTTTCTAGGTGTACCCCTCAAGGGGGCATTGAAAAGAACCCTTGGGGTATTCGCCAAATTTTGCCTTGTCTCGCACTCACCTGAGACTTTTTCAACAGGCTCCTAGAATAAGCGTTAATAAGTGGGTATTCTTCACGCCATGATGAAATTTAATGATGATGCAGATTATCTGTTTATATTGGCCCAGATTGGGCTGTTTGGTTTATTGGTCGCCTTTGTCGTGTTTCTTGCAATCAGCGATAAACGTGCCAGTAAACGTTTGGATGAAGAGGACGAAAAAATATCCTCAAGCGGGGAGGATTAGTCGTACTTTTTGGCTTCCCCTAACGAAAAATCTATATCGTGCAAAGGTCTTTTTAAGTTAAGGAAGCTCTGATCTATTTATGCGCTCGTATCTTGCGCCTAAAGTATCCAGTTTCTGCGTTGCAAATCTTCGCACCCAAAAAGAGTACTTCCTCAGCAATACGGTCGCCCATCACGAGGAAGTGCACCCCTCAAGGGGGTATTGCTACGTGCCCTTGGGGTGCGATTCACGCCTTGAGTCTGAACATTCTAGATCACAATCTACTTCGTCGAGGATAAATCAGAGGCTCCTTAATTTTCAACTTTCACTAATTCAATATCAAAAGCCAAGGCATCGTTGGGTTCGATGATGTAAAGGTTTCTGTGTTTAATGCCTTCTTTGCCATAGGCAAGATGTGACGGAATATATAAAGTAATTTTTCCGCCTTCGTTGATTAACGGTAGACCTTCTTTCCAGCCTTCTATCACTGTGCTCATGCTAAATTCTGAGCCTTCTTGAGGCGCTTTAGCGCGGCCGAAAATACGCCCTTTAGTTATTGATGTCCCAGTATAACTAACAATAATTCTACTATTGGGCAGTGGTGGTTTGCCTTCGCCTTGTTTGTGTATTACATACTGTAGACCACTTTCTGTTGTTGTTACGTCTTTTTCCTTTTTATTTTCTTTCAAAAAAGCACGGCCAGCAGTTCTTGTTTCTTTCCATACAGCTTCTTTGGCTCGGCGTATTCGGTCTTGTTCAATACCGATGGCAATATTGCCCGCTTCTGTGCTGAGATGTCTGGGGCCAAAGTTTTGAACCTCGCGGATGGCTATGGCAACAATGTCGGGATCAACGACAAAGCCTTCTTCGCGCCATTGTGCTGCAACTTTAGCACCCAAGGCATAGCTGAGCTCCTGGTCTGGCGTAATAACGATGGTTTTATTCTTTTCTTCGGCGACTCCGCTGAGTGGAGTAGATAGCAGCAGTGTCGCTGCAAGCATTGACAGCATTTTCATGGGATGAGTCCTTTGTTGATGGGTTGTTAATTACGTCAGGATAAAGCGTTATCTCGTTAAATTGATAATAATTTTTGCCAGACGTTCGCAGGATTGTGGGTTCTGACCAGTAATGAGGTTGTCATCTACCACTACGTTTTCACTCCACAGAGAGTTTACAGTGACTTCTGCACCTAATTCACGCAATCGTGTTTCGAGTAAGAAGTCGTATTCGTTATTGAAGCCTGTTTGCATTTCTTCGGCGTCGCTAAAGCAGGTTAGTTTTCGCTGTTGAACCAATGGTGTGTCCTCTATCATGAGAGAAGTTAGACATATCGCGCTGTGACAGAGGGTTGCGATTAACTGATTGGTGTTATGGCGATGTAAAAGTATTTGGTTTAAGGTGTGATTATTTTGTAGATCAACCATGGTGCCGTTGCCACCGGGGATATAGAGCACGGCTGTATTATTCGTATCGACGAAGCTAAGTGTTGTGGTGTTGTTTAACGCCGCCATGACATCGGCGTTATCGGCTGCGTACCCTCGGGGTGTCACATGCCCTTGATGTAGAATACTTTCATTAAGACTTTGCGCATCTATTGGCGCATTACCACCGAGTGGGCTCGCCACGGTGATGCGATAGCCTTGTTCTTTAAAGTGGATGTAGGGGATCGCGAATTCGTCAAACCAGAGCCCGGTTTTACGGCCTGAACGTAGGGTGTCACAGCTGGTAACGATGATTAATACGGTTTTTTCTACTATTGCCACAATGACGCTATGTTACTACAGCTATTATTTTTTTGACCTTATGTTGGTTTTGCTGCGAATTGTTTATAGGGATAGAAATTGCGGTTGGCTCCAAGATACGTTGAAAAATAGTTGGCGTGGTTTTGACGCGATCCTTGTTTTGATAGACAAATATTAGGCTTGTGGTGCGGGGTAAAATAACCAACAATTGAGTGTGTACTATTTGGAGGTTGAAAGTGGAAATCGGAATACCACGAGAATTGAAAATACGAGAAGGGCGTATTGCGTTGGTGCCAGATGCGGTAGCCAGTCTTGTGGCGGCGGGTCATCATGTATTGGTTGAAGATAACGCGGGTGTGCTCAGTGGTTATGATAATGCATCCTATATCGCTGCGGGTGCACAGATAGCTGGGTCGGCCGCCGAGCTGTATGCAAATTCAAGACTGATTGTAAAAGTGAAAGAACCGATTGCTGAAGAACTGGCTTATCTGGGCTCAGATCATTTACTTTTTAGCTATCTCCATCTGGCGGCCAATGCGGCGCTTACCAATGCTTTGGTGGACATTGGTCTTACCGCCATTGGTTTTGAAACGGTTGCTGATGCTGAAGGTGCATTGCCATTATTAGTGCCGATGAGCGATATTGCTGGTCGAATTGCGATTCAAGCTGGTGCCCATTTATTACATTATTCGCAAGGGGGTAAAGGCATATTGCTCGGTGGTGTCGCGGGGTCAGAACGTGGCCGTGTTGTCATTATTGGTGCGGGTGCAGCGGGCTTTAATGCGGCATCGATGGCCGCAGCCATGGGTGCCGAGGTAATCGTTTTTGATCGTCAGCGTTTACCACTTGAACGCGCACGGGCGTTGGGTGCAAACGTGACCGCACTCTACGCCTATCCTGATGCGGTATCGCAAGCAGTGATCACGGCTGATTTAGTGGTTGGGGCCGTTTTGGTGGCAGGTCAAAAAGCACCGCATATTGTCAGCGCTAAAACGGTTGAAGCGATGTCTGCGGGCAGCGTGATTGTTGATATCGCCATTGATCAGGGTGGTTGTATCGAGACATCGCTGCCGACGAGTTACGATGCGCCGACTTATGTGGTTGACGAGGTGATTCATTTCGCGGTAACCAATATGCCGGGCGCTGTACCACGTACGGCGACGCAGGCACTGTCTGCTGTAATTGTTGAACCCTTGCTGCGATTATGTCAGTCCGATTGGCGCAAGCACGATGATTTGGTCAGTGGCATAAATATCGATGAAGGTAAGATTACGCACCCTGGGTTAATAGCCTAGTTTTAGCATTTTTATGTGATTTTAATAGTGGTCGTCAACCAATGCTGGTGGCAATCTCAGTAACAATAAGGGCGCACTTCCCTATATAATGATCAATCCTTAATTTAGCACCTATTGGATCACACTAAAACTTGGCTCAAGCAACACAAAAAAAAGAACGCTCAGGACTGGTCACGACTCATATTGGCCGTGGTGTACGCGAGGGGGCTTTGTTTGTTCTGCTTGCTATCGCCGTCTATTTATTGATTGCCTTAGTCAGTTTTGATTCCAGTGACCCCGGTTGGTCACAAAGTGGCGGCAGCGGTGAAATCGTTAATCGTGGTGGTGTCGCCGGCGCATGGTTTGCTGATGTGTTTCTCTATTTGTTCGGTTACCTGGCCTATTTGCTACCCGTTATGGTTGTTTACAGCGCTTGGTTAATTTATTCCGGTAGTAAAGACTCCGTCGCCTCGTTTGATATCAACGAACTGTGGTTACGAGCAGGTGGCTTTTTCTTGGCGTTGACTGCTGGCGCAGCTTTGGCATCAATGCGTTTCGGTATGGCCTTGGGGCGCTTGCCGCACGATGCGGGTGGCATCCTTGGCGATGCGGTGTCATCAAAGTTGATTGGTTTGTTTAAGGTGACCGGTTCGACGCTCTTTTTACTGGCCTTATTTCTAGCCGGGGTGACTTTATTTACCCGTCTATCTTGGCTGGGGCTTATCGATTTCACCGGTCAATGGGCTTTGCGCGGCTTTATTGTTGCAAAAGACTACTTTTTTCGTGCCATAGAGCAATGGCGTCAAATTGTTGCACGACGCCAGCGCGATGAAGTCATTAAAGAAGAAACGTTGCGCACGAAGAGACGCGAGCCTATACGTATTGAACCGGTTATCGCTATGCCGGAGTCGAATCCACGTCCTGAAAAAGAACGTCAGGTGCCTTTATTTGAGCCGACAGTAAAGACCAATTTGCCACCTGTATCGTTGCTAGACCCAGCGGAAAAAGCCAAACATTCGGTATCGAATGAATCGTTAACGGCTATGTCGCGTCAGGTTGAGTTGAAGCTGCGTGATTTTGGCATTGATGTTGAAGTGGTTTCTGTCTTACCTGGCCCGGTGGTGACACGTTATGAAATGCAGCCTGCTGCCGGTGTTAAGGTTAGCCGAATTGTTAACCTGTCTAAAGATTTAGCCCGTTCTCTATCGGTCACCAGTGTTCGTGTTGTCGAGGTGATACCGGGCAAATCGGTTGTTGGTTTAGAGATTCCTAATGAGTATCGAGAAACTGTTCGTCTGAGCGAGATTTTACGCTCGAAACAATATGATGAGGCCAAATCACCGTTGACCTTGGCTCTAGGTAAGGATATCGCGGGTCAACCCGTGATTGTTGATTTGGCGCGTATGCCGCATTTGTTGGTCGCAGGGACGACAGGTTCCGGTAAGTCAGTGGGCGTTAATGCGATGGTGCTTAGTCTGTTATATAACGCAACACCGGCAGACGTACGCATGATAATGATTGACCCTAAGATGTTGGAGCTATCGGTTTACGACGATATTCCGCATCTGCTCGCGCCAGTGGTCACGGATATGAAAGAGGCCGCCAACTCGCTACGGTGGTGTGTTGCTGAAATGGAGCTACGCTATGCGCGTATGGCCGCTCTTGGCGTGCGCAATCTGGCGGGTTATAACCGTAAGGTCAAAGACGCGGAAGAGGAGGGCAAGCCTATCCCCGATCCGTTGGTTACCCAAGTGCCGGAAGGTGAAGAAATGCCAATGCTCTATCATTTGCCACATATTGTCGTAGTGATCGATGAGTTTGCTGACATGATTATGGTGGTTGGCAAGAAAGTGGAAGAATTGATTGCACGTTTGGCGCAAAAAGCCCGTGCCGCAGGAATTCATTTGATTGTTGCGACACAGAGGCCTTCGGTTGATGTGATTACGGGCTTGATTAAAGCCAATATTCCTACACGTATTGCGTTTCAAGTTTCTTCTAAAATTGATTCTCGCACCATTCTTGATCAAGGGGGCGCAGAACAATTGTTAGGTCAGGGCGATATGTTGTATCTACCTCCTGGCACGGCGATTCCTGTTCGAGTGCATGGCGCTTTTGTTGCTGATCATGAAGTGCATAAGGTAGTGAAGCACATTAAGCAAAATGGCGCTCCCAACTACGTCGCAGCACTAATGAGTAATAGCTCGGGTCTAACGCTAGGCAGTCAGTTTGATGACATGGAGATGGATGAACTGTACGACGAAGCGGTAGCGATTGTGACAGAGACGCGACGCGCATCGATTTCGGGTTTACAACGACGATTGAAGGTGGGTTATAACCGCGCTGCGCGTTTGGTTGAAACCATGGAGCAAACCGGTGTCGTTGGGCCAGTGCAATCAAATGGTTCGCGCGAGGTTATCGCGCCGCCACCGCCCAAGTGACCCGCTACATAGCGAACAGATCAAATATGATGTTACGAATGTTAAATAATGCGTGGGTTGTGTTAGCAGCATCACTGCTATTGATGGCCAGTGCAGCGGTTGCCGATGAGGCTCAAGACAAGTTAGACCGTTTTGTTGTGGACTTGACCAGTATGCGCGCAGGTTTCGTGCAAACGGTTATCGACACAAATGGCACTCTAGTGGATGAGTCAGAAGGCACTATGTTGATGCGGCGGCCGGGTCGTTTTCGTTGGGATTACACCTTGCCTTATGAGCAACATATCATCACCAACGGTAAGCACTTATGGATCTATGAACCTGATTTGGATCAAGTGACGATAAAGCCTTACGCAGCGGGTGTCGGTGAGACACCCGCGTTGTTATTGTCGGGAGACATCAGCGCGTTCGAACGTTTCACAGTCAGTCAGCTTGATATCGAAGATAGTGAGTACGAATGGCTGTTGCTAAAACCGCTTGATTCAGAGAGTGGTTATGAGTCGATTCAAATAGGTTTTGATGCGATGGGTTTTAAGCTGGTGCGTTTCTCAGATGATTTTGGCCACCATACTCAATTGGAATTTATTGATATTGAGGCCAATGTAGTGTTGGCCGATGATGAATTTGAATTTCAAATACCAGATGATGTTGAGGTCATTAGCGATCCTGGCCTGTTTTGAACTGTGTCTAAGTCTCTTGGTGAGTTATCCGCCACATCTTCTCTAACGAGTAAACCTTTGGCGGAGTCATTTGACTTTGATCAGCCCTTAGCAGACCGCATGCGGCCACAAAGGTTAGACGAGTTTGTTGGTCAACAACATCTATTAGCCGAAGGTAAGCCACTTAAGCAGTTAATCGCAAGTGGTCGATTACATTCCATGATTTTTTGGGGTCCACCCGGTACCGGTAAAACGACTTGCGCACGGTTAATGGCGTCACGTATTGACGCAGAGTTAATCACCTTATCTGCGGTTATGGCAGGGGTAAAAGACATACGCGACGCGGTTGCGAAGGCACAATTTAGTCGTGATCAGCATCAACGTTCAACGATTGTGTTTATTGATGAAGTGCATCGCTTTAATAAATCACAGCAAGACGCCTTGTTACCGTTTGTTGAAGACGGCACTTTTTTATTGATGGGTGCAACAACAGAAAACCCCTCATTTTCATTGAATAATGCGCTGTTATCACGCACGCAAGTGTATGTCTTTAAGTCTTTGGTCGAAGAGGACTTGGTGCGTTTGATCACCTATGCCTTAAGTGATACGGATCGCGGTTTCGCTAATCACTTATCCATAGATGAAAGTGTTGCCAAGGAAATTGCACGTTCCGCTGACGGTGATGCACGGCGTGCGCTCAATATTCTTGAAGTGGCCGCTCGCTGTGTTATGTCTTTACAGCAACCGTGGCATATTGACGAGGCAATCTTTAATGAGGTCGCGAGCGCCGAATTGCGCCGTTTTGAT
>NVRQ02000026.1 GCA_002400905.2 Gammaproteobacteria bacterium | reverse complement strand
TTAATTTGCTCAACGATCTCAATAAAACGATCCGGCAAACTGGCGCTGGTGAAAAATGCGGAGGGAGCCACACCGTAAGGCGTACCATCTGTAACAAAGCGGTACCCATCCCAAAGATACCGATACCAGTCGTCTTCGAGTACTGGCATACCCCAAACACCAATAACACGAAAAATTACTGCCCAAAGAATTATGACCCGAATGCTGCTACCCTCATTATTCGCGGCAAAAATGCCCAGCCAGAGTGTGACCAACAGGACCTCCGCAGCCAAAAACTGATACAAACCTATTTCCGCGCCAGCCTGCTGAGCTGCCACCGCCGCCGCATAAACAAGCGCTGTGATAGCCCCGCATAGATTTATGAATAAAACGGTATAATTTCGTGGCATTATTGACATGAGTTGACGATAAGATTGCTTACGGTTCTAATAATGGAGCCACGAGAATAGCAGATAGACCCCACCAACCTTCTGGAGAAATATTGATGATAACGGCATCTAGCACCTTAGTTAAGCGACACGCAGTGAGAACAAGCACCTTTTTATTGCTCTCATTAACCTTACTCCTCAGTGGTGCTGCGCTAGCATCGGGTGGCGGCAATTATGGTGCTGGCACGAGTAACGGCGCCGGCCCTGCAAAAATCGATGGCGCGCGCTACTCATTAGGCAAACAAGTTTACAAAAATAATGTGAATTGCGACGGCTGCATTATCAATCAAAGCAAGCTTTCAAAAAAGGAAGCAACCCATCTATACAAACAAGTAAAGAAAGACAGCAACCTCAACGCATCACTATCGAAAAGAGAACGTAAAGCGCTAAAATACTATATGCGTAACCGCTTCAAGCTATAACATGTTGAACCATCATCACATCTCCGTTGTTATTCCAGCCAAAGATGAGGACGGCGCTATTGGCCAAGTCGTCTCTGGACTGTTACAACAACGCAATAGGGACAACGAACCCTTAGTCGACGACATTATTGTTTGTGATAATGGCTCTACCGACAATACCTTACATATAGCCAGACTATATGGCGCGCGGGTTATTAAACAACCTGTCGCCGGTTACGGCATCGCTTGTTTAACAGCAATGTCCGTTTTATCGGACAAAACGGACATTGTGTTATTTGTTGATGGGGACCGCTCGTGCAACCCATTGCAAGCGCATGATTTGTGTAAGGCAATTATTAACGGAGCTGACTTAGCCATAGGCTCACGTAAACTTGGCTATATCGAAGCCGATGCGATGAGCACAGCGCAACGTTTTGGCAATGCCCTTGCTTGCTGGATCTTAACGGCACTCTATCGAAAACAAGTCAGCGATCTTGGTCCTTATCGAGCTATTCGAAAAACCAAGCTGGATGCCTTGGAAATGCAAGACCGCAGCTTTGGCTGGACCGTTGAGATGCAAGCAAAAGCGCTGGAACGCAATTATCACATTAAAGAAGTTGCTGTTGATTGCAGGCGTCGCATTGGCGTCTCTAAAATCAGTGGCACTTTTTCAGGTGTGGTAGGCGCTGGCAAAGGTATTTTGTCGACAATATTTAAGGTCTGGTGGCAACACCGACGCAATCAAGACGTAAATGCTGTCATTCTGAGTAAAGCAAGCGGCGAAGCCTAAGCAGCGCCGCTCGTATTTGGGGTTAAAATATAATGCTAGTGCGCTTTATTTTTTGTTTTACCACAACGCTTGCACCGATATGCGGTAATAAGCTTACCTGACTTGGTATCAAATTGATTGTTCGTGACGACTTCCCATTTATGAAAACCACTTGAACAAAGCGTTTTCTCTTTCGCTTTCTTTTTCAAAGAAGGTTTTTTAAATGGAATAACGTTTGACACTAAAACACCCGCCCACAAAAAACTACGCTGAGGAAATATTAAACAATCTAGCTATACACCGCGTCGCTTCGGCGCAGAAGAGCCGTCACCACTCGTCAACATACTTTTCTTGGGTGCCCGCGCTTTATCATTGTCAGCTGACGTTTTCTTTTTAGGTTTACCTATTTTCTTTTTATTTCTTTCGCGTTGAGCTGATTTCAACTTCGCTTTATCTTTGCCCTTAGGCTTTTTCTTTTTCACGCCAACAGCTTTGCCCGATGCCTTTGTTTTCTTAGGGCCGGTATACGTACCCTGCAACTCTTTGATACGGCGTCGCTCAAATGTCTGTTTGAGATAACGCTCAACACCGTTCATCACATTCCATTCGTTGTGATCGATAAGCGATATCGCCAAGCCTTCTTCTCCAGCTCGACCAGTGCGGCCAATACGGTGCACATAATCCTTACCGTTACGTGCCATATCAAAATTGATAACAAGATCAATACCTTTGACATCAATACCTCGCGCTGCCACATCTGTCGCAACAAGCACATTAATTTCACCATCGTGAAAGCGTCGCATCACGTGCGTACGTTGATGTTGTTCCATATCACCATGCAGATAAGCCGTGTAGATTTGCGCATGGCGTAAATGTCCAGCCAAACTATCTGCCTGCGTTTTTTTGTTAACGAACACCAAGGCCTTTTCTGGCTTTTCTTCCTTTAGAAGCCAAATGGCGATTTTTCTTTTATGTGCATCATCATCAGCAGTGATGATTTGCTGTCGAATATGTTCGTGCTTATCACGAACCGTATCCAACGTTAACACAACAGAATCTCGTAACAACTGCGACGCCACACCACCAATACCGCTATGACCTAAGGTTGCCGAAAACATGAGCGTTTGCCGTTCTTCGTTGCAACGTGCGGCAATAGCTAACACATCATCACTAAAGCCCATATCCAACATGCGGTCTGCTTCATCGAGAATAAGCACTTCAAGATCAGCAAAAAAAGGCGTGTCATTTTCAAGATGTGCAACCAAGCGACCCGGGGTAGCAATAACAATCTCGGGGTTTCTTCTAAACATCGCCTTCTGGCGACTAAAACTTTCGCCACCAATGACAAGGCCAAAAGTAAGCTGCGTATAGCTGCCTAGGGCAACACATTGACCATAAATTTGCTGTGCTAATTCACGTGTAGGCACCAAGATTAACGCACGAGTACCCGTCCGGGTGTCTGAGTCCTGAAGCAGCTGCTGCATCGTCGGCAATAGAAATGCCACGGTTTTGCCACTTCCCGTTGCGGCACTAACCAATAGATCGGTCTTTTCCATCGCATACGGAATAGTTTTAGCCTGTACAGGCGTTGGCTTATCAATTTTGAGTTTCGCCAACGCTTTCGTTAACGCCTCATCAAGTGTGACATCACAAAACATTAGCTGCTCTCACTTTGTAGCTGCTCATATTCATTACTTAAATCCATCCATTCTTCTTCGCAAAGGTTAAGTTCTTGTTGTAGTGTACGCTGTTCATAAAGTATATCTGTCAATGTAGTCTTATTACTTTCTTCATATAGCGAACTATCTGCCAGCTGTTGCTCGACTTCATTCATCTTTGCTTGCTTTTCATCAATTCGTTGCTCTAATTTTTTAATTTGGCTACGCAATGGGTTTAAGCGCTGGCGCTTAAGTGCCGCATTTTGGCGCTGTTCTTTTTTTTCGGTTTTTGTTGCTTTCTCTGTTTTTGATACAGCGCTCCCACCTAGCATCTCTTTTTTCTCAACAGCATCGCGCGCAGACTTTGCCGTGCCGGCATCACTCTTCTGGTCTCGACCCTTCAACCATTGCTGGTAGTCGGCAATATCGCCATCAAACTCTGACAACTTGCCTTCGGCAACCAAATAGAATTGGTCCACTGTGTTACGCAGTAGATGCCTATCATGCGAAATAACCACTAAGGCACCGCCATAACCTTGCAGCGCAACCGTTAGCGCATGACACATCTCCAAATCAAGATGGTTAGTTGGCTCATCGAGCAGCAACAAATTTGGTTTTTGCCAAACGATTAACGACAGCGCAAGGCGCGCTTTCTCGCCACCCGAAAAATCACGTATTGGGTCGGATGCTTTATCACCGTGAAAATTAAAACCACCGAGAAAATTACGTATCTCTTGTTCACGCACATTAGGTGATAAGCGCTGCACATGCAGTATTGCACTGGCATTCATATCAAGCGCTTCAAGCTGATGCTGCGCAAAATAACCCAGCATTAAGTTGTTACTTTGCTTTCGTTCACCCGACAGCAACGGCAACGCTCCGACCAAGCTTTTGATTAGTGTTGATTTACCCGCACCATTGGGACCAAGCAAACCAATACGCGTGCCTGGCAGTAGTTCAATTTGTGCCGCCTTTACAATTATCTGCTCACCATAGCCCAAATTGGCATCAGTTAGGCTCGTTAAGGCGCTGTAACTTTGTTTGCTCTCAAAAAAATGAAAATCAAACGGTGAATCAACATGTGCAGGCGCAATATCTTCCATACGCTGTAGCTCTTTAATACGACTTTGCGCTTGCCGTGCTTTACTTGCCTTGGCTTTAAAACGTGCAACAAACTCATGGATTTCAGCCTTACGCTGTTGCTGTTTCTCGTAAGTCACTTGCTGCTGCGCCAATCGCTCGGCACGCAATTTCTCAAAGGCCGAATAATTGCCGCTGTAGCTCCAGCATTGCTTATGTTCAATGTGAACAATGTTATCAACCACATTATCGAGAAAGTCTCGGTCATGTGAAATAATCAGTAAGGTGCCTTCGTAAGCCCGCAACCATTGCTCTAGCCAAACTGACGCATCTAAATCTAAATGGTTGGTTGGCTCATCAAGCAATAACAAGTCAGACGGACACATCAATGCCTGAGCGAGGTTTAAACGTATGCGCCAGCCACCAGAAAATGACGCCACCGGATCGGCTAACTGTGATTGAACAAAACCAAGACCATGCAGCAATTGTTCTGCTTTGTATTGCGCATTAAAACCATCTAGCGCATCGAGCTTGGCATACAACTCACCAAGCTGATCGTGTGATTCTGCCGCCTCTTCAGCTGCGATGGCTGCTTGCAGCTCACGCAACGCACTATTACCGTCCAACACATAGTCAACTGCAGAGCGCTGCGAGGCAGACACCTCTTGCGCCATATGCGCCACGCGCCACTGGCCAGGCATAAGCAACTCGCCCGCATCAACATGTAACTGGCCGAGCAACAGCTTAAAAAGGCTGGACTTACCACTGCCATTCGCACCAATAACACCGACTTTTCCACCTAAATGAGCAGTAAAATTGGCATTTTCGAGCAATACTTGCGTTCCACGCTGGAGACTCACGTCTATTAATCGAATCATGGACGTGATTATAGGGAGTTGGCTTCATCGAAGCGATAGCATTCGCACGCAGAGTAAAGGGCACCTCTATTCATTGCTTATGGCCTCGGCCTGATCTGAAGCGTGCAGAGGCAAGGCGCAACCCGCCGATAAGGCTGGTTGCCTTGTCAAGGATTGTAACGCAGCAGGCGCGTGCTTCAGATCAGGCCCTATGGGGCTTACAGACGAGCTTGAGCTCGTCTGTAAGCCAGAGACCCTAAGCAATGAATAGAGGTGCCCTAAAGTTAAACGATGTCATCGCCTCGATAGACGGTATAAAATAACGCCATGAAGACAAATGATGAAGAAAAACAATTAGAATCTGTCGAAAAAGGCAAAATCAACCTTGAGACAGCGAAAATAAATTGGCAGGACTTAGAGCGTTTTTTTGCGGCAGGCTCAATTGTCTATGTTGTACCGCAATTAGCGCTCATTGACGTCGCCTATGCCTTATCACAAGACGACACCACACAATTTAAAGCGTGGATGGATGAAAATCTGGTTGCCCATGTGAGTGACCAGCAGGCGATAGCATGGCATAAGAGCGAGGCAACGGTTTGGTCCGTGGTCGTTAAACCCTGGATTTTAGTTCAAGATACCTAAAAACCCTCTCTGTAAGACTAGCAGGCGGTTGAAAAAGTATCAGGTGAGAGACAAGGCAACATTTGGCGAATACCCCAAGGGTTCTTTTTAATACCCCCTTGAGGGGTACACCTAGAAAGCGCAGTTTACGCGTTGTAAATGAGCACTTCTGCGTGCCCTTGGGGTATGAGGCGAATTTTAACGCCGTATCGTGCCACATGAGACTTTTTCAACCGTCTACTAGTTCATGATCTCACTAATTTGGTTCAGCGTTGTTTGACTCTCTTTATAGTTTACCGTCAGGCGATACAGCTCATTTTTATAATCAAGCAATAATGAAGGGAAGCTGCTCACACCAACACCGCGTGAATAGCTAATTTGTTCTTGAAAATCATTTTCTGTCTCCGCCGAATCAATATCTATATTAAATTTATCACCATCCAACTCTAGTTCTTGCGCCAAAACAGTTAGCGTTCCATAATCAGAGGGGTTCATGGCGCGCAAATAATAGGCATTTTGTATTGCCAAAATCATCGTCACACCAGCATTTTGTTTTGTCGCTGCAATCACTGCACGGCAAGCAGGATAGGTTGCTCTTCGCGGCTGACAGTCCTTCCAAAAATCAAAATTGAATTCTGCTCCCAGCTCGTCTTCAATGCGGTGCCAATGTGCTTGTATTGCCAATTGCATATCATCAGACATAAGCTCATCGCTATCTTGGGCAAGGCCACCGAGAATATAGGTAACACCTACATCGTCTGGCAAATTTTGTAATAAATTTTGCCACGTCGACTGATAGCCCCAACACCAGCTGCACATCGGATCATGAAAATAAAAAAGCGTAGCTTTCATCTATCAGGAAACATAATGGGATCATCACCCTCTTGCCAAGGCTGATATTTTTTCATTACCCTAAGAAACAAACCTGATTCAACAAACTCACTTAGCCACCTCTGCACATTAGGATAAGGTCGTTGCTCAAACCAGGCACGATCAACATGAGCAAATTGCCGCACGAAAGGCAGCACGACCATATCCACTAAGCTCTTTTTAGGTCCGAGCAAATAATCATTTCCTCGCAGTTTGTTCTCTAATTTAGCAATAAACCCTTCGCCGTCGGAACGATAGCTTTCCATCGTCCTTTCGGGATAACGATCGAAGTATTTATATCGATCTAATGATTGCTTGAAATGCCCTTGAGTATCGGTTTCAAACACTAGCCAAGTCAGTATGCTGCTAGCCGAACCTTGCATACTCCATTCCGACCAGTGATCAGGGTCATTTTGTAGCACGGCCCAACGCATAATATCAAAGCTTTCGTCAATAACACTGCCTTCAGATAATTGCAGCACGGGAACCGTCGCTTTTGGTGAAATCTCGATCATATTCTGAGGTTTGTCACGCAGAATGATTTCGCGCAGCTCCACCTGACACTGCGCGTAAGCTAAAGCAAGACGTGCACGCATAGCATAGGGACAACGACGAAACGAATAAAAAACAGGAGGCGTCGTACTCATTAGACTTTATACATAGAGGGCGTGCCAAGAACTGGCGGTGACCGCTGAATGATTGATACTGACATAAATACCCTCGCTTGGCAGCCACTTCTGGCCTATATAGCACTGAAATAGTGGTGGTTAGCACCTACTAACTCTCTCAAAATAAATAATAAAGTAATTTCATTGCTGTCCCGTTAACTTTTTCCCGTCATTCCGACGCAGACCGGAATCCAGGATGTCGTTGAAACCACTGGATTCCGGCCTGCGCCGGAATGACAGAGGGGTATTATTGGTTGTCATGTCTCTAGTCCCTCAAAACACTCTAATCGCTAAGCATTTCACCTGTTGAACAGCGATATATTTCAAGTTAACGGGACAGCACTGAAGTAATTTATAAAAATCGGCTACCACCACTCCTTGTTCATGTTGCTTCAACACCACCATGATCTGGCTGTCGGTTAAACGTGACTTCTTCATAGCAAACTCCTCTTGCAACATGATAGAATTTTCTACTTCCAATTACTCCGAGTTGGGGGGAATTACAGACCAGCGCACGAGCATAGTAGTTAAAAATCATAGTCTTAGCACGAAGCCAGGGAAGAGATCTTTATTGCGACAACAGCAATAAGGTGATACAAAGATGCTGTGTATCACTAACGT
>NVRQ02000025.1 GCA_002400905.2 Gammaproteobacteria bacterium | reverse complement strand
GCCCTTAGGGCGCGATCCGTTGTGAGCCTGACACCTTAAATGCCTGATGTTCTTCCCGTTGACTCCGTTGGCTTAGTTGAACCCAACGTCGCCCACTTTAATCAATCGCTATTACTGGAATGCGGTAAGACGCTGCCTGGTTATGAGCTTATTTACGAAACCTACGGCACACTCAACGCTGCACGCAACAATGCCATATTGATTTGTCATGCCTTATCAAGCGACCATCATGCGGCAGGCTATCATTCGGCAACTGATAAAAAACCAGGCTGGTGGGAAAGCTGTATCGGCCCTGGCAAACCCATCGACACCAATAAATTCTTTGTTGTCTGCAATAATAATATTGGCGGTTGCAAAGGCTCAACGGGGCCAACCTCCACTAACCCCGAAACTAATCAGCCCTACGGTCCTGATTTCCCCATCGTTACGGTCAAAGATTGGGTAAACACCCAAGCTAAACTCGCAGATCAACTTAATATCGATTGCTGGCAAGCTGTAATTGGTGGCAGTTTAGGCGGCATGCAAGCCATGCAGTGGTCAATAGACCATCCTGAACGACTCAAACATTGCTTTATTATTGCTGCGGCACCACACTTATCTGCGCAAAACATCGCGTTCAATGAAGTCGCACGCCGCGCTATCATTACTGATCCCGATTTTCATCACGGCCACTATTACAAACATAATACCGAACCCTCACGCGGCCTAATGCTAGCGCGTATGCTTGGCCATATCACGTATCTTTCTGATGACGCCATGTTGGCGAAATTTGGCCGCGAGCTAAAAGAAAGTCATTACAAATTTAGCTACGACGCAGAATTTGAAGTCGAAAGCTATCTGCGTTATCAAGGCGAAAAATTCGTTGGTCAATTTGATGCAAACACCTACTTGTTAATGACACGCGCGCTGGATTATTTTGATCCCGCACAACACTACAATAACGATCTGTCCGCAGCGCTATCGATGACCAAAGCACACTTTCACATTATTTCATTTACTAGTGACTGGCGTTTTGCGCCAGCGCGCTCACGCGAAATCGCCAAAGCCTTATTGGATAATAACCGTGATGTAAGCTATGCCGAGATCACCGCCAATCAAGGCCACGATGCCTTCTTAATGGATATTCCTCACTATATGGACGTGTTCCACGCCAATATGCGTCAATTAACACTAGCCAACAAAGCAAATGTTACGACCTGATCTCGAAATCATCAGTGACTGGATCAACGCGAATAGCCGTGTGCTGGATCTCGGCTGTGGTGACGGCACCCTCTTAGCGCATCTTATTGAACATCGACATGTCAGTGGTTACGGACTCGAAATTCAAGATGACAACATCACTAAATGTTTAGACAAAGGCCTTAACGTCTTGCAAATCAACCTCGACGAAGGGCTGGCCGACTTCAATAATAATGCCTTTGATTATGTTGTCATGACCCAAACACTTCAAGCTGTTAGCTATCCAGATAAATTGCTAGAGGAAATGCTCCGTGTTGGTCGCGAGGTGATCGTCACTTTCCCCAATTTTGGTCATTGGCGCAGCCGCATGAATATAGCGCTGCAAGGACGCATGCCACTATCAGATTCACTGCCGCACGCGTGGTACAACACCCCCAACATTCGACTCTGTACGCTCCACGACTTCGAAGCACTTTGCGCAGAAAAGTCCATCCTCATCACTGAGCGTACCGTGGTCAATCATGCGCATCGCACCACTATTGGTATGCGTTGGCTGCCTAATTTTTTTGGTGAAATTGCCTTATATCGATTGAGGGGAGCGGCAGTCACTTAAGGGCACCTCTATTCATTACTTATGGTCTCTGGCTTACAGACCCGTAGGGCCTGATCTGAAGCACGCATCTGCTGCGTTACAATCCTTGATAAGGCAGCCAGCCTTGTCGGCGGACTGCGCCTTGCCTCTGCACGCTTCAGATCAGGCAGAGGCCATAAGTAATGAATAGAGGTGCCCTAAAGAATATTATTTCAAATTGACCAATAAACTGACATTATCTTGGTCAATTTGAAAATGAAATTGACCTAAAACGTTCATCCCCAGCAAACCATCTACTCCTGGTGATAGCGAAAAGTCGAGCACAGCGATATGTGTATTGTTTAGCTGAAACGAACCCAGACGTAGCTGATCAACAGCGTAAACCGTACCTTTGGTAATACCGTTCGCAGTTTGGAATATACGTGTTCCAACGGCCACCGCTTTTGTTCTGGTACTGAGCGACGAAAAGGCAGAACGTGACAACGTAGTCATCGATGCCCCGGTATCGATAAGCAATGTGACCTTGTCCCTGCGGTTGATTTGCAAATCAACCAAATATTGATTGCCCAGCTGTTGCAGAGCGATTTTTTCTCCGCCCTGAAATCGATTGTCTTGTGAGCTGCCAGCACCGATGTTTGGTTCTATTAGTGTATTCAACACCGATACTGCTTTATTGCCAACCTCGCGGTCATTGACCAATGGCTTTAAACGTTCAATGGCGCTGAACTCATCACCACTATTGAGATAGGCAATAGCTTGTCTATACTGATAACTCGCGCTGAGCAAGCCAGATACTTCTATATGCGAATAAAAACCGCTCAGCGAAAACCAATCTTTTTGCTTGGTATAATACTGGTCCACGTCGCTCACGAACTCATCAAAACGTGAGGCCCCTTGTTGTTGCTGTATTGCTGTGTAAGCATACGTTTTAATAAACTGGTAGACATTAACTGCCTCAATAAAAAAGCTATTGCGATAATTAAAGTCTGCAAGCAGTAATAACACATCGATATCATCATGATAGACGGATAAAAAAGCATCTACCAATTCTGAAAAACGCGTATATTCCCGCGCTGTTAATAACTGATCCAATTGCCTAAGCAATAAGGCTCTTAGCCGACTAACCGATGATGTGTTGCGCTGATCTTGTTCCTGATATAAGGCTGTTGCATCTTGATACTGTTGATCTTTAAGCAACTGTTCAAATACCCTCACTACGGAAAGACCACCATGAGGCGACACTGATTGATTCGATTCGAGAGTGGGGACCTGCTTGCTCTCTATTGCCAACAAAGCAGTAGAAACAGCTGAAGAACCAGAGGTGTCGCCGTCTTTTTGGCTATCTGTTGACCTAGAATGATCTGTTAATGACGGTAAGTGACTAACATCCTGAGATAGCCGCTCTGATCTATCGTCAACTTCCCACCCACCACGGCTTAGCCAACCAAGGCTAAAGCCAATAACTAATAATAAAATAGGG
>NVRQ02000024.1 GCA_002400905.2 Gammaproteobacteria bacterium | reverse complement strand
TATGAGTGGTGGCAAAGTAATTGTTAAGGCTAAGCAAGGAGATTTGGGCGGCTATTATGCCGTGGAAGGCCGTGTATTGCGGATGCTGATCACGGTTAATGGTCGGCCGGTATCTACCGAGTTTAGAATTTCTGAAAGCAACGATAAGCTGATTTTTGAAAACGGCGCAGAATATTCTCGTAAAGTCTTATAGATGAATCTAATTGTGGCTTATTTATCTATATACAGCTATTTAATTAGGATGTCTTTTGCTTGATTGATTTTTGCGGCCAAGTAATTTGAACCGCCACGGTCGGGATGGACTTTTTGCACAAGAAGTCGGTGAGCCGCAATAATTTCTTTTTTGCTTGCGCCTTTTGCTAGCCCTAATATTTCTAGTGCTTCGGCGTTGGTCATGTTGCCCTTGGTATTCGGTGACGATTGTTGATGTGATTGATGGTCTGCATCACTCCAGGTGTCGCCGTATATGCGATTAAGGTAAGTTTCGACCAGCGCAGCCGATTCATTGTCGTTGGCTAAGCACTCTTTGTGGAATTGAATTATCGCTTCTTTTGATAGAGTACTGAGCCGCTGTCCTGCAAACTGGCCCTCTATTATTTCACCATCAAGCTCACCACTCTCGTGGTTAAGCGTCATCGCGATATAGCGAGCGCTCACCTTAGAACTCTGACTTGAATTGGTCTGAGTAGATTGTGATGATTGCTGTGTGTTGCCAAAGCCACTTGGGCCTTTACGCCAATTTTGAACCCACTTAAGTATGGGTAAATAGCGCAGCAAGGGTATTAAGCGTGGAAGTAAAGCGAACATCGCGCCAATTGCAGCGATAATCCAGTTAAGTTTGACTATAGCCAGTAAAACGACAAAGCCAATTGCGACGTAAAAGCCGATCTGTTTTATTTTTTTTGCGACATGCGCTGGGCTTGCCTTTAGAAAGGCGTTGAGAAATAGCACAAATGCGCCAATAACGAGTAATCCAAGGATAAATTGTGGTGGCATAGTTATTTACTAAGGAGTACGTTGATTGGGCGAGATAGGCGAGTGAATATTGAGCCGAGACAAGGCGGGCATTATGAAAAAACCGCAGGCGTATACGTATACGTTGAGGATTTTTTCATAATGCCCAACGCAGGCGCAGGCCAATAGGTGCCGCGTATGTTGTCTAATCAATGTACTCCTTAGTAAGTTGGCGGCTAAGTTGTAAAACATTGCCCCCTTGTTTTTGACTATAGCTTTCTAAGGCCTTGCGCCCACCTGCGGCATAGACGGCAACAGCGCTCATGAGGTCGCGTAGTTGTTGTGCGCTGCCAGAGTCGAAATGACAATAGGCACCTTGGCTCAGCGTGGCCATGTGGTGAAATACTTGACTGGCATGTGGATGACTCCCTTCTTGAAAAACGAAGATCGGTACGCCTAGTACGCCAAGCTGGCCGGAGGTATTACAAATATCCTCGACGTTCTCTTCACAGTTGTCGCCGACAAAGACGATGGCGTTTATGCGTGATCGTTTGGTTTCGGCAATGGCGTGTTTTAGCACTCGCTCTATTTGGGTATGGCCACCAAGACAGCTTACTGCAGTCATATTTTTGCGTAATGTCTCGGTATCAGCGAGCCACGACGTGTGGTCGAATTCGTTATAACCGCGAAAATAGCAAAGTTGCACATCGAGCCCGCCAAGCGCATCACTGGCAGTAAACATTTCACTTTGTAATTGGCAGGCGCTATCCCAGGTTGATTCACGGCTAGCAGTGGCATCCATAGCAAACAATAGGCGTCCGCGCTTTGCGGCGGGCTTAATGCTTTTTGTTGTAGCAATTTTTTCTAAGAACGCGTTAATGCTAGGGTTGTTCGTTTTGGTGCTTAAGGTCTTTTTTGTCATAATGAGGGCTTAATGAATGGACTCACTGCGAATACTTTGTTTTTGCTGGGGGCGGCGAGACGGGGAAGCATGGTGGACAACCATTTGCCAGTTACTGTCAATGAGCTGGTAGACGTTAGTGGCGTGAATCACAGATTGTTGCATGTTATCACCCTCCATCATGGTTATGTGTTCGTCAACAATGTGTACGGCAAGTGTTGAGCTGGTGACACATTGCTGTGCCTCGATTTTTATTGATAGTCCGGGTGGCTGTTGGAACATTGAGCGCCAGCTTTCGAGTACGTCTTTGTTGCCACTAAGGCGATCTGACAGGGGGTGAACACACTCGATGCCATCAATATGGGCCCAGACTGAGCTCATCAGATCAATATCTGCGCGCTCGAAAGCGTGGTAAAAGGCAGTTTCTGCTTCTTGTGGGGTGTTATAAAGTGCGCTGCTCATTATTGTACTTCTCAGTGTTTTTGGGGTGTTAAGGTTTAACATCGATTCCGATAAGTATTCAGTATATAGAGTCATCGGGTGACTTTGTGTATGGCGATTTCAAGATAGATATTGGCCTTATTGCAATAAATGGGGTATAAACAGCGGTTTTCAATGAATTTTAATGTGTATCTGGAGAATTAGGAATGGCTGAGACTGTTGACGAGTTAACGGTGGAATATACGGATGAGGGTGTGGTAACGGTTAAAGAGTTAGACAAAGTTGTGCTGACCAAGGGTGCCTGGGCAACGTTGATATACCGTTATCAAGATTTTGATCGTAAAAAAGAGGATTACGGCCCAGAGAAATATACGATTCGACGTTATCAAAAGCGTAATGGCGAATACCAGCAGAAATCCAAGTTTAATATTTCGAGTGCTGATCAAGCACGCAAAATTATTGTCGCGCTGGAGCAATGGATAGGCGAAGAATAAAAGCCGCTGGTTTATAATTCTTATATTTGTTAGAATCCTGTTAGGAAGTAGCCGCTTAGTGTGCGTACACTCAATTTAGTTCAAACGGATTTTTTGCTAAATCTAGGCTTGATTTTGGCGAAACCGGCCAAATATCGGGTTTTCTATTTAATCTATTTCATAATTTAGGTACAACAGTCCCATGGCAGTGAAGAAGAGAAAACGTAACCCTAAAAGCAAGCCTGCAATAGTCCGTATTGATCATAAAAGTACGCATGGTTATCAGGTTAGAGTGCCTTTTGAACATACACCGCAAACCCGTTTTTTTGCTGATGGCGTTCACGGCAGTGGTAGCAAGGCATTAAAGGCTGCCGAGGAATGGCGTAATAAAATTTTTGCGATAAAAGGCATTAATCCGAGTAATCGGCGGACAATTCGGTTCACTCACAAAAACAACACTACGGGTGTTGTTGGTGTGACCACGCAGTGGATTCGCAAAGGTGAATATGAATATAAGCACTACGTTGTCAGCTGGTGCCCAAAACCTTATCACCAACAGAAGAAGACTTTCTCAGCGCATAAATATGGCGATGCCGAAGCACGTGAAATGGCGATTGATTTTCGCCAAAGTCGCGTTAAGGAAATGCTTGCTTAATTGTTTAGCAAGAAATGAAAATGCCCGCTCTATCTTTATGGTATTTCGGGCTTTTTTGTTATGGGAACTTGAGTAGTTAGTGTGTTGTCATAGCGGGTGCTTTAGTCCTTTGCGATGACTGGTTGAGTAATGCAGCGAATCATTATAATTTTATTGGTTGGTGTCAGTGCCGTGTTGTTAGGTATTGTGCTTGGTGCAAATATATTTACTGAGAAGGTTTCAGTCGACAGGGCTAACAAGGCAGACGATCGCAGCGTTAGAGCGTTGCATCAGGCGCCGAATCAAGCTGCTATGTTTGATGAATTGGTGGCGCGTCTTGAGGATGGTGAGAGTCAATTACGGTCGCATCAACAACAGCTTGAACAACTCAATGATGAGTTGGTTCTACTCAAGCGTGCAAGCGTATCGGTAGCGGGTGTGGGTCAGCAAGCTGATACTGAGCAAAGTCAGGTATTTACGCCGAAAGTGATTGACGTTAATTCATTTCTCGATGCCGGCTTTGGTTCCGATCAAGCGATTGAGTTTGACGAGCGTTATGCTGATATTGAGCTGAGGCGTTTATATTTACGCGATAAGGCCCTGCGCGAAGGTTGGATTTCTGAGCCTCGTTTTGTTGAAGAAAGGGCAAAGCTTAATACAGAAGAAGAATCGATAGCAGGTGGGTTAGGAGACGAGGCATACGATCGTTATCTCTTTGCCACTGGGCAGTCTAATCGTGTCAGCGTTTCTTCCGTAATAAGGAAATCGCCTGCAGAGACGAGCGGTATAGAGGGTGGCGACGTTATCTACCGTTATGATGGCAGGAGGGTCTACGATAGCTTTGATCTGCGTAATGCAACCAGTGAAGGCGAGGCCGGCACGTCGGTAGCTGTTGAAGTGCTGCGTGACGACAATATCGTTGAGCTGTATATTCCACGCGGACCGTTGGGTGTGCAGCTACAAAGTGATAGCGTAAAGCCCTGATTTACTAAGGAGTCCATTGATGAGACGACAACCGCGGTGCTTATTGACCTGCGCCCTGAGTGATTGGCGATAGCCCATCACGAGGAAGTACTCTTGGGGTACACCGGCTTGGTCACTATGAAAAAATCCTCACCGTATGCGTAGTCGCCTGCAGTTTTTTCATAATGCCCGCCTTGTCTCGGTGCAATATTCAC
>NVRQ02000023.1 GCA_002400905.2 Gammaproteobacteria bacterium | reverse complement strand
TGGGAAGATGGCAGCTTGATAAGGGGAAAGTAGGTGTCGAGCCACCAAATAATCTTGATAAAGTTGAAATAATCATTAAATAGCGGCAAAGTGATTACTACCTATTTAATCAACTAGCTGAATAGAATTACTCGCCTTTTTTGGCTTTTTCTACAGCCTCGTTGCGTTACACATCAATGACGGTAATTAGGGGCAGCTTGGACTCCAAGGGGGGAATCAAGGGGTCAGTGTGAACCTCCCCCTATTGGAAAATTAAGTGTACTTGAAGCAAGTAGATAATATTTCCCCTTGCCCTTGATTCACGTAGGGTGTTGAGTCAAAAGTTGAGATTCCCCGCCACTGTTTTGCGACGTAAATTAGCTATTAGTTAACTGATATTGAAGATGAAAATAGCAGTTAATTTTTGTTAAAATGGTTACACTCTTCAGTTAACTGATATCAAGTAATACTTACCTTTCTTGGATTTTTTGTGCGTCAGCAATTACCTATAAATGCTTTTTTAAACGATATTCAACAGGCGTTATTTCAGAAAAATAACCTGGTTTTACAGGCTGAGCCGGGCGCGGGTAAATCTACCGTTGTGCCATTAGATTTACTGAACGCGCCGTGGCTATCGCTTGACAATGTATCACCTAAAAAAATCATTATGCTAGAGCCTCGACGAGTGGCTGCAAAGTCTATTGCGCATTACTTGTCTCGTCAGCTTGGCGAAAGTGTTGGTGGGAGAGTGGGGTATCATGTTAAAAACGACCGTAAAATAGGTAAACACACTCAACTAGAGATCGTCACCGAAGGCATTCTCATTCGGCGGTTACAGGCAGCCCCAGAGTTAAGTGATGTAGGTTTGATCATATTCGATGAGTTTCATGAGCGCTCATTACAAGCAGATTTAGGCTTAATGCTCGCGCTCGAAGTACAGCAAGCGTTACGTGACGATTTAAAATTATTGGTTATGTCAGCCACCATTGATACCGACACTATTGCTAATTACTTAGGGGATGGCTTGTGCGATGGACTGGGTTGCGGGGCAACGAGAGAAAAAGCGGCCGTCATAAGCTGCCCTGGCAGGGTGTTTCCGGTTGAGGTAAGTTATCTTGATGGCAAGTTTTATCAGATAAGCGAGCATGTACTCAGTGCTTTACACCGGGTATTAAAAGACAATGATCAGGGCGATGTACTGGTTTTTTTGTCGGGGCAAGCAGACATTATGCGCTGTATTGACACTGCAAAAAACACCTGGGCGAGTGGTAGTAATATTGTCTTCTTACCCTTGTTGGGCAATTTGAGTATTGCACAACAAGAGCAAGCGATACAGCCCGATAGCCAAGGTCGCCGGCGGGTAATATTCACCACCAATATTGCTGAAACCAGTTTAACTATTGAGGGTGTTACTTGGGTGATTGATAGTGGTTTAGAAAAACGCGTTCAATATGATCCAGCCAGTGGTATGACTCGCTTAGAGACCGTTCGGATCTCTAAGGCCTCAGCGGAACAACGCAAAGGCCGAGCCGGGCGCTTACAAGCAGGACATTGTATTCGCTTATGGGGTGAAACAAAGCAAGCAAGTTTAATCGATTACCAGAAAGAAGAAATTCTCACCGCAGAATTGGCGAGTCTAGTGTTAGAGCTTTATGCTTGGGGGCAAACGGATTATTCGGCATCATCATGGTTAACGCCGCCTCCTGTCGGGCATTATCAAACAGCCGTGAGTTTGCTGAAATCTCTCGATTTAATCAGTGACAATAATCATTTAACGGAGGCTGGGCAACAGGCTGCTCGTTTGGGTGTACATCCTCGTTTAGCGGCTATGTTACTCAAAAGCCAAAGTGCAAATGAATACACTATCGCGTGTGATGCGGCGGCCTTACTTACTGAGAAAGATATATTTAACCGTGGGCGCGGTGTTGATATCAGTGAACGCTTTATGGCGTTGCAAGATTATAAAACAGATAAGAATGGGGTTGCTGTAAAACAGAACGTCGCTGAGCACGTCCTGCGTTTGTCGGCTGATTTACATAGAAATCTTCATGAGACGATTAAAAAAACAACAGATTTTCGCAGAAGAGAAACCCCTTTAAATTTACGCGACTGGAAAATGTGCCTACCAGAAATATTACTGCGCGCGTATCCTGATCGCCTGGCAAAACAGCGTAGCAAGACAAACCGCTATATTATGGCTAATGGTAAAGGCGTGTTTTTAAATGAAAATGATGCATTATCGGGTTCAGAATGGTTAATCGTAGGCGACTGTGATGGGCAAAAGCATGAAGGGCGAATTTATTCAGCCTGCGCTATTGATAAGCCGCAAGTACTAAGCCTTTTATCGAAGCAGTTTACACAAGCACAACACTATAAATTAGATGCGAAAAAACAGAAAATTATTGGCCGCAAAAAAATTAGTTATGGTGCCATTAGCATATCTGAAACAGCCTTAAGTGAGATTCCCACGGAGGCGTTTAAAGAATGTCTTGTTGAGTTATTAAATACCGAAGGCCTGAGCATTCTTAGTTGGACGCCCCGTTGCCAACAATGGTTAGCGAGAGTGCAGTGGCTGGCGGCGTATAATAATAACTTGCCTACGTTATCGCACTCGCAGTTACAAAAAAAATCCGCACAATGGTTATTGCCTTACCTCAATAATATGAATAGTTTGGCGGACTTAAAAAAACAAAATATCTATGATTTATTGATCGCTCATTTAAGCTGGGAGCAGCAGCAAGAACTAGATACGCAAGCACCTATAGACTACACCAGCCCCAGCGGACAAACTGTACCTATTCTCTATGATGAGAACCAAGGCCCAACGGTATCCATCATTTTACAAGAAATGTTTGGCCAATTAGAATCGCCAAGCTTAGCGTATGGCCAAGTGACACTGAGATTTGAATTACTATCACCTGCGCGCCAGCCAATTCAAACCACCAGTGATTTAGCGAATTTTTGGGTGTCATCCTATTTTGACGTAGCTAAAGATATGCGGGCTAAATACCCTCGGCATCGCTGGCCAGAAGAACCGTTATTGGCAGAAGCAGGGCGTTCGCGCAAGCCTAGACCTAAGCGTTAGGTCTACTTTCTGATAAATGCGAAGTGATTGGTATACTAAAAGAACCCAGTAAAATGCGCCAAGAGGTGTGTCTAGGTTAATGCTAATACGCAATATACTTGTCAAACCATTTGGACTTAGAACGTCTCCTCTAGGTTGTCCTGTTTCTTCTTTGCTTTCAGATGATTCGGACTGTTGATTTGCAAACCAGTACTGGATCAAAGTATTAGTGATGCATTGGCTCAAGTTATTCTTGGTGCTAATGATACACATTTAAAATTCAGGTCGTGCGTTGGAGTTGAGCTGAAAAAAAATGAATTGGAGGTTACGTTAGGGACTTCGGTGAATTTTAATAATGCCTTTGGTGAATATTATATGCATACAATTGATTCTGTGCATCGCCACTATATCGCCCTGACCATGCTACGAATGGCAATAGACTGTATGATTTCTCGGGCTCGAAATTAAGCGGGTGGGGATTAAAAATATTGTGGATTGACTCTTTTAATTTTCTTTAACTCAATGCGTTTTATATAGAATATATGCAAATCCTATTTGTCCATGGTGGTTCTCATGATGAAAATTGTTGGGATCATATTAAACCATACTTTAGTGGTGGTGAACTCAATATTCATACTATTACGCTTTGCGGTCATGGCTCAAATAGGTTGCATGGCTATCGCGTGAGCATGTCTACATATGTTCAAGATGTATGTTGTAAAGCAGAACAAATTGGTGGGCCCTGTGTGTTGGTTGGGCATTCAATGGCAGGAATGGTTATATCTGCTGCGGCTGAGGCGCGTCCCGATTTATTTTGTCATCTAATATATGTCGCGGCAATGGTACCTGAGCGCAAGGGTTCTCGTTTGATAACGCTAGCAACGAAATATTCAAATAGGGAAGCAAAGACTATAGCGAAAATTAATTTTTTTAGTGGTACATTTTCACTGGATCACAATAGAGTTAAAGAAGTATTTTATAATGAGTGCGAAGGTATATCAGTCCAATTGGCTGAACGTTATCTTTGCCAACAACCAATACGCCCATTTTTATCAAGTGTTAAGTGGACGCAAGATAAGTTGGGCTCAATAGCCAAAGATTATATTGAGTGTAGTTTGGATAAAGTCATGTCAATTAAAGACCAGAGAGCAATGCAAAAGCATATGCATTTTTCTCGTATTAAAACGCTTGTCAGTGACCACTCTCCATTTATATCTATGCCTGATAAATTTTTTATGTGTATCGCTAAATTAGTAAAATGAATGAAATTACAGGCATAAAACGGGACGAAATAAGATTGATACTCTTAGACTCGATTGATTGTGAATGTTAGTATCGTCTCATGCCTGACTACCTTCCTAATCGTATTGTTTGTCTGACTGAAGAAACCACTGAGTTATTGTATTTGCTTGGTGAGCAGGATCGCATCGTTGGAATATCTGGTTATACCGTTCGTCCCGCAAATGCACGTAAGGAAAAACCGCGTGTCTCGGCGTTTACTTCTGCAAAGATTGATAAAATCCTTGAATTAAAACCTGATCTTGTTTTAGGATTTTCTGATCTGCAAGCAGATATCATGGCGGACTTAGTGCGCCAAGGTATTAATGTTCATGTTTTTAATCAACGCTCTATTGATGAAATATTGTCGATGATTCGTCTGCTTGGCGCAATGGTCGGTGCGCAAGATAAGGCGCTGGCGTGGATAGACGATTTTAATACGAAAGCGGATGCTTTGCGTGGTGAGCGCATAGATAAACTAAAACCTAGAGTCTATTTTGAAGAATGGGATGATCCGATTATTACTGGCATACAATGGGTGTCGGAGTTGATTGAACTTGCCGGTGGCAGTGATTGTTTTTCCGATCATGGCAAGCAGTCGTTGGCAAAGAATCGAATTGTTGCGGACCATCGGGAAGTGATTGAAAGAAAGCCTGATATTATTATTGGTTCTTGGTGTGGCAAGAAATTTCGCCCTGAGAAGGTGGCGGCGCGTGAAGGCTGGAGTGAGATTCCTGCTGTTAAAAATAATCACGTTTATGAGATAAAATCGTGCGATATATTACAACCCGGGCCGGCGGCATTAACAGACGGGCTAGATCAAATTAGAGGCTATATCGAACAGTGGCGAACCCAGGCTGATGGATAACAGTAATGCGGCGTGTTCTCACTGTGGTGATGCGTTTGTCTGTGATGCTGCCGATAGGCCTTCTGAGTGCTGGTGTCAGTCTTACCCTGCGGTATTGCCATTAGAGGATAAGGCCGCATGTTTATGTGCTAAATGCCTGAAGCTACGTGTGGTAGATGCTTTACCGGATTATTTGAAATCGATTGGTCACGAAAAGTCGTTAGCGTTGGCCGAGCATTATTCTATTGATGGCAAGCCTGAAGAAGGCATTGATTATCAAATGGAAGACGGATTATTGGTATTTTCTGCTTGGTATCATTTGAAGCGCGGCAATTGCTGCGGTAATGGTTGTCGTCATTGTCCTTACCCTAAGGAGGGGAGTTGAAAAAGCCGCGGGTCATGTTGTCGTGGAGTAGCGGTAAAGATTCTGCTTGGTCTTTGCATACGATTCAGCAATCGAATGAATATGAAGTTGTTGGTATCTTTACGACTGTCAATGCGGAATTTCAGCGTGTAGCGATGCATGGTGTACGCTTAGAATTACTTAAGCAGCAAGCGAGGGTAATGGACTTGCCGGTGACGGTGATTGATATTCCTTGGCCATGTTCGAATACTGAATATGAGAATGCATTTTCTGCCTTTGTTTCACAAGCAATTCAAGAGGGTATTGAAGGCATTGTTTTTGGTGATTTGTTTCTTGAAGATATTCGTCAATATCGTATCGCTCAGCTTGCTGATACGGGTTTGTCGCCAATTTTTCCACTATGGCTGATGCCAACGGATGAGTTAGCGAGGACCATGCTTAAAGCGGGACTTAAGGCGATCGTGACGTGTGTTGATCCGCAGCAGTGCCCTGGCGAGTTTGCTGGTCGTGAGTTTAACGCTGAATTTTTGGCTGAATTGCCGTCTTCGGTAGATCCTTGCGGTGAAAATGGGGAATTTCATACCTTTGTGTTTGATTCGCCTAGCTATACCAATCCTATTGCTATACGCGTGGGTGAGGTAGTTGAGCGTGGGGGTTTTATTTTTGCCGATGTATTGCCAAGTCATTTGGCTTAATTGATGGCAGTTGTTTGGCAAAAACGGGTGGCAGGCAAACACTACGAGGTGCGCAAGGCGGGGCAGTCAACGCGCCTTTACACTGATGGCGTCTTTCATAGTCAATACAACCCTAACCGACCGATTGCTCGTGGTGTGTGGGATTTATTAATGCTACCGGCATTTTTTATTTCCCCGCAGACGATTAAACGTGTATTGGTGTTGGGTGCTGGCGGCGGGGCGGTTATTCACCTTTTAAATCGTTATGTGAAGCCTGATGAGATTGTTGCGGTTGAGTTGGATGCGGTGCATATATCTATTGCCAAACGATTTTTTGGTATCAAGAAGAGTATGGCAACGCTTGTTAAGGCTGAGGCTGTTGAATGGCTGAAGGTTTATCGAGGGCCGCCGTTTGATATGATCATTGATGATTTATTTGTCGAGGGTGAGGGCGATGGGGTGCGCGCTGTGCCGCTCAGCGCTATGTGGTTTAATTTATTGAGCCGTAGGCTAAGTAAAAAAGGCGTTTTAGTGTGTAATGTTTTTTCTTTGCAGGAGTTGCGAAATTCTGCTTATTATACAGATGCGCGTGTGGGGGCTAAATTTCGCTCCGTTTTTTCGTTGCGCTTACCTGCTTATGAAAATGTTGTTGCGGCATTTTTGAAAGGCGACTCCAGTGCCCGCGTTTTGCGTCACACTATTTCTAACATCGATGGCCTTAACGCACTATCTGGACCAGACCGACTTGATATGCAGATCAAAAATATTGCTGTCGACTAGTTGTTGACTAATATGGCGACATAAAAAAGCCGGAAGTCTAG
>NVRQ02000022.1 GCA_002400905.2 Gammaproteobacteria bacterium | reverse complement strand
TATTAATGCCAGCTTTGCGTAGGTATTCGATAGTACGATCAATGATGACACCTTTGGCAAAACCGCCAAGATCAAAGTGTATGGCTTGGCCGCTGTCATTGCTAATGACGTTATTAGTAATAGTAATTTGATCAAGTGTTGGCAGGGTGTTGAGGATGTCGTTGATGGTTTGCTCGCTTGGGGGAGATAGTGGTAGCTCATCGCTATGAAAGCCCCACGCTGAGATTAATTCGCCTAAGGCCGGATGAAATAAGCCTTTGCTTGCGTTAGATAGCGCTAATGATTTTGAGATTAGCTCGGCATCGTCGGCATTGATTTCACTTTGACCTGATTGACTTAGCGTTTGGCTCAATAGTGTTAAAGGACTATTTTGCCACGCGTGCCAGTGTTCATGGAAGTCTTCCATCATCAGGCGAATTTCATTGCTGAGTTTTTCGCCGTCTGTGTCGCTAGTGTCAAACAGCGTTAGTTCGACAATGGTGCCAAAGGCAAGAATTTGATTGCGGTAGACGGGCTTGTGATTGCTGTCGCTACAGGCTGCGATGGACAAGTATAGGAGTATGGCTAAACATACCGAGATAATACGTACGTAGTGTTTTAGCTCGGGCAAGCGACGTTGCCTAGGCCAGTTTGCGTTCGATGGCATCAAATAATGTGGCACTTATATTGAGATTATAAATACTGTCCAGCTGACGTATGCAAGTCGGACTGGTAACGTTAACCTCAGTTAGATAGTCACCAATAACATCCAACCCGACAAAGACCAATCCACGTTGGCGTAGCTCAGGACCAACTTGTTGACAGATCCAGCGGTCACGCTCACTTAACTCGACACCTTTGCCGGTGCCGCCTGCCGCCAAATTGCCGCGGCTTTCGCCGGCTGCGGGTATGCGAGCGAGCGCATAAGGGATGGGTTCGCCATCGATGACTAGAATACGTTTATCCCCTGCGCTGATTTCGGCAATGTAACGCTGCGCCATAACGCTGCGCTTGCCATTGTGAGTGATGGTGTCGATGATGACAGATTTATTGGGGTCATCGATTGCGGTACGAAATACTGATTCTCCACCCATGCCATCGAGTGGTTTGACGACAACATTTTTTTGCTCGTCAATAAAATCGCGTAATTGTTGGCGATCTCTGCATATTAAAGTTGTTGCGCAACATTGAGGAAACCATGAGATAAATAATTTTTCGTTAACATCACGCAAGCTTTGTGGCTTGTTTATGACTAGGCTGCCGTTTTTTTCAGCAAGCTCCAAGGCGTAGGTGGTGTAGACATACTCCATATCAAAGGGCGGGTCTTTACGCATGAGAATGACGTTGAGTTCATGCAATGGTCGAGTGCGCGTGTCACCGAGCTCAAACCAGTCTTTGTTGTCGTCCGATACGCTGAGGGTTCGGCTGGTGCCATAGCTGACTCCTTCACGTATTGAGACATCATGCTGCTCCATATAATGCAGTTCATAGCCACGTACTTGCGCTTCGAGCAGCATCGCTAAAGTACTGTCTTTGGCTGGGCAAATGGAATCAATCGGGTCCATGATGACCCCTAGGCGATAGCTCATATTTACGCTCAGTTGTCGTCGCGTTTTAATTCGTCGAGCTCTCGTGCTGCAGCGAGCAACGCAAGTCGGGCAATAACGCCATAGGCGTAAAACCGGTTAGGGCGCGCATCGGGAGGCATTTTCTCGTCGGGAGCGTTACACGGCTCAGCAAAGGAAAGTGGCTCAAAATGCATGCCAGGAGCATTGAGGTTTTCGGTGCGACCGCGGCCAGTGTGAACACGATAGAACCCCCCTACGACGAAATGATCAAGCATATAGACCACAGGTTCGGCTACGGCTTGTTCGCTACCCCAATTTTCAAAGGTATAAACGCCTTCTTGGAGTATGACCTGTGAGACCGCCTGTCCGCCTTTGATTTTCGACATCTTGGTGCGTTGTTTACGGTTGAGCTCACGTGCTTCTTCGACCGAGTTGATGGTCATGACGCCCATGCCGTAAGTGCCGGCATCGGCTTTTACGATGATAAAGGGTGGCTCGGTAATGCCATACTCATCATATTTTTTTTGAATTGCCTCGAGTAAGTTGCCAACATTGTGTGCAATACAATCTTCACCCGCGCGTTTCATGAAGTTAACTTCACCACAAGTAGTGAACAGCGGATTAATCAGCCAGGGGTCAATACCAATTTGCGCAGCAAACTCTTCAGCAACGTTTTGATAATGGCTAAAGTGGCCTGACTTTAGGCGATGTGCCCAGCCTGAACGCATTGGCGGAATGATGATTTGTTCTATTCCCTTGAGAATGTCAGGCTCGCCCGCAGAAAGGTCGTTATTGAGCAGTACGGCGCAGGGATAAAAACCCTCGACGCCAACACGGTCGCCGTCGCGGATGATCGGCTGTAGGGTCAGGCTGCGACCTGACTCGAGCTCTATGGTTTGAGTTGTTTTAAACTCTGGGTTGATGGATCCGATCTTAGTGGCGTAGCCTGCTTTGATTAGAATCTCTTGTAGCATGGCTAGGCTTTCAAAATACGCGGTATTGCGCGTATGGTTTTCGGGAATGATTAGGACCTGATTGGCGTCGGGACAAATATGTTCAAGCGCTGATTGAGTGGCCTGGATGCACAGCGGCATAAAGGCTACGTTAAGATTGTTAAATCCGGCTGGAAATAGGTTGGTATCAACCGGAGCCAGCTTAAAACCTGCGTTGCGCAGGTCGACCGAGGCATAGAAGGGGGCGGGCGTTTTACGCCATTGCTTACGAAACCAGGTCTCGATCGATGACTGCTGATCTAGCAGAGTTTGCTCTATTTTACGCAGCGGCCCCGTTAATACGGTGGTCAGATTAGGCACTGCATGCAGGTTCTCTATGCTCATTGCTCACGATCCAGTGATAATTTGCCGATAGTGTAGCTGATATGCCGTGCTAGTACTCCAACAAGGCTATATTGATGACTACAGCGTTACTGTGGTGTTCCGCAACAAGGCACAGCACGCGCACCCCAAGGGTTCTTTTCAATACCCCCTTGAGGGGTACACTTCCTGCGGCGCGCAGGCAAATGGCCTGAGTCCTTGTCAAGTGCTGCAACGTGCCCTAGGGGTATAACGCCGTGGCGGGACACCACAGTAACGCCCGCAGGGTTGATCTGTCAGTGTCCATGGCGGCATTGCACCCCAAGGGCACGTTGCCCTGAACGCTGACAGGTCAACTGTATCCACTAATATAGCTTTGTTGGAGTGCTGGGCGAAGATGGCTTACATGTTGCGAAATGATCGTAAAAACAGGAAAAGCCTAAAAATTATTGGCTGGCATGTGGGATGTATTGAGGCGGGCAGCACGACAACCGTACAAAATAAGGTATTCAGGTACAGTATTAATGAGTGATGAAATAAGACCATTCGACGGCATTACGGTCGTTATTGCCGATGATAGCCAGACTATTAGGCATACTGTTACGGCGATACTTGGCGCCTCAGGCTGCCGGGTGGTCACTGCTGATGATGGTTTTGATGTCTTGGCCAAGATCGTTGACGAGAAGCCACAGTTGATATTTCTCGATATTAATATGCCGCGCCTTGACGGTTATCAGACCTGTGTGCTGGTTAAGCAGAACGATGACTATCGCGATATTCCAGTCATTCTGCTGTCAGCTCAGAATGGTGTGTTCGATCGCGCGCGTGGCCGCGTTGTGAGCGCTGACGATTATTTGGTCAAGCCATTTAGCCGTGACGAATTACTGGATATTGTCCGGCGTTATGCCGGTGAGCGTAATCGCAACGTAGATCGAGCCTAGTGCTCTATCCAGGTGATAATTACGGATTCAGCGTCCCTGTGGTGTTTTGCAGCAAGGCGCAGTGCGAAGGCAATGGCTATGCCCTTGTCGAGCACTGGAACGCAGCTGCAAAACACCACAGGGACGCCCTTCGGGTTAGCTTGCTAACGCCCACGGGCTACGTTACGCCTCTTGACAAGGGAATGCCATTGCCTGCGAGACGCGCCTTGCCGTGGGCGTTGGTAAGCTAACTGAACTCGCAATTATCACCTGGATAGAGCACTACACTAATGGAAGATCGTCGTCGCTACACTGATCGTCGTAAGACTGGTCGAGACCAAGAACAGAATGAATTGCTATACGCTATTTTTGTTTGTGGTGATTATCGTTTTGCTATTGCCAAGGAACATATTTTAGCGATAAGTGTGCAGCCGAATGTTGTGCCGATGCCATTTAGTCGATCATGGTTCATTGGAATTGCCAGTATTCACGGCTATATCGCCAGTGTGACGGATCTTAGTGCGTATCTCGGCTTGTCCGCTGCGTGTGAAAAAGACGGTGCTAGAGTTTTATTGTTGGGGCATGATGGATGTCACTTTGGTTTGTTAGTCGATGCCGTTCAAGGCGTGATGGAATGCCAGCCTTGTGAGCGATCTCGCGCATTTTATCCGCTTGATATTGAGCAATATATGCAAGGGCAGCGTTGTGCTGATGGCCAGTGCTTTGACCAGTTTAATGTGAAACAGTTATTGAATGAACAACGTTTTCTTGATGCGATTGACCGTTCGCAACTGCCAATATTGAGTGTTGCACCGACTAGCGTGCATAAATAAAGCTAATGATGCCAAGTTTTTTTCATTATCTACTGACACTGTTGAGCGGACACAAGCGTTGGCACGTTCTATTGTTAATTATTTTGTTATGTCAGATAGCTATTGCGGCATGGTTTTTAACTCAACAGCGATTGCAACATACTCAATATGTCGAACAATTATTTGAACTTAACGCTCAATCAGCACTTATGGCTAATCATGCGGTTGCTATTAGCCAGCTTAAGTTAAATGAGTTCGGAATATTAACGACTAGCGTTGAGCATTATCAGCAGAAGTTGGATGAATTAAGGCCGGCTTATCAGCAAGGCGTCAGCTCGTCATGGCAGACATTTAAGCAGCTTGGTGAAATTTGGCAGCCTATTCGTGGCGCTGCGGCTGATTTGTTGGCGGCTGAGGAAAAACTGCGCGATTTACGTATCGCTGTCGAAGATACTGATCAACGTCTTCCTGCTGTGCTTGCAGAGCACGATCGAGTGATTGATGCTTTACGCTCTGCTTTAAAAAAGCCTGCTAGCTTAAGACTGTTGCGCGAACAACGTTTGGTATTGCATCGAATGGTGGCAAACACCAATGCCGCTACGGCGAGTGTGTTGAGCGCGGTTGATACGAATGCGCGTATTGCACTCTCGGGTTCGATAGAAACAGATTTGTTTTTGTTGGGAAAAAGCCTTGAAATTATGGCTGCTGATAACAAAGAAGCGTTAGCTGCGGCTAAACAAGAAGGCTCCGATGTTTCGCTACTGTTGAAGATAGATGAAATAGCTGAACGCTTAACTGAGTTGGCGATAAGTATACGCAAGGTGGCCGCATCCTTAACAGTGATGCAGGACATTAATAAATATACGCAGTTATTGGTTGAAGATGGGGGGCTGTTAGTGCGGCCAGTTCAACAATTGATCACTGATCGATTGTACGCGAACAGCAAGCTTAGCAAAGAACAATTTTGGTTGTGGTTATCGTGTAGCTTAGTGTTGTTATGGTTGCTTTACATGGCGTACTGCCAGGCTAAGCAGTTTCATTCTGAGAAATTGGCATCATCCTCTCAAAAAGAAAGCTTACAGACCAGTGTTGACGGAATCGTAAGACAGTTGGCGAGTTTTTCTGAAGGCGATCATGCGATTACTGTGCGTTCTAAATCGCTGGCTTGTCAGCATTTGGTCGAGCAGACTAATAGAATGATAGCCTATGTTCGTTCTCTTGATAAACAAATAGAAAAAGACTTTCTACCATTGATTGAGCGTGTAGCAACGGCAGAAACGGGTATGGCTGCGACGATAGATCGACAAGCCAACGACATTGCCCGTTTAAGTGTAGAACTAAATAATGTTGTGTCAGGGCAAACTACTGGTTCGACAGAGCTGGCGAACCAATTGGTGCAGACACAATCACAGTTACAGTCTTTGTTGCAGCAAGTTGCTCAAGCTAAGCAGCAGTTATCAGAGTCAAGAGAAAGTGATTCCACAGAGTTTTCAGCACATGCTGTACGTCAGCTACAGCAGCATATTGAGGATCGTTTACGTTCCCTAACTGAATTATCTCAGCGTATTAACCTTGAGATAATTGATGTCAGCACATCGCTTGCAGGTCGGTCGGGAAGTGATAGAACTCTACGCAGGTCGGTTGAATCTGTGCAATCGTTAACAGGTCGCTATGAAGGGCAAGTTAACGATACGGCACAGTTGCTTAATGATATGACATCAAACGTGGAGTTTCTACTTCAACAAATGGAGCAAGTTGACGGTATTACAAAAATTCTTGAACGTTTTCAGTCGAACATTGTTGGTGACGTGGCCGAGATTGATCAAGGGATGTCTGAGTTTGCTAGTGTCATTGCGGGGGCTGATCGAACGCAAGCGCGTCATGCTGAGGCTATATCGTTAATTCTGGACGAGCTGCAAGAGGGTAATCAGCGTTTCTTAGTCGCGGCAGTTAATAGCGATGTCGGCATCAAGCGTTTGCATAAGTTGGCGATGGCGCAAGTCAATACGGTTAAGGTCTATGATGCGGGTAATGTGCTTGACGAGGAGTCGAAGTCGTGACCAAGCTGCATAAAAAATATTTGATGGCAGACCATGAGGTCGGCAAGCAACTGTTGCAAGTCATTGCAGCGTGTCGACAACTTATTGATGAAAAGCATGAATGGTTGTCAGTGGAAGAGTTGACGCACTATGCGCTTGAGCTTAAGCGCGTCAGTGGTGCGCTGTGTATGCTGGCCAGTAGAACGCCGGCATTGTTGGCAAAAGAAATCGGCGAAAACTTTGATCTCGCTGTAGATAAGCGCGGCGCGGAAAAAACGGCAATCTTAATGCTGATCGAAAAGGCTTTGTCGCATTTAGGCGATACTGTTCAGCAAGATTTGTTGGGCGCAGACGCCAATTATCGCCTATTGTCTGTTATTAACAAACTGCGTGGGCAACGTGGCGTGCAAGCTATCGCCGCCAGCGAGGTCCACACCATCGATCTTGATATCGTGCCGGTAAACCAAAACTTGCATGCGTCCTCAGACAAGTTTGTTGAGGCAGCAAAAAATCAGGCGCACCAGTTTCAGGCGGCGTTGTTAGCTTGGTACCAAGACTGCGAGAATCCTGACTCGATCAATATTCTAGTAGCGATTACGGACAGTTTAAGGTTGGCTGCAATTGAGCGTCCGCATATTCAATTTTTTGAAGTCATCGCTGCGTTAATTGATTCGCAACGAGGTTGTTCGCGAGTCAGTCAATCTGTGCGCCTATTGTTGGCGCATGTTGAGCGTTATATTCGACAGCTAGCGATGGCTGATACGGCTTATGTGCCAACTACACTAACTAAAGAAGCGCTTTTTCATATAGTGACTAATGCTTATCAGCGCAGTGAGCGAGTATTAGGTATTTTGGGTCGTTACGGTTTGCGTGATCGTCGTAGTGGTCGCGGTCGTGAAATGAAAAATCGTGAAGGCGATCGCGAACACTCGCTTGATGCATTATCTGTCTTGAAAGGTGACTCGACACGCCAGGCATTGACAGAATGCCGACATGAGCTGGCGGCGATAGAGCATACCCTGGAATTATGGCTGGCAGATAGATCAGCAAATGTTGATGCGCTGGCGAATGCATACGATATTTGTTGCCGTGTTATGCGATGTTTTGAATTGCTGGAGTTAAACAGGCAGGCTGACCTGTGTGCGCAGGCACAAAATTACCTCATTGAATTACAGCGTGCCCTCGGGGTGCGGGTCGATATTGATACTCAAGAGCTGGATACTGATCGCTATATGATCTTTGCCGAGGCGGTGACCGCATTAGCCTGTTCGCTAGATGAGGCAACGCATGCGAACAGCGCGATGTCACTCAATGTCGAGGGCCTATTACAATTGTCTGAGGAGAGGTTTGGTGAGCTGGGCTTAGATAAAGTTGTGTTAGCTAAACCTGAGGTGTTAACACCTCATCAGGCGATCAATGATGTGGCGCCCTTGGAGACCAGTGATCTGTTTGAAGAAACAGAAGATTTGCTTGGTGATTTTGATTCTTTGCTTGCGACAACAGATTTATTGGAGTTGTCGGATAATGGGTTTGTCGATGACGAAGCCGCTGACCCCGATCAGAGTAGGGCTGCTGATACAAGTAATGCGTATGACAATATTGATGAAGGCATAGTTGAAAGTTTTAATCATGAAGCATTGGGATTGCTTGATGAAATAGAGATACAGCTCGACCTATGGCGCTCGCCCAATGATCATGCCGAGCCGATTCGTGCTTTGCAACGCTTGCTGCATACGCTTAAGGGTAGTTCTCTGGTGGCCGGTTATCGTGATATAGGTGATCTGTGTCATGGCCTTGAGTCAATATTATCGTCGATACAGTCTGGAGTTTTGCCATCATCATCGGCGTTGACCGAGTCGCTTGGGCAATCTATCGCAAGTATGCGTGATATGTTGCATAAAAATCCTGCGTTGGGCGAAGTGACTACGGCCACGCAAGAAATGGTCAGCGAAATTCCCGATGAGAGTCTATTTGAAGTTGTTACTGCAAAGTCAGAAAACAGTGAGGATAAATTTCAACTTGCAGATAAAGATTTGAGTCGCTTGTTCCAACTCAATGCGGAGGAATTAGTTGGGCAAGCAGAATTATTTGTTGATGTCAGCAAGGCAATGAATATTGTTGCGGAACTTGATGGGACTATTCACCGATTATCGACCGAGCTTGATGAGAGTGCAACGTCGACGGATCAAAGGGTGCGTTTGACAGAGGCCATTAATGATTTGCGTCTGGCGACGAATCAAGTGTTGCGCCATGTGGGCAATATTGAAGCGCGCATTGATGGTATTTCATCTGCGACAACGTCGATACGTCAGTCTTTGTTAGAGGTGCGAATGGTTGACTTGGCTTCCGAAGCAAGTACTTATCAACGATTAGTGGAGCAGACATCAGCGCAGCTAGAAAAAAATGTAGTCTTGTATGTTGGCGATTCAGATATCAAGTTTGATCGAATTGTTTTAAGTCGAATTTCTGCGGTGCTTGGTCATCTTTTACGTAATGCAGTTGATCATGGTGTTGAGGTAGAAGAGATACGATTGAACGCTGGTAAGCCAGCAAGCGCTGTGATTCGCATGAGTAGCGCAGTGGGTGCGCAGGGGATTACGATTACCGTGGCTGACGACGGTGCGGGCATCGATATGCGCAGGGTTTGGCGCAAAGCCGTGGTTAAAAAATTAATTGGCCAAGATGAGATGTTTAGCGAAGAAAAGGCGATCGACTTATTATTTGGTGGTTCACTTTCTACAAAAACTCAGGTAACACATGTATCCGGTCGTGGTGTTGGTCTCAATGCGGTGAGAGCCGCGATGGCACAGTTAGACGGAACGGTTCTAGTCGAAAGTGAGTTCGGTCGGGGTTCGAGTTTTACCCTTTGTTTGCCGTATTCGGCTGGTTTAATACCCGCTACGATTGTCACTGTTGCGGGTCAGCGATTTGCCTTGCCAGGGAAAGTAGACTCGATCGCTATTGGTTTGAGTGAGGTAACCCAACCGCTAAGGGTTGCTGAAGAAACATATGAATGCCAGCATCTGGCCGAGTTGTTAAGGATTGTAAGCACACAACACAAGGCGTCAAGCGCGCAAGCGCTCTTATTAGATTATTCCGGCTCTCGACTTGCTTTGATTGTTGATAAGGTTGAGGGTGCTGAGCATATTTTGCTTGGATCGGCTGGCCCACAACTATCCGATGCCGCGTACTTATCAGGTGCCGGCTTGCTGGAAGAGGGCGATCTAGTCCCTGTGCTGAACCCCGCTTTTTTGTTGGCGTTGGCGGGTGGCCCAGATGTTACGCTGGAAGCGAATGAATCGGCCATTAGGGCGGTTCCAACGCTAACAACTCAAACTATATTGGTTGTTGATGATTCCTTGACGACTCGGCGTTACTGCGAAAAATTATTGCAGGGTAACGGTTACGATGTTGTGGTGGCGAAGAGTGCGGAGGAGGCGCTGATGATTGCTAACGACATTAACGTTGATTTATTGGTGTCTGACTTACAGTTGCCAGGAATGGACGGATTTCAGCTAGCCGAAGGCTTGCGCCAACAGCTGCACTATGCGGCATTGCCAGTCGTGCTCATTAGTGCGAGCGATTACAACGAGGTGCAATCGCAGCAATATAATATTGCTGCTTGGTTGAGTAAACCGTATCGAGATCAAGAACTTTATGAGGTGGTGAGGCGTCTTATAGGTGCTTAGTGCGTATTTGGTGATTATCATGCTGTTTTAATTCAAGTTTTATGTCTGATATGTCGATGCTTGATGTAGTGAACTAACGCTTAATGCAATTATGTCAACACAAGCTGGGAAGAGATTAGGGTTGCTGGTATGTAAGCCAGAAGCGGTTCAGCGTTTGTCTGAGCCACTGGAACAGTGTGGCTGGGTAATAAGCCGAAGTGTGGTCTTGGCTGATGGTCAGCTTGATACAGACAATGGCGCGGGTTTGTTCGAAAGTGTTAATGCTATTGTGGTTGACCTTGACGGTGCTGATAATCGCCAATTGGATCATCTGAATGAGTTAGTCAGTGCAGAAGTGCTGCCCGTGCTTTTTAATGATTCTTCGCAGGACTCACATTGGTCACAACGTTTAAATGATAAATTGACCGAAGTGATCAGTGCCACCGATTTGACTGTGTCGAAGGTGCAGGCACGCTATGACGGTTCAAATGACATACCCTTGAAAAGAGATCAACAGGTTCAAGCAGAAACCGACACGCACAATATGTCAGGCAATGTCTGGTTGCTAAGTGGTTCTTTGGGTGGGCCTGAAGCATTACGAGAATTTTTTAGTGCACTGTCTCCTGGTTTGCCAGTCAGCTTTATCGTGATGCAGCGTATTGCTAAAGAACATATCGACGTCTTGGCAAAGCATTTGAGGCACTATACGGATTATTCTGTATCAGCAATGCACGGGGCATCTGTGCTGTATGACGGTGCAGTCTTGCTCGTAGCAGATGGCAGTTGTTTTTCAATTGACAGTCGACATAGGCTATTGCCTGATACGGTTTCACCCTGTGACCACGTATATGATGAGATGATGGCGGTGCTTGCTGAGCGCTACGGGGCTAATGCCAGTGCCATAGTTTTTAGTGCCATAGGTGAAGATGGCGTGGCAGGTTGTAGAAAAATTCTAGCGTCTGGTGGCAGGGTATGGTTGCAAGAAGACCTGACTAGCTATTTTGATCGATTGGCAGATGAGTATGATGGTGATCGCTTTGATGTGGCGGCGTCTGTCGTGTTGGCGCAGCGATTGAATGCTCTGTATGAATAACTATAGAAACTATTTCATATCACCCCATTGACTTTGTATTGCTGCAATGGCAGCTATTGCAGCGGTTTCGGTACGCAATATGCGGGGGCCAAACTTTTTTAATTTAAAGCCTGCTTTACTGAGAGTAAGCATTTCATCATTGCTTAATCCCCCTTCAGGTCCTATCAAAATACTGATGGACTCCTGTTCTAGAGTGGTGTCGCTGATTAAGGGTTCCGATGCGTCGGGGTGAAGCAACCATTTGTGATTAGAAACAATGGTCGCCTTATCGGCAAGCTGGATTATATCTGCTAGTGAGTGTAATTGAGGTAAATAATTACGGCCGCATTGCTCGCAGGCATTATGAATTACCGCCTGCCAATGCTCGTGACGACTGAGGGCGCGTTTAGTATCGAGCTTGACGTTACAGCGTTTGCTAGTAAGCGGGCGAATTGACGATACGCCAAGTTCTACCGCCTTCTGAATGGTCCAGTCCATCTTTTCGCCGCGTGACAATACTTGCAATAATTCGATGTGAAGTGGTGATTCACGGTTGACAGTGATTTTGTCGCTGGTGTCTAATTGGGCATTACGTTTTCCGTTGATGCGCAGCGCAGAAAGATAGCAATGGCCTTGGCCATCAAACGCCTCAACTTGTTCGCCATCACGTAGACGTAATACGTTTAATACGTAGTGTGTAGTCGGCGCATCTAACGGTGTTATTACGTTGGCACTCAATCCGTTTGCAATATAGAGTCTATGTTTGGCCACGACGTTAGGTGGTGCCTTGCAGTTTGAAGGCTTAGCCTTGCAGCTGTTGCCAGATTGCCAGTGTCGCTCTGGTTTGATTCATGGTGTAGAAATGTAGGCCGGGTGCGTCACCTTCGAGCAAGGTTGCGCAGAGTTCTGTCATGATGTCAGTGCCAAAAGCGCGCAGGGATTCAATGTCGTCGCCAAAGCCTTCTAGGCGTCGTCTTATCCAGCGTGGGATTTCAGCGCCGCAGGCGTCAGAAAACCTTGCTAACTGTATGTAGTTAGTAATTGGCATGATGCCAGGGACAATAGGGATGTTGATTCCTGCTGCACTGCAGTCATCCAGAAAACGAAAATAAGCGTCGGAATTGAAAAAATACTGTGTCAGTGCACTGTTGGCGCCGGCTTCGACCTTGCGTTTAAAGTTAGCCACATCTTCTTGTGCGGAGCGTGCTTGTGGGTGAAACTCCGGGTAGGCAGCGACTTCAATATGAAAGTGATCGCCAGTTGTCTTGCGTATAAACTCAACGAGCTCATTGGCATGATTGAGTTCGCCTGGGTCACGCATACCTGAGGGCATGTCGCCACGTAAGGCAACGATACGTTTGATACCTTGGCTTTGATAAACTTCTAATAGTTCGCGAATGCTTTCTTCAGTTGATCCAATGCAAGATAGGTGGGGTGCTACATCAATACCTGTGTTGCTGTTGATGCTTGAGACACATTCCAGGGTATTGCTGCGTGTACTGCCACCGGCGCCAAAGGTTACTGAGAAGAATTCTGGTTCTAGCTCAGCGAGTTCAGCGCTGGTTTGAGCAAGCCGCTCGGCGGCTTGCTCATTCTTGGGTGGAAAAAATTCGAAGCTAATGGTGCGTTGATCATTTTCCACGCTTAATGCCTGCCCTATTTTAGTAGCGATAGTGTTCTGGTTTATACGGGCCGTCTTTCGCGACGTCAATATATTCTGATTGCTGATCGGTTAGCTCGGTTAAGTGTGCGCCGATTTGCGCTAGGTGTAAGCGTGCGACTTTCTCGTCGAGTATTTTAGGTAGAACATAGACTTTATTTTCATAGTTGTCAGTGTTGTTCCACAGTTCTATTTGCGCGAGTACTTGGTTGGAGAACGAGTTTGACATAACAAAGCTAGGATGGCCGGTACCGCAGCCAAGATTAACCAAGCGGCCTTCGGCTAGCAAGATGAGACGCTTACCATCAGGGAAAATAATGTGATCGACCTGTGGCTTGATGTTTTCCCATTCGTATTGTTTTAACGAATTGACATCGATTTCAGAGTCAAAATGACCGATATTGCAGACAATAGCTTGGTCTCGCATTTGCTGCATATGTTCATGCGTAATAATGTTGACGTTACCGGTGGTGGTGACAAAGATATTAGCTTGTGAGCATACTTCATCCATTTTAACGACACGATAACCTTCCATTGCTGCTTGTAATGCGCAGATCGGATCAATTTCAGTGATCCATACCGTTGCACCAAGGCCGCGTAATGATTGCGCGCTACCCTTGCCAACATCGCCATAGCCAAGAACAACCGCTATTTTTCCAGCAATCATTACATCGGTAGCACGTTTGATGCTGTCAACGAGCGATTCACGGCAACCATAAAGGTTATCGAATTTAGATTTTGTTACTGAGTCATTAACATTAAAGGCTGGAACCTTAAGTTCGCCATCACGCATCATATTATAGAGGCGATGTACACCAGTGGTGGTTTCTTCAGATAAACCTTTGACGTCATTCAATAGTTCGCCATATTTCTCGTGCATGAGAATAGTCAGGTCACCGCCATCATCAAGAATCATATTAGGACGCCAGCTATCTGGGCCGAAAATCGTTTGCTCAATGCACCACCAAAATTCTTCGTCGGTTTCGCCTTTCCAGGCGAAAACGGGAATATCCTTAGCGGCTATAGCCGCGGCAGCGTGATCTTGTGTTGAGAAAATATTGCAAGATGACCAGCGTACTTCGGCACCAAGATCAATAAGCGTTTCAATCAATACCGCAGTTTGAATCGTCATGTGCAGGCAGCCAGCAATACGAGCGCCTTTTAATGGTTGTTCGGTACTGTATTCTTTGCGCAGCGCTATTAAGCCTGGCATTTCACTTTCGGCAATGTTGATTTCCTTGCGGCCCCACTCGGCAAGTGACATATCAGCGACTTTGTAGTCGGGTGTTAGGTTCTCTATTGGTGCGACGACGCTCATTGGTTTATTACTCCGTAATAATATTAATAGAATTTTGCGGTGGCTTAACTATTGATGCCTGAGGCATTTCTTAGTTCATCAGCCTTATCTGTTTTTTCCCAAGAAAAACCGGCTTCTTCACGACCAAAATGGCCGTAAGCAGCAGTGGGAGCATAAATAGGCCTTAGCAGATCAAGCATTTTGATGAGTCCACGTGGACGCAGGTCAAAATGCTGAGTGACCAGTGTAACAATTTCTTGGTTGCTAATTTTCCCGGTGCCGAAGGTGTCAATGCTAATCGAAGTCGGTTCGGCAACGCCGATGGCGTAGGAGATTTGTATTTCACAACGGTCAGCGAGACCTGCGGCCACAAGGTTCTTTGCGACGTAGCGGCCTGCATAGGCAGCTGAGCGATCGACTTTACTGGGGTCTTTGCCAGAAAACGCACCGCCACCATGGCGCGCCATGCCGCCATACGTGTCGACAATAATTTTACGGCCAGTCAGTCCGCAATCGCCGACTGGGCCACCGATCACAAAACGGCCGGTAGGGTTGATGTGAATTTTGGTAGTGTTGCTTATCCATTTCGCGGGTAGCACGGGTTTGATGATCTCTTCCATTACTGCTTCGCGTAATGTGTCATTGCCGATTTCTGGATTATGCTGTGTCGATAAGACAATGGCGTCAATACCGACCGGCTTGTTATTCTCGTAGCGAAAGGTGATCTGGCTTTTTGCATCAGGGCGTAACCAAGGCAGCGTGCCATTTTTTCTGACTTCGGCTTGACGTCTGACTAGGCGGTGAGAATAGGTGATGGGTGCTGGCATTAATACGTCAGTTTCGTTGCTGGCATAACCAAACATCAAGCCCTGGTCACCCGCGCCTTGTTCGTGATCTTCGCTCTCGTCAACACCCATAGCGATATCAGGAGACTGCTTGCCGATGCCGTTTATTACCGCGCAAGATTCCCAGTCAAAGCCCATCTCTGAGCTGTTGTAGCCGATTTCTTTCACGGTGGCGCGAACGATTTCTTCTAGGTCGACCCAAGCTGTGGTAGTGATTTCGCCAGCTATGAGTACCATGCCGGTCTTAACTAAGGTCTCGCACGCGACGCGAGCAGTTGGATCCTGAGCCAGCAGGGCATCAAGTACAGCATCTGATATTTGGTCGGCAACCTTGTCAGGGTGCCCTTCTGATACTGATTCCGAGGTGAAAAGATAACTGTCCGACATGCGTAACGTACTCCGTAATTTTGACTGTAAGAGACCTTTGCACGAAGTATCTTTTCCGCTATGGCGGCGTTAAAAACAGTCTCAAAATGCTCATTTACTCGTGTAAACTGCGCTTTTTCGACGATTTTTGTCTTGCCCTAACGAAAAATCTACGTCGTGCAAAGGTCTCTATAGATATGCGACTATAATTGTTTAAGTGCTTGTAAGCTGCCTAAGTTGGTGCCGTCTAGGCACTCTTCCGAGTATTAAATAATAGCTTAATAAGTAAACTGTTGCTTTCACGCAGGCGGCATTCTAGAGCCTTCCGGCCTATTGAGCCAGCATTATCATTGTATAGTTTGGTAATTGAGGGTGTATATTGCGGCGCTGGAGCTTTTTTCAAGTTCCAGTATAATGGGCCGCCCTGTGACCTGCTGAACGGTAGGGCAGTCATTAGCGTGGGCCCAGAAAAATAACGTGCTACCTGGGCTTTGGGAGGTTTTCTCTGGCTATATCGGGTAGCGAGCTGTTGAGGTGTTGCTTAATAGTAAGCCTTTTTAGTGCTAGTAAACGCTGTAGGCGCGTGTCGCCTGACAGTCTATGACAACGAATTTATCTATAACTTTTAGGAGAGATCAATGCCGTCTCGGACTGATTTGGCCAATGCTATCCGTGCATTGAGCATGGACGCTGTACAAAAAGCGAATTCTGGACACCCAGGTATGCCTATGGGAATGGCGGATATCGCCGAAGTCTTGTGGAATGATTATTTGCGCCATAACCCAGCGAATCCAAACTGGGATAACCGCGATCGTTTTATGCTGTCGAACGGTCATGGTTCTATGCTGCACTATTCTCTATTGCATCTCACTGGCTATAACCTGCCGATGGATGAGATTAAGCAATTCCGTCAGATGGGCTCAAAAACGCCTGGTCACCCAGAATATGGCTATACCGAGGGTGTTGAAACCACGACGGGCCCATTGGGGCAAGGTGTGACTAATGCAGTGGGTATGGCTATCGCTGAAAAGCTGATGGCTGCTCGCTTTAATACTGACTCTTATAAGATAGTTGATCACTTTACCTATGTATTTTTAGGTGATGGCTGTTTGATGGAAGGTATCTCTCATGAAGCCTGTTCACTCGCTGGCACCTTAGGCTTAGGTAAGCTGATTGCGTTCTATGATGACAATGGTATTTCGATTGATGGCGACGTTGAGGGCTGGTTTACTGATGATTCAGTAAAACGTTTTGAAGCCTACGGTTGGCATGTTATCGGCGATGTCGACGGACATGATCCTGACGCTCTTCATATGGCGATTCGAAATGCCCGTGCCGAGCCGAACAAGCCGACGATGATTTGCTGTAAGACAGTTATTGGTCAGGGTTCACCCAATAAAGCGGGCGGTCATGAATGTCATGGTGCGGCCTTGGGCGATGAAGAAATTGCTCTGACTCGCGAAAATATTGGCTGGCCGCATGCACCATTTGAAATCCCAGACGATATCTATGCGGGCTGGGATGCCAAAAAAACGGGTGCTGGCTTAGAAGAAGACTGGAATTTTCAGTTTTCTAAGTATGAAGAGGCGTATCCTGAATTAGCGACTGAATATAAGCGTCGTATGGCGGGTGATTTACCCGCTGATTGGGCAGAAAAAGCAGCAGCTTATGTTGCTGGAGTGAATGTTAAAGGCGAGAAAATTGCTACTCGTCAGGCATCACAAAAAGCTATTGAAAACTTGGCGCCAATGTTGCCTGAGTTGTTGGGTGGCTCCGCAGACCTGGCACCATCGAATTTGACTATGTGGTCGGGTTCAAAAAGCCTAACACCTGCTGCTGCGGGTGATGCTAACTATATTCATTATGGTGTGCGTGAATTTGCTATGTCAGCAATCATGAACGGTATTGTGATCCATGGTGGCTTTATTCCTTACGGTGGCACGTTCTTAGTCTTCTCTGATTATTCGCGTAATGCAATACGAATGGCTGCCCTGATGAAGATTCAGAGCATCTTTGTTTTCACTCATGATTCGATTGGTTTGGGTGAAGATGGCCCAACGCATCAGCCTGTAGAGCATGTCAGTTCATTGCGCATTATTCCTGGTATGCATGTTTGGCGTCCTTGTGATGCAGTTGAATCTGCTGTCAGTTGGAAAGTAGCGATTGAAAGCAAGAACCAGCCAAGTACTTTGATATTTTCGCGCCAGGCTTTGCCTCATCAGCCGCGTAGTGATACGCAAATTGCAGATATCGAAAAAGGCGGTTACGTCTTATTGGATGGCGGCGCGAATCCTGATGCAATTATTATTGCGACCGGTTCTGAGGTCGAGTTGGCGGTTGCAGCGGCTAAGGCGTTATCCGGCAAGAATATCCGTGTGGTATCTATTCCGTGCCTAGAGATTTTTGAAGAGCAAGACGCCGCCTATAAAGAATCAGTGTTACCAAGCACGGTTACCGCACGTGTTGCAGTTGAAGCTGGTGTCCCGCATATTTGGAGAGGCTATGTCGGTTTGGGCGGTAAGGTCATCGGTATGACGACTTTTGGCGAATCTGCGCCAGCGGGTGAATTGTTTAAACACTTTGGTTTTACTGTAGACAATGTTGTTGCCTCAGTAAATGAAGTGTTGTCTTAGAGTTTGGCTCTAAGCAAAAATTTTTTTGTTAAATATTTTAGGAAGTGGATATGAGCATTAAAGTAGCAATCAACGGCTATGGCCGTATTGGTCGTAACGTTTTACGTGCCTTGTATGAGTCTGGTCGTAATGATGAAATTGAAATTGTTGCAATCAATGATTTGGGTGACAGTAACACCAACGCCCATTTGACCAAGTACGATACAGCTCATGGTAAATTTAACGCCGATGTCTCTGTTGATGGCGACTACATGATTGTTAACGGCGACCGTATTCGTGTATTGGCTGAGCGCGATCCCGCCAAATTGCCATGGGCTGAGTTAGGCGTTGATGTGGTGCATGAGTGCACCGGTTTTTTTGCTGATAAACAAAAAGCCTCTGCTCACCTTGTCGCTGGCGCGAAAAAAGTGATTATTTCTGCGCCAGGTGGAAAAGATGTTGATGCGACCATTGTTTATGGTGTTAACCATAAGATTTTGAAAGCCAGCGACACGGTTATCTCTAATGCATCATGTACGACTAATTGTCTGGCGCCTTTGATTAAGCCGATTAATGATCGTATTGGTATTGAGCATGGTTTGATGACCACCATCCATTCTTATACTAATGATCAGGTTCTAACTGACGTTTATCATTCAGATTTGCGTCGTGCGCGCTCTGCGACTCAGTCACAAATTCCAACCAAGACTGGTGCTGCAACTGCAGTCGGTTTAGTGCTGCCTGAATTGAATGGTAAGTTAGATGGTTTTGCGATGCGTGTGCCAACCATCAACGTGTCTATTGTCGACTTGACCTTTGTACCGAAAAAGCCCACCAGTAAAGAAGCCATTGATGCGATTTTGAAAGAAGCATCTGAAGGTGAGCTTAAAGGTATCTTGAATTATAGCGACGGTCCTATGGTGTCGATTGATTTTAATCATGACCCGGCATCATCAACCTACGATGCAACCTTAACCAAGGTTATTGATAGTAAGTTGATTAAGGTTTGTGCCTGGTACGACAACGAATGGGGCTTCTCAAACCGCATGCTTGATACCACGGTTGCGTTGATGAATGCTAAATAGTCTTAGGGAGCCTCTGGTCTGTTCATGAGCTCGTATCTTGTGTCTAAAATATCCAGCTTCTGCGTTGCAAATCTTCGTGATAGCCTGCTGTTACGAAGATTTACGCCTTAAATCTGAACATTTTAGATCACAACTTACTTCATCCAGAATAAATCAGAGGCTCCTTAGTATTTGATCTTTTGCTTGGGTGGCCGCTTTAGCGGCCACCGCTGTTTCTGGAGTTTCTTATGTCAGTCTTAAAGATGATGGATATGGATTTGGCGGGTAAACGTGTACTCATTCGCCAAGATTTGAATGTGCCACTAAAAGACGGCAACATTGCTGACGATACACGTATTCGCGCATCGCTTGGCACAATCAAGGCTGCGAGTGATGCGGGTGCTCGTGTGATGCTGATGTCGCATTTAGGTCGCCCAACGGAAGGTGAGTTTGATGCGGCCGCTTCGCTAGCGCCTGTGGCTGCCTATATCACTGACAACTGTGGCATATCGGTGCGTCTGGTTAAAGATTGGCTCGAGGGTGTTGATGTCGCGGTAGGCGAGGTCGTGTTGTGCGAGAACGTGCGTTTCAACAAAGGTGAAAAAGCCAATGATGAGGCGTTGTCGCAAAAGATGGCTGCGCTGTGTGATGTGTTTGTCATGGATGCCTTTGGTACCGCGCATCGTGCACAAGCTTCAACGCATGGTGTTGCCAAATATGCACCGGTAGCGTGCGCGGGGCCTTTGCTAGCAAATGAGTTGGATGCTTTAGGCAAAGCGCTGGATAACCCAGCACGGCCAATGGTGGCTATTGTCGGTGGTTCGAAGGTCTCTACCAAGCTGACGGTACTTGAGTCATTGTCTAAAGTAGTTGATCAGCTGATTGTCGGTGGCGGTATAGCGAATACCTTTATCGAGGCTGCAGGATATAATGTGGGGAAGTCGCTGAGTGAATCAGGTCTAATAGATGTTGCCAATCAATTGACTGCTGATGCGAAAGCCCGTGGCGGTGATATTCCGGTACCCACTGACGTGGTGTGCGGCAAGGAATTTTCTGAAAGCACTGAGGCAACTTTGAAGTCCGTTGCTGAGACCGCTGATGACGATATGATTTTTGATGTGGGTCCAGACACGTCCGCTGCATTTGCTAAGATTTTGAAGAACGCCGGCACTATTGTTTGGAACGGCCCAATTGGCGTATTTGAATTTGACCAGTTTGGTGAAGGCACGAAGGCATTAGCGATGGCTATTGCTGAGAGTGACGCTTTTTCTATTGCTGGTGGCGGCGACACATTGGCTGCTGTAGCGAAGTATGGTATTGCTGATAAAATTTCTTATATCTCTACTGGTGGTGGTGCATTCCTTGAGTTTTTGGAAGGCAAGAAGCTGCCGGCAGTAGAGATTCTTGAACAACGTGCGGCCGGTTAGGTTAAATAAACCGACGTGTATTGTTTGCTAACCGCTTTTTTATAGATATGAGTATATATGCCTAGACGTACTAAAATATTGGCCACTTTAGGCCCTGCAACGGATGATCCGGCCGTTTTAGATGAGATCATCGAAGCCGGTGTCGACGTGGTGCGCCTTAATTTCTCGCACGGTGATGCAGCAGACCATATTAAACGCGCCGAAAATGTGCGTAACCGAGCTGCAGCACATGGTCGACAGGTGGGTGTTTTAGCTGACTTGCAAGGACCGAAGATTCGCATTCAGCGTTTTGTCGACGGCGGCGTTGAGCTGGTTGATGGCGATGAATTTGTGATTGATAGTGCGCATGGCGTGAGCGATGGCACCAAACAGCGTGTTGGTGTGACCTACGCGACGTTGGTTGATGATGTGAAGCGTGGAGATACGTTACTGCTCGATGATGGCCGCCTCACTCTATGGGTGGACAGTGTCTCAGGTACTGAGATTCGCACGAAAGTCGTGATTGGGGGTCGTTTAACAAACAGTAAGGGCATCAATTTGCAAGGCGGTGGTTTGTCAGCGGAAGCATTGACTGACAAAGACCGTGCAGATATCGTTACTGCTGCGGAAATTAATGCCGATTATCTCGCTGTTTCGTTTCCTCGTACTGCGGCTGACATTCATGCGGCGCGGGCTTTATTGCGGGCAGCGGGTGGTCATGGTGCCATTGTTGCTAAAATCGAGCGGGCTGAAGCCTTGGCTTGTATCGACGAAATTATTGAAGCGTCTGACTGCGTGATGATTGCGCGTGGTGACCTTGGCGTAGAAATTGGTGACGCAGAGTTGCCTGGGGTACAAAAAGATTTAATCGCCCGTGCGCGCAGCGCTAACCGCACCGTAATTACGGCGACGCAGATGATGGAATCGATGATTGATAGCGCCATGCCAACACGCGCCGAAGTATTTGATGTGGCGAATGCTGTAATAGATGGTACGGATGCGGTGATGTTGTCGGCAGAAACGGCGACGGGCAAGAATCCTGGCGCTGTGATCGCGGCGGTTAACCGTGTTTGTCTTGGTGCCGAAACGCAGCGCAGCGCTATGCGTTCGACACATCGTATTGATTCGCGCTTCGAAAAAGTTGATGAGTCGATTGCAATGGCCGCCATGTATATCGCTAATCATAGTGGTATTAAAGCGATTGCGGCATTGACGGAGTCTGGATCCACCGCATTGTGGATGTCGCGTATTAGCTCGGGTATTCCGATTTATGCGTTATCACCGCATATTAATACGCGTCGTTTGATGACTTTGTATCGGGGCGTATACCCAACAAGTTTTGATATGAGTGCGGGTGAGCATCATGGCATGAATCGCGAGGCCATCGATGAGCTTGTTCGTCGAGGTGCTGTTCGTAACGGTGACTTGGTATTGATCACCAAGGGTGACCGCATGGGCTTGATGGGCGGCACTAATGCCATGACTATTGTTCGAGTTGGAGAGGAAGACAAAGCCCAGTAGCGCTGTATAGATAGCGTGAAGTTTGGTTTAGGTTAGACATATTTAGATTTTTTGATAGGTCGGTTGCATACCGATAAATTTTACTATTTCTGAGCGATGCTCAGGTTGATAACGTGTGAGGAGACTCTTATGGCTTTAATTTCACTGCGACAGTTGCTGGATCATGCTGCAGAATACGGTTACGGCGTTCCAGCTTATAACGCTAATAATATGGAACAAGTACATTCGATTATGGAAGCAGCTGCTGAAGTTGATAGTCCGGTAATCATTCAGGCATCCGCCGGTGCGCGGTCTTATGCGGGTTCTGCATTTTTCCGTCATTTAATGGACGCTGCGGTTGAGCAATGGCCAGACATTCCTGTTTGTGTACACCAAGATCATGGTGCTTCACCAGAGGTTTGTGCGCGCTCTATTCAGTCAGGCTTTTCATCGGTGATGATGGACGGTTCTTTGATGGCTGATATGAAGACGCCGTCAAGCTATGAATATAACTGCGATGTGACGAGTCGTACCTCTGCAATGGCGCATGCCGTTGGTGTCTCTGTTGAAGGCGAGTTAGGTTGCTTAGGTTCCCTTGAAAGTGGCATGGCCGGTGAAGAAGACGGTTCTGGCGCAGAAGGTGTGTTAACACATGATCAATTATTGACTGACCCTGATGAAGCCGCTGATTTTGTTAAGCGCACTAAGGTTGATGCGTTGGCGATCGCGATTGGTACAAGCCACGGTGCGTATAAATTTACTCGTCCGCCTACAGGCGATATCCTGGCGATTGATCTCATTAAAACGATTCATAAGCGTATCCCGGATACGCATCTAGTGATGCATGGTTCTTCTTCTGTGCCACAAGATTGGTTGGCGATTATTCATGAGTTTGGCGGTGACATCGGCGAAACCTATGGTGTGCCGGTTGAAGAAATTCAAGAAGGTATCAAAAACGGCGTGCGTAAAGTCAACATCGATACTGATTTGCGTTTAGCCAGTACTGGTGCGGTTCGTAAGCATTTGGCCGAGAACCCTAAAAACTTTGATCCACGTAAGTTCTTGAAAGCGTCAACGGTTGCGATGAAAGATATTTGTCGTATGCGTTACGAAGCATTTGGCTGCGCTGGCCAGGCGTCTAAAATTAAGCCAATCAATCTAGAAGATATGGTGAAACGTTACGAAAGCGGTGAATTAGATCCACGTATAACCTAATACGTGTTTTAAGGGCTGCAAGAAAAAGGGCGAGTTTATCTCGCCCTTTTTTATTGGCGTGCATTACCTTTACCGCGACCGATAGCGTAATACTCTATGCCCAAACTATCCATTAAGCTTGGTTCATAAAGGTTGCGACCATCGAAAATCACTGGCGACGAGAGAGACTGTTTGATCTTGTCGAAGTCAGGGCTGCGGAACGCATTCCATTCAGTAACAATGACCAATGCGTCGGCATTTGACAGTGTGTCATCTTGAGATTCGCAGAGCTTAAGTCCTGATTGATTAGCATAAATTCGTTCGCATTCTTCGGCGGCGACGGGATCATAGGCTTGTACGCTAGCGCCTGCCTCCCAGAGTGCTTCCATTAGCGCACGACTGGGTGCAGCACGCATATCATCCGTGTTTGGCTTAAAGGCTAAGCCCCATAAGGCGAAGGTTTTACCTTTTAAGTCACCGCTAAAATGACGGTTGATCTTTTCGAATAAGCGATGCTTCTGTCTATTGTTGACTGACTCGACAGCATTGAGTAATTCAGCTTCGTAGCCGTATTCCTCCGCAGTGCGCGCTAAAGCCATGACATCTTTCGGAAAGCACGATCCGCCATAGCCGCAGCCAGGATAAATAAAATGGTAGCCAATACGTGGATCAGAACCAATGCCGATGCGAACTTTTTCAATGTCGGCACCAAGCCGTTCAGCCAAATTTGATAGCTCATTCATGAAGCTAATTTTTGTTGCTAACATTGAGTTAGCAGCATATTTTGTTAATTCAGCAGAGCGAATATCCATCACGACTAAGCGCTCGGTTTGGCGATTAAATGGTGCATATAAAGCACGAAGCAGCTCGGTGGTGCGCGGGTTGTCGGTGCCGACAACGATACGGTCTGGCTTCATGAAATCATTAAGCGCAGCGCCTTCTTTTAGGAATTCCGGATTAGAGACAATATCAAATTCGATGTTGGCGCCACGTTTATCTAGCGCCGCTTTTAGCGCAGCACGAACTTTGTCGCCAGTGCCAACAGGAACAGTGGACTTGTTAATGACGACACGGTATTCATCCATGTTTTCGCCAATGCTATTGGCGACGGCAAGAACGTATTGTAAATCAGCGGACCCGTCTTCGTCCGGAGGGGTGCCAACAGCAATAAACTGAAACAAACCATGGTCGACGCCTTCTTTGATGTTGGTAGTAAAGCGTAGACGGCCACTCTTCACGTTGGCGGCAATCATGTCATCAAGGCCTGGTTCGTAGATGGGTATGTCACCGGCGTTGAGGCGATCAATTTTATTTTTATCAATGTCGACGCAAACAACGTCGTTACCCACTTGAGCGAGACAGGTGCCACTTACCAGACCCACATAACCACTACCAAAAATTGTTAGTTTCATCGAACCACGAACTCCGTATGTAAAAATAGCGTGTAACCAGCAATATAATACGAAAGCTAGCAGTATATGCTAGCGTCTTGTTTTAGCGGCATTATAACCACAATATTGAGAAGAACCGATGTGTTCATCTATGCTGCCTAAAGTGCGATGTTCTATGCACCGATGTAAAGAAACATGTGGCTTATAACCTAAGGCAATTGCAATACGTGTTTATGGAAATACTATTAAATTTTTTGCTTATTGCAATGGCCTTAGGCTATTTGGTTATTGCTGTGGTGTTGTTATGGCACTGGAGAGGGCAGCTTGACCGGATATTACTTATTTGTGCGTCTGTGGTATCTGCTGCTTGGCTATACAGTATTTATCCGATATCAATTGTTGTTGCCGAGGCCGCGGATAGTCTGATTCAGCTGTTTCAGGTTTTTATTTGGGTAAGCTTTTTGCTCAAATTGCTGCATGCTAAGCATCGCAGTTATAACCAACGCGTTTTTATCATCGGCGTTATATTCCTTGCTCAATGTGCCGCGTTGCTGGTCGGTGGATTTTCTGTGTTGTATGAGACGGATGTGCATGGTCTACCGGGTAATGAGTATGTGGGCTACGTACTGCCTGTCATTCTATTGCTGATGTCATTAAGCGGGCTCTATGTGGTTTCACGTATTAATGAGAGAGGAAGGCGGGAGCGGCGCGCTAATACGCGTTTACTTTGCTTGGCCATAAGCTTTTTATTGCTTTACCACGTTTTGTTCGGTTTGCAGTATTTACTATTTGGTGCGTTGTTAGGGATCGATTGGCTGTTGCTCGTCTCGCTATATTCCGTTGCGGCGATATTGCTATTGAAATCTTCGTTGAGCCGCAACGCGCGATGGATGGGTGAGGTCTACGTCTCACGGGATGCAGTAATGTATGGCGCTGGCGCAGCGTTGGCTGCACTCACTGTTTACTGTTTAATGCTTTTTCTGCGCAACATTGATGGTTCGGGACGGTTGGATTATGCCTTAGCCTACCTGTTACTTGCTCTCGTTTGTGGAGTGATATTGATTGGGTTTTTCTCGGCGCGTATTCGTGCGCATGTCCACGTTCTTTTAGGGAAACATCTTTTTAACTATCGATATGATTACCGAGAGGAATGGTTGCGACTGATTCGCACTTTATCAAAAGGCGGTGCTGGCGCGCACATGTTGGAACGAGTCATTCAATCTGTAGCGCAAATTGTTGGTAGTCAAGGCGGTGTGTTATGGGTGAATCGGCATGGTGAAGATTTTGAACCGGTTGCACGTTGGGGAGAAATTATCGAAATAGACAATGTCGAGCATGCTAAGAATGATTTGATTCGTTTTTTGGAAGAAAGACAGTGGGTGATTGAGTGTGATGAGTATTTTCAAGAGCCAACACTTTATGATGGCCTGGTATTACCGTCTTGGTTGGCGTCAGGCGAAGAGCTATGGTTAGTGGTGCCACTCATGCAAGATATGCGTTTACTTGGCTTTGTTGTTTTGTCTCCTTCCTCCATTCGCAGAGGAATAAACTGGGAAGATAGAGATTTATTAAAAACAGCGGGTCGCCAGGCCGCCACGCATATCGCACAGTTGTTGGCAACTCAAGCGTTAATAGAAGCGCAAGAGTTCGACGCCTTTAACCGTGTTTCAGCTTTTGTTGTGCATGATCTTAAAAATGTGGTTGGCCAGCTTGCGTTGATCACAAAAAATGCTGAGAAGCATCGACATAATCCCGATTTTATAGCGGATACGTTTGATACGGTAGAGAGCGCATCTCGCCGAGGGCATCGCCTGCTTGCACAGTTGCGTGACCGTTCACCTAAGGCTGCGGTACCGACTAAAGTAGCGTTGAGTGCTTTATTGTCTAAGGTGGTGGCCGAGAGATCTATGGCTAAACCTATCCCGGTTTTTGCTAGTGAGGTTGATGTTTTGGTGATGGCTGATTATGAGAAATTAAAAGAAGTGTTTAATCATATGGTCGAGAATGCTCAGCAGGCGACTGATGACGGAGGCCGGATTGATATTGGTTTGGATATTGACGATGGATGTGCGCTGATCGAAGTGTCTGATAGTGGCAGTGGTATGGATGCACATTTTATCCGCGAACGTCTATTTAGGCCGTTTGACTCGACGAAGGGTGACGAAGGTATGGGTATAGGAGTTTATCAAAGCCGTGAAATGATTCGATCTTTGCGCGGTAGCATCGATGTTGAGAGTATTCTGGGCCAAGGAAGCAAGTTCAAGATCAGGCTGCCGATAATAGATCAAACAGCACACTGAGGATTTTTCATGGCTAAGGCCAAACAGTATTTACTCATCGTTGATGATGAAGAAGGCATGCAAAAGCAATTGCGTTGGAGCTTTGATGAGTATGATCTCATTTTTGCATCAAATCGCGAAGAGGCGATTACGCAATTGCGTCGTTTTGAGCCAATTGTCGTGACCTTGGATCTCGGCTTGCCGCCCGATGCGGCAGGAGCGAGAGAGGGGATTCTGGCGTTAGAAGCGATGCTGGCGTTGGCTCCGCATACTAAAATCATAGTGGTTACTGGTAACGACGATCGAGATAACGCGGTCGCGTGTATCAACAAAGGCGCTTATGATTTTTATCAGAAGCCTATTGATCCAGAGCTGCTGACCATCATGGTGGCTCGTGCCTTTCATGTGTCCGAGCTTGAGGGCGAAAACCGCAAGCTTGCTAAGCGCCACAATATTATGCGCTTACCTGGGGTGATTGGATCCAGTCCACAAATGTCAAAAGTGTGCCGGGATATTGAAAAAATCGCCAAGGCAAATGTTACGACCTTGTTGCTCGGCGAAAGTGGCACTGGTAAGGAAGTGATTGCTCGTGCCTTGCACGAAACCAGCGATCGCACGAACGAGCGATTTGTCGCGATAAATTGTGCTGCGATTCCTGAAACTTTGTTAGAAAGTGAGTTATTCGGCTATGAGAAAGGCGCGTTTACGGGCGCGACGCGACAGACCATAGGCCGGATAGAAAATGCCAACGGCGGCACATTATTTCTTGACGAAATTGGCGATTTGCCATTGTCAATGCAAGTTAAATTATTGCGTTTTTTACAGGAGCGCGTCATCGAGCGCGTGGGTGGTCGCAAAGAGATTCCGCTTGATGTGCGTGTGGTTTGCGCAACACATCAAAATTTGAGCGAATTGATTGCTGATGGCCGCTTTCGTGAGGATCTGTATTATCGGATTAACGAGATCACTATCAGTATTCCACCTTTGCGAGAGCGAGATGCTGATGCAGTTTTGCTTGCTAAGGCGATTATGGCGCGTAGCAAGCAGGAACTTGGCAAGAAAACCAAGCCAAAAGGCTTTTCTGCGGAGGCGCTTGAGGTTATTTCTCGCTACCCGTGGCCTGGCAATGTGCGTGAGCTTGAAAATGCCGTGCGAAGAGCGGTATTGATGTCTGAGGGAGTGCAAATTACGGCAGATGACCTCGGCATAGAAGCCAGTGATGACACAATACAACCACTTAATCTTAAGGAAGTACGTGATCGAGCAGAGTATGAAGCCCTGCTCAAGGCGTTTAGCCTCTACGAGGGCAATATTTCGAGAATCTCCGAGCTGTTAGGTGTCAGCCGGCCCACACTCTATGATTTAATGAGTAAGCATGGTATAAAGTAGGTTGAAATCAAGAAGGGTCTGTGCTTGAGCGCCCTTGTATGCGCGAAATTAATGGTTCTAATGAAAGGATCAGCCAGGTTCTGAAAAGAGAATCAAGTCATGTACGAGTCGTTTTATAACCTATCCGCAAAGCCTTTTGCGCTGAGTCCTGACCCACGCTTCTTTTTTGGTAGCCGAGGCCACAAGCGCGCGCAATCCTACCTGCAGTATGGCCTTACTCAGGGTGAGGGGTTTATTGTTATTACGGGTGATGTTGGGACTGGCAAAACCATGCTTGTTCGCAACTTGTTTGCGGGTCTTTCCAAAGAAAATATTGTTGCAGCACAGCTCGTTACGACACAGCTAGGCGCTGATGACATGCTCCGCATGATTGCTTCTTCCTATGGTTTGGCACATGAAGGCCTGGGTAAGGCAACCCTTCTCAAGAACTTGGAAACATTTTTGATTACGCGTGCGCGTGAGGGCAAACGTGTTTTGTTGGTGATTGACGAGGCCCAGAACTTACCGCTAAGCTCGCTGGAAGAGCTGCGTATGTTGTCCAATTTTCAGCTTTCGGGCAAGGTTTTGTTGCAGAGTTTCTTGCTGGGCCAAGCTGATTTCAAAGATACGCTACGTTCACCGCAGATGGAGCAGTTACGTCAGCGCGTGATAGCTGCTTATCACCTAAACCCGTTAGGCGAAGACGAAACCAAGACCTATATCGAGCATCGAATGACGTTGGTGGGTTGGACCACTGACCCAGTGATCAGCGATGAGGCTTATGCGGGGATTCATAAGTATACAAGTGGTGTGCCACGCTTAATCAACCAATTGTG
>NVRQ02000021.1 GCA_002400905.2 Gammaproteobacteria bacterium | reverse complement strand
GAAGCTCAATAAAGTCGTAATGATGCGTGACGTACCCGATCACGCCCCTGAAGATTTTGTCTTACTATCAGGCACCAAAGTGCGTGAATTATTAGGCAATGGCATCGCACCACCACCGGAGTTTTCTCGGCCTGAGGTGGCAAAGATATTGATGGACTATTACCAGTCACTCTAAAATGTTGAAGGGCTAGAGTGATATGTCTTATCATTGCTATCCCGTTAACTTTTTCCGGTCATTCCGGCGAAGGCCGGAATCCAGAATATCGTTGAAACCACTGGATTCTGGACTATGCCGGAATGACAGAGGAGTATTATTGGTTTTCATGTCTCTAGCCCCTCAAAATAATTTAATCGCTAAGCATTTCGACTGTTGAACAGCGATATATTTCAAGTTAACGGGATAAGCACTGATGTCTTATATAGATTGCTTTAACGGTGACGCAGACGGTATTTGCGCATTGACGCAAATGCGTCTGCAAAATCCAGTTGAATCAGAGTTGATTACAGGGATAAAACGGGATATAAATTTACTTGACCGCGTATCCGCGGCATCAGGTGACCTACTTACCGTACTCGACATTTCATTGGATAAAAATCGCGATGACGTTAATAGGATACTGGCACAAGGTGCAGAAGTATTTTATTGCGATCATCATTATGCCGGCGAAATTCCTCAACACCCACAACTTAAAACGTTGATCAATACCACGCCAGACGTCTGTACCAGTTTACTCATCAATCAAAAATTAAAAGGCCGCTATCTGGCATGGGCTGTGGTGGGGACTTTCGGCGATAACCTTCATGCTAGCGCCACGACACTTGCTAAAGAATTAGATTTGAATGCTAACGGGCTATCCAAGTTACAAGATCTGGGTATATACCTAAACTATAACGGCTATGGGTCACAACTTGAAGACCTCTACTTTCATCCCGCGGAGCTGTTTAAACGTACTTCAGTTTATGCAACACCGCAAATGTTTATGCAAGAAGATACAGAAACATTTGCGACCTTAGAAGCGGGTTACAAAGATGATATGAGCACAGCAATAAACATAAAGCCAATATTTGATCAACCGCATGCAGCAGTTTACCAACTACCCAACGCAACGTGGGCTAAGCGTGTAAGAGGCGTATTTGGTAATGATCTTGCTAACCAACACCCGAATCGTGCGCATGCAGTAATCACAGACCTCGGCGATGGAAACGTGCTGGCCAGTGTCCGCGCGCCACTTAACAATAAGCGTGGTGCAGACGAGATTTGTCGTCAGTTTGATACCGGCGGAGGACGCGCCGCCGCAGCGGGGATTAATAAACTTCCCGAAGACCAATTAAATCATTTTATGGATACTTTTAGCAATTTTTATAGTTCGTGAATTTAATTTGTAATTTCACTGCTGTCCCGTTAACTTTTGGTGAATTCAGCTAGAAGGCATATCGCGGATTCAAATTCCAAGTGCATCACAGGTTAGGCCGCTAATGCAGCCCTATGATTGTCCATTAATTGGGCTGGAGTTTTGAAGTCCAGGTCTTTTCTTGGCCGAGAGTTAAGCCGTCTCAGTGCCCGCCTCACCTCTATCTGCTCAACTTTCTTGAAGTCCGTGCTCTTTGGAAAGTATTGTCGCAGCAAGCCATTGGTGTTTTCATTTAGACCCCGCTCCCAAGAGCTATAGGGGTGGGCAAAGTAAACCTCAGTCGATAGCGCCTTGCTGATTTGCTCATGGTACGCAAACTCTTTTCCGTTGTCAGCAGTGATAGTGTGAACAACATCCTCAAATGGCTTGAGCAGGGCTATCGTGGCCTGGGCCACATCTGCAGCGCTCTTGCTATTAACCCGGGTAGATACAGTGAGCTTCGTCACCCGCTCGACTATTGTCACCAGGGCGCCGCTGTGGCCCTTACCGATCATTGTGTCGATCTCCCAGTCTCCGATGCGCGACTTGTCGTCAACGATCTGGGGTCGATCATCAATACTGACACGGTTTCTTATTTGGCCGCGTGTTGATTTGCCGTTGCGACGCTTGTTGTACTTCTTGCCCTGATGCCGAAGGTGCGTAAATAAATCACCACCAGCCTGCTTGTCTGCCCATATATGCAAATAGATGCTTTCATGATTGATTAGCAACTCCTGATCATTCAATAGCCAACCCGATATCTGCTCTGGGCTCCACTCTACGCGCAGCTTTGACTCAATCACTGCAATCATGTCTGGCGTCATTTTTGTAGGCTGTGATGCCTCTGCGCGCCGCTGCCCCGTCCTTTCTTGTGCTTGTTTATGGCGATACCCTCTGGCGCCTGTATTTCTTGCCAGCTCCCTGCTCACGGTGGGTTGAGCAGTCCCAATGGTCTCAGCAATCTTCCTTTGGCTACAACCGCTTTTCTTCAGAGCCGAAATCTGGCATCGTTGTTCGTAGGTCAGTTGTTGGTAAGTTCTCATCATCACTTAATCTCTTGCCGGAGAAAAAGGGGAGAAGCTTACCTTCAACTGGCTCCTTCTTCTACCTGATTAGGTGATGCACTTCAGATTTGAATCCGCGTATTGATAAAAGACAGAGGGATAAACAGAAGCTTGGAAGACATGAACATCAAAAAAGAGTGTTGCCATCCCAAACGGCGTTTTGCCAATCCGGAATCCATGCCTTTCAATAGCTTACTGGATACCGGCCTGCGCCGGTATGACGAAGTTTAGTTAACGGGACAATAGTGTTGTAATTTACAAAAAATTCAATAGGCATTCTTATCGATAAAACCATGCGTAATGGTTTTTAACACAATCTTGGCGTCCAACCATACCGACCAACGATTAATATATTCCAAATCGTATTCAATACGCTTTTGCATTTTTTCTAAGGTATCTGTTTCTCCACGCCAACCATTAACCTGAGCCAGGCCGGTTATCCCAGGCTTCACTTTGTGACGCAACATATAACCACTAATCAAACCACGGTATTCCTCGTTATGGGATACCGCGTGCGGCCGCGGCCCAACAATCGACATCGAACCAAACAATACGTTAAAAAACTGTGGCAATTCATCTAAAGAGGTACGGCGTAAAAAAGCGCCCAACTTGGTCACACGCGCATCGCCTTTGGTGGCCTGACGCACCTCGTCACCCTCTTCAGTGACCGTCATACTGCGAAACTTGTAGACTTCGATCATCTCGCCGTTAATTCCGTAGCGGCGTTGTTTAAAGAGCACTGGGCCAGGAGATGTCAGCTTGATAGCAACGGCAATAAACAACATGGGCAAGGCTATCAGCACCAGTATCGCGCTTGCCATCACCACATCAAAAGATCGCTTGAGCCAACCATCAATGCCGTAGAACGGGGTATCGTAAATACTGACCACTGGCAAGCCGCCGATATTACCCCAACGCGCACTAAGCAGATCAAACATGAAAAAATCGGGGACAATATAAACTGAAGCGGTCGTATCTGACAGTTTTGAGACCAGCATTTTTATACGTTCTTCAGCGCGCATTGGCAGGGCGATAAACACGACATCGATATCGCCGTCGCGCGCCGCACGCACCAAATCTTCCATCGTGCCCACTATCGGCAGCGGGTCATGCACCAGTGGCCTTGGGCCATTGGTTTTGCGGTCATCATAAAAACCAACCGGTTTCATTCCCATATTGTGCGAATTGATCAATGAATAGGCGACCTGTTTACCCAGATCTCGTGCACCGGCAATCGCCACACGACGAATATTCCAGCCGCGTTTATATAATGTGTTTTGCAACCACAACAGTGCCGTATACCAAAGAATCATCAAGACGGGTGTTACCGCAAACCATGTAAACATGGTCAGCCGCGAATAATCGGCCGAAGTCTTCGTTGCCGAACCCAGCAACAATAATGTCATGACGATGATAAGCCAGATATAAGAAATCTTGACGGCGCGCTTGGTTAGCGACATCACAGCGCTATCGGTATACAGTCGCTGCACACCAGCAACGAACAAGAACAAGCCTATTGATATGGCAAGCAGCAGATTGTACTTGTCACTCCAAGTGATGGCATAGAGTCGGGTGACAAACACCAGGCTTATGCCAATCAGCAAGGCATCACCTACACTGGAGACAAAGCTCAGCCGTGATGCATGCGGCGCCTTAATACCTGATCCAGCCACCCATACCCCCAATTATGTCATTCAATTCTATATTATACCGACATATAGCGTATCAACTAGCCATCTCTTTAGCCGGCGATCGCACCCCGCCGCCGCCCGCCTAACTGGAAACCCGACAAGCAAGCGAT
>NVRQ02000020.1 GCA_002400905.2 Gammaproteobacteria bacterium | reverse complement strand
TGCTGGGGTTTCATAAAAATCAAAACCCTTTTCGGTCAATAATTGGCGAATCTCTTCGGCCTCATCTTCAGGAACAGGGCGCAAATTTAACAAACGAACCGACATGAATAATTTTTATCCTAGATTAATGACAGCTAGACATACCATGATAGTAGAAGATATTATTAGTAAGCACTAGGGGGCGTTCTCAATCACCGTTCGCGGCAAGGTTCTGGCCCTTTTTCGCACTGGCGGCGTTGCGGTTCGTTGCAATAGAACAACACTTACGCCCTGAGGCAATGCGGTAGCATTGCTGAGGAAGTACTCTTGGGGTGCGCCTCACCGCGCCTTGCCAGCACAAAAAATGCCTCAGAATCATGCTCACTCAGGTAATTGAGAACGCCCCCTAGCAGTTATACAAGACGTACGCTAAAACTAACATAAACCCTATATTCTTATTTACTAATAGAATCTAATTGACCCTAAAAAATGAATACATATTTGGCCTCAACCAAAATTATAGACTGGGAGACTCCAGAGCTATTATCTAAAGCTAAAGAACTAGCTGGTGGGAAAACCAGCAAAGAAAATGAGACTGTAAACAATTCTGTGTAACTGCCTGAGTTAAGTTTTATACATAATCAATCAAGCGGTCTTCAAATTCAATCATAAAGCGATTCAGGGCAGTTTTCCAATTCCGAATCGGCATCGTCCATTTCTTTGATGCTTGCTGTATCGCAAGGTACACCACTTTTTTTGCAGCATCATCGGTCGGAAAGAGTTTCCGTTTTTTAATGGCTTTTCGAATCACACTATTCAGCGACTCAATTGCGTTGGTGGTGTAAATGGCCTTGCGGATATCGGCAGGATAATTAAACAAGGTGTTGAGGTTGTGCCAATGGGCGCGCCAGCTTCGGCTTATTTGCGGATATTGTTCATCCCAGCATTTTTCAAATTGCTCTAACGCAAGCAAGGCTTCATCTTCAGTGATGGATTGATAAATCTTCTTTAAGTCACCGGTAACCGCTTTGTAATCTTTCCAGGGCACGTAGCGCACTGAGTTGCGTACCATGTGGACGATGCACAGCTGTATTTGCGTTTGCGGGTAGACGGCCTGTATCGCATCAGGCGCCCTGAGCGTTAGCGAGGAAGTGCCCTTGGGGTGAAAGCCTTTTAAGCCGTCAACGCAGGCGATGAGGATATCATTGACGCCACGATTTTGAAGCTCGGTGAGCACGCTCAGCCAAAACTTGGCGCCTTCATTTTCTGACAGCCACATGCCGAGTAATTCTTTGTGGCCCTCCATGTTGACGCCCAGTGCGAGATAAACCGCTTTATTGATGACCTGTTTATCCTGCCGTATTTTGAGCACAATGCAGTCGAGATAAACAATAGGATACACCGCATCCAGCGGACGGGATTGCCACTCGACGACCTGCTCAATAACGGCATCGGTCACCTTTGAAATAAGGCTGGCAGAAACATCCGCACCGTACATTTCCTTGAAGGTGGTGACAATTTCTCGGGTAGACAAACCCTGCGCATACAGAAATAATATTTTATCGCTCATCGAGGTAAAGCGACGCTGCTTTTTCTTGACGAGCTGCGGCTCAAAATCACCGTTGCGATCACGCGGGGTGTTTAACTCAAATTGGCCGTCTTCGGTTTGCAGCGTTTTACTGGAAAATCCATTACGACTGTTGTCGTTGCTGGTTTTCTCGTGCCTGGAGTAGCCTAAGTGATCATTAAGCTCCGCATTCAATGCCGCCTCAACGGTGATCTTGGTGAGCATCTGTCGGAATTCGTTTAAATCTTCTTCCGTTTTGATATTTTTAGCGGCTTCTTGTGCGAAGGCCTGGAGGTCTTCTTTTTTCATTGTTATCTATCCTTTCCCCTTGAGGGGGCTAATGATAGACAATTACACAGAAAAGATTACAGTCTCGATATTGCAGAGGTTCTCGCTATACATCCCATAATGCTCTACCGTTGGAAGAAGGAATATCGAGACGGTGACATTATGAAGAAGCCTGAGCAAGGAACGCTGGATTCTAAATCAAGTAAATCAAGGGGTCAGTGTACTTGAAAAATATTATCTACTCACTTCAAGTCAATTCCTAGTACCTTAATTGTTTTGTTTTCGCTCTATTTCTACTTGATGTTTGTTTAGTGCTTACATCATGGCTCATTTGCAGCAGTTTAGGGTGCGGTGGGGACGATTCCATTAGGTCTTTGATTTAAATAGCGTATTAAATGCCAATATATTGGCTACAGGCGTTGCAATAGTTAACTGCCTGATAGCAAAACTATAATCAGTGAAATGCATGGGGCGAACATGTTTGCAGTGTTCGACTCATTATCTGTTTGTTGGAGTGGTCAGCGTGCCTAAGATCACTTTTTTTGAGGCGCCCGTCACGCTAGGTAAGTTACCGGTAAGTTTATTGACATGACGTTGGGCCAACCAAGCGAAGGCAATAGCTTCGACAAAGTCGGGGTCTACGCCTAATGTAGCAGTGCTAACGATTTGAACATTAGGTAAGTGTTGTTGTAAACGGCGTTTTAGTTCGATGTTATGAACACCACCACCACAGACTAATACTCTTTGGCAATCTGCTGCATAGCGCTTAATATCGTTGGCAACAGTGATTGCGCTTAACTCACATAAGGTTGCCTGCACATCTTTTGATGGCAGAGTAGTGAACTGACTCAGTTTATGTTCGAGCCAATCAGCGTTAAACAATTCCCGGCCAGTGCTTTTTGGTGGTGTGAGCGTAAAGTAATCATCGTCTAGCAAGGTTTCAAGTAAAGCTGAATTGAATTGACCGCTTGCTGCCCACTGCCCTGCATCATCAAAGTGTTTTTCTAAATGCTTATTGATCCAATAGTCCATTAAGCCATTAGCTGGGCCCGTATCAAAGCCAATAACATCTGTGTTGTTATCTTTTGATAAGACGCTAATGTTAGCGATGCCTCCGAGATTAAGAACGACGCGAGACTCTTTTGTGCTGCGAAAAACAGTAGCATGAAATGCTGGCGCGAGCGGCGCGCCTTGTCCACCTGCTGCGAGGTCTTTACTGCGAAAGTCACTAACAACGGGTATCTTGCAGAGATTGGCAAGTTTTTGCGCATTGCCAATTTGTAAACTAAAAGAGGGTGAAGCATTAGGCGCATGATTGATGGTTTGTCCATGACAACCAATAACGATGTTGCATTGATCTGCTGACGATATATTAAGCAAATCAGTGACTGTCTTTGCGTAGATATAGGCAAGTTGAGAATCAAGTTCGGCCGCCTGGTCTGATGAGCTATAGCTTTTAGAGCAGGCTTTTATGAGGGCATTTCTAAGTGGTGCATCAAACGCAATAGATTTTGTTGCTAAACATTTTATCTTGCCATCATTGATGTCTACTAAAGCGGCGTCGATGCCATCGACACTGGTGCCTGACATGAGACCAATATAATA
>NVRQ02000002.1 GCA_002400905.2 Gammaproteobacteria bacterium | reverse complement strand
CCCCGTAGGGCCTGATCTGAAGCACGCGTCTGCTGCGTTACAATCCTTGATAAGGCAACCAGCCTTATCGGCGGGTTGCGCCTTGCATCCGCACGCTTCAGATCAGGCAGAGGCCATAAGCAATGAATAGAGGTGCCCTTAAGTATCAACGTCATCTCAACCACAGGCAGCTGCACACCATGCTCAGCAACCATCGCTTTACAAATTTCCAAATCTTTATAATGTAAGCCCAACTTGAATCCCGGCGCAAACTCATCTTGAGTCATCGTCGCGCCACGATGATCTAAAAACCAATTTCCCGACGCGCCGGCACCCACTACCTCTATCACCTTATCAATCGGCAAGCCCTCGGCCTCAGCAAACGCCAAAGCCTCAGTAACCGCCTGGTTAATGCCCGCGCCCATAATTTGATTGACTGCTTTAGTTGCCTGACCCGTGCCGACACCACCCATATGCACAATCGTCTTGGTCATTGCCTCAAGTACTGGCCGAACACGTTCAAGCACCACGCTATCACCACCCACCATCATCGCCAACGTGCCATTCTTAGCGCCTTCCGCACCGCCACTCACCGGCGCATCAAGAAAATACGCATCACGGTTGGCCAACTGCTTCTCCACGTGCTTAGCAGTGGTATGACTCACTGTCGAGGTATCCACCACAACCGTGCCAGGCAAAATAACCGGCTCAATTTGCGCAACGACTGCCAATACATCCTCATCATGCGACACACAAATAATTATCACATCACAACCCGCCGCAAGGTCAGCAACACTGCCCGCAACATCAACAGAACACGTTTTTATAAACTCATCACTGCGCTGACGGCTACGATTGTAAACACACGCCAACACCCCGGCACGATGCAGATTGGCCGCCATACCGCCACCCATCGCACCCAAACCAACTATCCCAACATTCATGGAAATCCCATCTTAGAAATAATCTATCGAATCAACAATACGACCAATTACTGGTTTTGACCCAATGCACAGTTTACACCGATGTCCACATACTATGAATCACTCCAATACCGCAGCGTATGAGCTTGCAGCATCGCCCACCTTAACAATATATATAGGTAAGCCTAACAAGCGACTGTGGTGTCAACCCTGGACTAAAGATCAGCAGCCAAAGCAATCATCAAATCCCGTCGATTTGGTCGAATTTCGACCACTTATCGCCAAATCCGAACCACCTGTCTACAAATCCTAAACCTATCCCCAGACACGCCGATGACAGCTTCATGGATAAAAAACACAGAAATTCAGATAGCAACCATCAATGCGGGTTTACGCTGATCGAGCTAATCATCACTATGGCCATTGCTGCGATATTAGTAAGCATTGCCATACCCAACTTCAGTACGCTTATTCAAAATAATCGTATTACTGCTTCCGCCAATGAATTCATTGGCAATATGCAACTTGCGCGAAGCACAGCGATTAAACAACAGAGAAATACGACCATATGTGTTAGCACAACATTTAATGCCAATCCACCAACATGCACTGGTGGAACAAATTGGGCGGCAGGCGCAGTAGTGTGGGTAGACCAAGACCGAGATAACGTTCTTGATGCTGCGGAGGTAGTGCGCGTCATTGATCCAATCAATCCAACTGCTGCAGCGAATTTAACCCTAACTAGTGCAGCACAAAGCCAATTTCAATACAGCTCAACTGGCCTTCTAACGTCACCAGCCGACACATTAACTTTGTGTGACAACCGTACTGCGGAAATAGGTAGAGCGCTCGCCGTCTCGCCAGCTGGTCGCGTCAACATCTCAAACAATAATTGCCCATAGGCATATCAATGCATCACCAACTCAAAAAAAACCCAAAATGAAAAAAATCAGCAATAAAAAATCAAAATTTGTGCGCACGCAAGGCTTCACACTCATTGAAGTCCTGATCACCGTTGTAGTACTATCAATTGGACTGTTAGGGCTGGCAAGCCTGCAAGCAGCCAGCTTGCAAAGTAATAACAATTCAATAGCACGCAGCCAAGCTGCGATTCTAGCCTCTGATATGGCAGATCGTGTCCGAGCAAACATCCAAGGCCGCAACGCAGGAAACTACCATTTACCCGCCGCCGCCGCGGTTGGCGCATGCGCTATTCCCCCTGGGTGCACCGCTGCGCAGCTAGCACAAAATGATGCCGCTGAATGGAATGCAGCAATCACTCAAGCATTAGCCGGTGGACAAGGAGTTGTCTGTATTGACAGCACAGCAGCCCCTGCTGGTACCAGCATAGCAAATCATCAATGTGATGGCGTCGGCCCTTTATTTGTCATAAAACTTTGGTGGGATGACGACCGCAACCTAGCGACCCCTAATCAACAGTTTATAACAAGCTTTCAGCCATGAAGAAATTAGCTATAGATAGAACCATTATCATGCGCCAATTAGGACTCTCTTTAGTCGAGCTAATGGTGGCAATAACAATCGGACTATTATTGCTCGCTGGCGTAGCACAAATCTTCGCCTCCAGCAGCCGAACTTATCGCGTTAACCAAGGCTTATCGCAAATACAAGAGAATGGCAGGTTCGCAATGGAATTCCTCGCACGCGATTTGCGTCTGGCAGATTTTTGGGGATGCACAAACAGTTTAGCCAATGTAACAAATAATATACCCAATGCTGCTGCTAGCGGCCTACTCGGTGCAATCAATTTTGGCGCTGGCGGCTTAGCGGGCACCGACAATACCGGGCTTAATGGTGCGGACGGCATTCTAGTTAGAGGTGCTTTTGGCACAGGGCTAAACGTGCAAGCTGCAACCAGCCTAACAGCCATCACTACGACAATAAATAATGGCTTAGCACAAAACAATAATGTCATAGTGAGTGACTGCAGTAACGGCGATATATTTTCAATATCAAACGCCACTCCAGGCACCTTCGGTCTACTCACTAGCGCCGTAAACCTGTCTAATGCATACCAAACTGATGCGCAAGTATTTCCAGTACGTACAATCATCTACTCTATTGCTCCTGGAGCAGCTGGCCAGCCTGCATTATTTCGCAACAATCAAGAGCTGGTAGATGGCATCAATAATCTACAGATTTTATACGGAGAAGATACTAGCGCACCCGGCAGCCCAGGCGTCGGCACGCCAAACTATTATGTGCCAGCAAACCTTGTTGTGGACATGGCAAACGTCGTCAGCATACGAGTCTCCATTCTGGTGCAAAGCTATAACAACAATCTCACCTCTGCGCCACAAACCTATATCTTTAATGGGCCAGCAGTAACTACTGCGGCTGACAACAGATTATATCGCGTATTTACTAGCACAATCACGCTAAGAAATCGGACCATTTAACCGAAAATAGAAACTCTATTTGAGACCAAAACAATGATCTTAAAAAATAAAAAATTAGGCCATCAACAGGGCGCTGCACTCATCGTTAGCCTATTACTATTATTAGTGCTAACCATTATTGGTGTTAACTCGATGCAGGCAACAAGCTTGGAAGAAAAAATGGCGCATGCCACATTAGATAGAAATATAGCGTTACAGTCAGCAGAATCGGCGGCTCGGACTGCAGAAGCACTCATAAATAGTTTCCCCTCACTCAACGCTGGATTACCCGGCATCAACGGTCTATACCGTCAGTTCCATAACGAACCCGATTTCACTATTCCCACTACTTGGTCAAACCCAGCCAACCATGCCATAGCAATCACACCTGATGGCAGCGCTAACTCTCTCTATTTCATTCAAGAGATTGGGCAAATTCAAAGCGCCAATAACAGTACCGTATTAAATATCGGTTCAAATAGCATCGCCGCCCCTTCAAACGTTACTACATTTCGAATCATCGCGCGAGGATCAGGCGGAGCGCTCACAGGCGCTGAAGCTATCATTAGAAGCCATTTCGGTCGCATCCTCTAGCACCAAGCTTTATTAATAATGAATATTATTTCAAAAATAGAAACTTATAACGGCCAATCGTTAATACGGGCAAATAAAATGAAAAAAATCATACATCAGCTTAAAGTTTTTTCAGTAGCAGTGACGCTTCCTCTAGCAATGTTTACGGCACCACTCAGTCACTCAGCACCCGGCAATTTAGCTGACACTCCTTTATTTCTTGCCAACCCAATTCAACCCAACATCGCCTTCATGTTTGACGATTCAGGAAGTATGGGTTGGGAACAATTACTCAATGCTGGAACCTTCATGGAAGGCGGCGTAGCATTTGGAACAGGTGGTGGTGATAGTAATTTATTTCACCCTCCAGCCAGTATATTGAATGCTACCACCAACACCGACTTTCTCGTCTTAAGCAGAAGATTAACGTGCCGAGGTTTCAATATAATGGCTTATGACCCAATACTTGAATATACACCTTGGGCAGGTAACGACAGTGCAGACGTGCCCTATGCGAATCAGACACTTGCCAGTGCACGTTTCAATCCATATCTCACGGGTGCTGCCAATAACAGAAATATAGACCAACACATTTTTTTCCGCTGGAATGACAACGGCAACGGGCGATATGATGGGCCTGACAGCGAAAATCGTTTCGCTCTCCCAGATGCCGCTACAGACGAATGTGGCGATGTATCAGACGACGCCAATGGCGTCGCAGTAGACAGCCTACCTGCAACACGCAGCCCCACCGATCCTAACTCGCAACAAAACTACGCGAATTGGTATACCTACTATCGTGATCGCGAGTTTGTTGCTAAGCGTGCGTTATCGCAAGTTATGTTCGAATCTAATGCGAGAATGGGGCTAGGAAGAATTAATAACTTGAATGATGCAAATAGCACACCTGTTAGAGACGTAGATGATATTTCTCTGCCGATAGACACAACGGCGCAAGCAAATAAAACGGCTCTGTTAAACGATCTATTTCGATTCGGCTCGGCAGGCGGCACGCCCTTGAGAACAGGCCTAGATCGTGCAGGTCGCTATTTTGAAGGCGAAAACACCAACTGGGGACCCACACCTATTTTATCAAACGCACTCGGTGGCGAATGCCAACAAAATTTCACTATCCTAATGTCAGATGGTTTTTGGAATGGTCCAGACCCCCAAAATATAGGTGACACAGACATCGATGGAACCGGAATATTTGATGGCGGCTCGTACGCAGACGATGACACCGAAAATACCGTAGCAGATACCTTAGCTGACGTCGCCATGCATTTTTACGAACGCGACCTTAGTACCACATTACCTGATAGAGTCATCCGTACTGACTCTGACCCAGACTCTGCAAATCTGACTAACGGTTTCATGCATCAACATATGAAAACATTTACTGTTGCATTTGGTCTGACAGGGTCAGTTACTGCTAACCCAATGCTTAATGGAACCGCGCCTTTTGCTTGGCCTACACCAACAGCCAATAATCTCACCACAGTTGACGACATGCGTCATGCTGCCTATAACGGGCGCGGCGAATTCCTCAGTGCTGGCAACCCTCAACAACTCATTGATGGTATTCGATCTGCAGTTTCCGCTATTTCTGCCTCCAGAGGATCATCCGCCGCAGTTTCTTTCAATACTAGCGCACTGGATACCAATACAGACGTCTACCTTTCATTACTAAACAGTGAAAACTGGGATGGCGATTTACTGGCATTTCCTATAGACCCAAACACTGGGAATATTGGCAATACCCCGCGATGGTCTGCCGCCACAGAGTTGACCAACCGTAACCTAATACTAAACCCACGCACAATATTGAGCTATAACGGAACCGATGGCATTCCATTTCAATGGGCTAACCTAACACCAGATCAGCAAAATGATCTTCGCACCAATGCTGATCTCAGTCAGTCTAATATCGCTCTAGGGCGAGCTCGACTTGAGTATTTGCGAGGCAGCCGCACGTGCGAAGAAAACAGCTCCGGCACTTGCAGTGTGACGGAAAGCCCGACTGACATTCATAACACCAAGATACTTCGCGAGCGCGGTAGTCGACTTGGAGATATCATCAACTCCGCGCCAACCTTTGTTGGTGAGCCCACCCAAATCTGGCCCGACAATCTACATGACTCTTTGCCCACCCCACCTACTCCTCACAGCCTTTTTCGTATTGCTCAAGCAAGCCGTGCTGGCGTAATCTACACAGGAGCAAATGATGGCATGCTCCATGGCTTTGCAGAAAATAATGGTGAAGAAATAATGGCGTATGTGCCCTCATATTTGGCCTCTACCAACACGTCTGAAGGATTACATTACCTGAGCGACCCTGCCTATGCACATCGCTTCTATGTCGATCTCACACCTACCGTATCCGATGCATTTGTCAGAACAACCACAACTGGCACAGCGTCTTGGGAAACTATTTTGGTTGGTGGGTCTGGCGCTGGCGGGCGCGGCCTATTTGCACTGGACATCACCAACCCTAGCTTCTCAGAGTCTGCTGGCGGCCCTGCTAATACTGTTCTATGGGAGTTTAGCGATGCTGATGATGTTGACTTGGGATTCACACTCAGCAACCCTTCCATAGTGCCTCTCAACAATGGTCGTTGGGCGGCAATATTCGGTAACGGCTATAACGATTTCGGCGGCAGTGGTGAAGCACAATTATTCATCGCCTATATTGATGGTGGTCTTGATGGAACTTGGACACTTAATACCGATTATATAAAAATTTCAACTAATGTCGGCACACCTGGGGCACGCAATGGTCTTTCATCGCCCGCGGTAATTGACAGCGATAATGATGGTACCGCAGACAGAGTCTATGCCGGTGACCTAGAAGGCAATATGTGGGTATTTGACCTGTCTGATACCGATCAAGCTAACTGGGAGGTGGCCTATTCGGCCGGCGACAACCCAAGAGCCCTATTTAGTACGCCAGCAAACCAACCCATTACAACAACACCTACAATTGTTAGAAACACTGAGGCAATCACCACCTCTATCACTGAACCTAACACACTCGTATTATTTGGTACGGGTCAATACTTGGTCGATGGCGACCAAAGTACGGCTGCTCCACAAACATTCTATGGTATTTGGGACACTGGCACCAGCACCGGCGGCGGCGCCTCTAGCAATAGAATTTTAACTATCGACGACCTCGTACAACAAACGATTGGTAACGGAGCCACTTCGGGTGGCGTCTTAGGCCGCACACTAACCGATAATAACGTTAACTATAGTCCCGGTGGAGATAACGGTTGGTTTATTAACTTACCCGCCACAGGTGAACGCGCAGTCACCGATGCCGTAGTTCGAGGTAACCTCGTGTTTTTTAACACGATTATTCCAGATTCCGACCCCTGTAGTGCCGGTGGTAGCAGCTTTCTGATGATTGCTCAAATCGCTAATGGTGGCAGCCCGAACGAGCCTGTCTTTGATATTAATAACGATGGAAGGATTGACAATCTAGACGCCATCGGCAATCTGGGTGCAGCGGGTGAAAGCCTCGAGGGTATAGCGTCTCGCTCCAGTATTTTGAGCAACACACGTTATACCGGTACCACTGAAAGTGGCAGCAGCCAGAACCTGATTAATGGCTCAAATATTGATCAAACAGCGATTATTCCACTTACCGACCCTAATGAGGGACGCCTTTCATGGGAAGAAATCACTCAATAAACACTGTGCATTTATTTAACTTTTATGAAGGAACCACTCATGAATAAGCTTTGCTTTAAGTTATTACTAATTTTGAGCTTCGCAAGCCCGAATTTGATCTTTGCCTCAGGACTCACCACGCCCTATCCGGAAAATGGCTTTTCTCATACTGGCGTTATTGATCGCATTGTATTTGAAAAAAATATCATTGTTGTTAGTGACAGACTCTATATTCTCCCTAAGGATGTAATCGTGCACTCACCATCGAGTAAAGGCGGTAAACAACATCGACTGAATATAGGCAGCAAGATTGGCTACAAACAACTCACTGGAAGCCATAATAATAAGATTATTAATGAAATATGGATCCTGCCAAAAGATTATAAACAAAAGCATAGGATTACAATCTATGAGTAGCGTATCAAAAAAAATCCCATGTCAAACATGTGGCGCACGCTCACGTAATGAAAGCAGTTATACAGTGCCCCCTACTTACAAAAATCACGGTTTTTCGTTGATAGAACTCATGATAGTCGTAGCGATTATTGGCATCTTAGTGGCTATCGCCTATCCTGCGTACACGCGACAGGTTCAAGATTCTCGCAGAGCAGACTGCGCAGGCTCTTTGACTGGCTTAGCAAATGCTATGGAGCGCTTCTTTACCGTAAATAACACCTATGTAGGCGCT
>NVRQ02000019.1 GCA_002400905.2 Gammaproteobacteria bacterium | reverse complement strand
TTATGCCAAGCAGTACGGCGCACGGTTTATTTCTGCGATGCCAACAAATCTTTATGGTCCCGGTGATAATTTCGATTTAAATAATTCTCACGTCATGCCTGCACTCATGCGTAAATTCCATGAAGCAAAGGAGAACAAGGATCCCACTGTTACAGTCTGGGGTTCTGGTAAACCTAAGCGTGAATTTTTGCATGTTGACGACTGCGCAGCAGCCTGTGTTCACCTATTAGAAAATTATGAGAACACCGATGAGTGGCTTAATATAGGTGTTGGCGACGACATTAGCATTGCAGATTTAGCGGCATTAGTAAAAGTGGTGGTGGGTTATCAAGGTGAGATTGTCTACGACAGCTCTAAACCTGACGGTACGCCGCGTAAGTTGGTTGATGTTGGCCGTATTAGTCACACGGGCTGGTCGGCGACAATCGCCCTAGAAGAGGGTGTGGCGGCGACGTATCAATGGTATTTACAGAATTATTAATCAATCATCCTTTGATGGACTTGGTTCATTTTCTGTTTCATTTTTGTTGGGTGTTTTGACAAGGAGTTCTATTTCTTCCAGGTCTGCCATTTCTTTCTTTTTAATAACACCCATCTCAGTGAATTTGCGCGCACCGGGCAGTAACTGCGTGTCAAACGAACCGACTGCTTTATTGTAACTGTCAACACTGCTTTTTAAAGAGCGCCCGAGTTTAGCCAGATAATCGCTGTACGTCGCCATACGTTTATAAAGTTCATCACCGACCTCGCGAATTTTATCGGCATTTTTTGCTAGTGCCTGCTGACGCCAGCCATAGGAAACTGCACGTAACAAGGCAATTAAGCTGGTAGATGTCGCTAATAAGACTTTTTGTTGGATTGCGTATTCTAATAAGTTGTAATCAATTTCTAGCGCGGCATCGAGAAACTGATCGCCGGGGATGAATAGAACGACAAAGTCAGGTGTGTTTTCAAACTGAGCCCAATAGGACTTGCTTGCCAGTTCACGTATGCGATCTTTGACTTTGCGTGCATGCCTTGTTAAATGTTGTTGACGTTCTTCATCACTAACGGCTTCTATTGCACTGAGATAACTGTCCAAAGGCGTTTTAGCATCAACAACGATATTGCGTGCATCTGGTAAGCGTACAATCATGTCGGGTCGTGAGAGTTTGCCGCCGTCATCGGCGGTGACTTGTAGTTCAAAATCACAATGCTCGGACATGCCCGCAAGTTCGACTAAACGTTTTAGTGTGATCTCGCCCCATTGGCCACGGACTTCAGGTCGGCGTAATGCTTGAACGAGGCGCCGAGTTTCTTGTTGTAAATCACGCTGAGATAACATCATCGTTTCTAAGTGTTTATCTAAAGCGCCATAGGCATGTTTACGTTCTAGCTCAACGTCATGCAGTTGTTTATTAGTTTTATCTAAGGCATCTTTAATGGGTTTAACAAGGTTGGCAACAGCTTGTTCTTTTTGTTCTAAAGCATGTTCTGCTTTGTGTTGGTGTTGTTTTAGGTTCTCACCCGCCAATTTTAAAAAGGCGTCGTTATTATTTTTTAAGGCATCACGTGACAGGGCAGAGAAGGTATTGGCAAGCTGATCTTGCGAAGCATCGGCTGCTGCAATTTGTTGGACCATGGATTGACGTTCAACTTCAAGGCGTGTGTTGATGGCAATTAATTCTTCTCGAAGTGTGATGACGTGGCGTTGCGCGCGTAAATAACCAATCATCCCTCCCAGCATTAAGACCAATAGTATGAGAATAAGACAGCCAATAATAAAAAATACCGGGCTTGATGTGGCGAGTTCAGAGACCGTATTGGCAAGCTCTATAAGTACGCTATTTAATGCTTGATCCAATCTACTATCTCCAAAGCTGAATGAACAATACCGTCTGCTTGCCACTCTTCAACCCTATCATCGTCACTGATATAACCAAAGGCGGCAGCTAGGGTGGTCATGCCGGCATTATGGCCTGCTTCGATATCGCGTTTGGCATCGCCAATGTAAAGGCATTGCTTCGCCGCCACCCCCATTACTTTGCAGGCATGTATTAGCGGAGCAGGGTGGGGCTTACTGTGTGCGACAGTATCGCCAGACACCACGCAGCTTGCGCGCTGATCGAGTGCGAGCGCTTTAACCAGTGGTGTTGTCAGATAGGCAGGTTTATTCGTCACGATACCCCAAGGGGTGTTGTTGCTTTCAAGAGTTTCAAGCAACTCAGCCATGCCTTCAAATAGACGGGTATGTTGCGCAATATTGTGCAAATAGTTATTGAGTAAATATTCGCGTGCTGTTGCATAGTCGGAATGGTTTTCGTCGAAACCGAATCCCAGCTTTATTAAGGCAAGTCCGCCGTGCGATACATGTGGGCGAATGACATCGAAGGGCAGCGTTTCTTTGTCGTGATAAAGCAGAGTTTGGTTTAGTGCTTGGGCAAGGTCCGGCGCGGTATCGGCCAGGGTGCCATCTAAGTCAAGCAATACTGCATCATAGGATCGTGCATTTTGGTTTTGAGTCATTAATGGTTGCAAGCGTGTTGTTGAATATTTTATATGTCTTGCCGTTGCGCATGCGCGAGGTAGTTTACTCTCAAATCATCAGTAAGCTTAAATTGCTGAGTGAGGGGGTTATAGCCCATGCCTTTAAGTGTTTTGATCTCAATATTTGCCTCACGACACCAACGTGCTAATTCGGAAGGGCGAATAAACCGATCATAACGATGTGTGCCTTTCGGTAACATCTTTAGTAGGTATTCAGCGCCAACAATTGCCTCAACAAATGCTCTGGCATTGCGATTCAGCGTAGAGAAGAATAGCTCGCCGTCGGGTTTTAGCATGGATGCACAAGCATGGATGAGCGAGCTTGGGTCAGGCACATGCTCTAACAGTTCCATACAAGTAATCACATCGAACTCAGCTTGATGCTGCGCTGCAAATTCTTCGGTAGAGATTTGCTGATAATCGACCTCAAGCCCGCTTTCAAGCAAGTGTAGCTTGGCGACGGAAATGGGTGATGAGGCCATATCGATACCCGTGACCAATGCGCCTCGACTTGCCATAGCTTCGCTCAATAAGCCGCCACCGCAGCCGACATCGAGGGCGCGCTTGCCAGCCAGTGCGACGCGATCTTCAATAAATCGAAGCCTTACCGGGTTAAGCTGGTGCAAGGGTTTGCATTCCCCTTCAGGATCCCACCAACGAGAGGCTACTGCATTAAATTTGCTTAGTTCAGCCGGGTCGACATTAAGATCAGTATTTATATCGGTACTCATGGTTCGAGATTATAAAGGATATTAGCTATTGATTGTGTATGGTGCTAGGTCGTAATTGCACTGACTTTTTCATTTAGGCGCTGCATCTCAGTCACGATATCATTTATTTCATGAGCGTTGGCCCCAGCTTCGGTCGCGGTTGTCTTTGTAGAATCAGAGATGCTGACGATGCATCTGCCAATTTCACCTGCGACAGTTGTTTGTTCTTCCGATGCGACCGCAATCTGATCATTCATGTCGTTAATGGTGGCGAGTGCATTGACAATACGACTCAAGGCCTCGCCCGCGGAGTTAGTCGTTTCGACGCTCTTATGCGCTTGTTCGGTGCTATGTTCGATGATGTTGGAGGAATGTTGTGTTTGGTTTTGTAATCGCCCGATAATTTTTCTGATTTCTTCCGTAGAGGATGGAGTGCGTTGAGCCAGGGTGCGTGCCTCATCATAAACTGCTTGTATTTCAAGCGCGCTATCGTGTTGGCAAATTTACGGCCTTAAATGACCCGTTGATGGCTTTATTATGGCTTAGAAATGAATACCTTTGGTGAAAGTCAATAGTCAGTTTAAGCTCTGTTCATGCTGCTTAATTTATGCTTAGCTGAATGTTCTGCAAAGAGGAGAATGCTGATGATTTCTTGTTCGCGAATGATAGTGCTGGTTTGTCTGCTACTGCCGTTTTCGGTTACGGCAGGCTGGAATCCTTTAGCGAAAGAAAAAGCAGAAGGTCAAGGTAAGGAAAATGCTGCAGTTGCTGAGGCGGTTGCGAATTTCAAAAACAGTGATCCTGGTATGCAGATTTTTTTTGATAAGGCGCAAGGCTACGCCATTTTTCCAACCGTTGGCAAGGGTGGTATCGGTATTGGTGGTGCTTACGGCAAAGGCGAAGTTTACGAACGTGAGAAACTAGTCGGTAAAACGAGCGTGTCGCAGTTAACCATTGGTTTGCAGCTAGGGGGGCAGGCTTATAGCGAGATTATTTTCTTTAAAGACAAGACAGCAATGGATCGTTTTAAACGGGGAAAATTTGAGTTAGGTGCGCAGGCATCGGCAGTGGCAGCTACCGCTGGTGTGTCGGCAGATGCTGGTTATAACAATGGAGTGGCGATTTTTACACTTGCTAAAGGTGGCTTGATGTACGAGGCTTCTGTCGGTGGTCAGAAATTCAGCTATAAGTCGATTGGCCAGGTGAAGAAAGCGAGTAAACCTGCTCCAGTTGAAGATAAGTCAAATTAAACGAGTTGTGTAAGTCTATGTCTTGATCGCTAACTTTAAGTTAGCGAGTGAGGGAGTGTTGTCGGGTAATGCATTTTTTCTGAATGGATACAATGTCCATGTTGCTGAGTGTGCGTTGGTTAAGAACGCGATTTCCGTTGACCCATACATCGCTGACTTGATGGCGACCTGCGCAGTAGACTAGATGTGATACGGGATCGAAGACCGGTTGTGTCTCGATATCGCTAAGGTCTACCGCGGTGATGTCAGCGTACTTACCTCTAGTTAGCGAGCCAATTTTATTGTCCAGACCTAGCGCTTTGGCGCCGCCCATGGTGGCGCAGTAAAGTGCCTGTGCTGCGGGTAGGGCGCTAGCGTCTTGTGCTACGCCTTTGGCTAGCAGCGCTGCGGTGCGCATTTCACCGAACATATCTAAATCATTATTACTGGAGGCACCGTCGGTACCCAATGCGATATTGGCGCCTGCCTTGATAAGCCGTGCAACGGGGCAGAAGCCGCTAGCTAGCTTAAGATTGGATTCGGGACAATGGATGATGTGCACGCCTTGTTCTGCGCAGAGGGCGATTTCTTCATCGGTGAGTTGAGTCATATGCACGGCCAGCAGGCGTGGAGTCAGTAGGCCAAGTTCATGTAGGCATTGTAGTGGCCGTTTACCATCGCTGTTGACCGCTTGATTGACTTCATCTGCAGTTTCGTGGATGTGCATGTGAATGGGGATATCCATTTCATCTGCAAGTGTTCTTATTTTTCTTAGCGGTGCGTCAGAGACAGTGTAGGGCGCATGCGGTGCAAAGGCAGTGCTAATTAGGGGCTCGGTTTTGAATTCATCGTGTACGGCAATCCCTTTGCTTAGGTATTCATCGACGTTTTGTGCCCATACGGTGGGGAAGTCGATCATCATGAGGCCAACGCAGCAGCGTATACCACTGTTTACGGCCGTGCGAGCAGTGATGTCTGGGAAGAAATACATGTCGTTAAAGCAGGTGGTGCCGCCACGGAGCATCTCTGCAATAGCCAGCATGGAGCCATCGCGAACAAATTCTTTGTCGACCCATTTTTGCTCTGCTGGCCAGATGTGATCGTTGAGCCAGGTCATTAGTGGCAGGTCGTCGGCCATGCCTCGAAATAAGCTCATGGCAGCATGGGTGTGGGTGTTAATCAGGCCAGGGATAAGCGCATGACTATTGAGCTCAACAATGTCACCAGATTGAAATTGTTGCTGGGCCTCGTTGCGAGGAAGAATGGCGATAATATTGCCTTTATCAACGACTACGGCGTGATGGTCAAGTGCATGAGCGCCAGCTTCCTGGTTATTTGATTCAACCGGGATTACCCAGCGCGCATAGATAAGAGTGTCGACCTGTTGCATGTTGTTACCACCTTGTGTGTGGCAGCAGTATACCGGTTTGATTGTGCTGGTTTATATGCCGACGTTTTAGCCAGAACTGACCATGGAGTAGATAATTGGATGCCAGATTATCTGGCTAGCCAGGTGTCGATTTAATTAAGGTGATGCTGACGCGGCGATTGAGTTGGCGGCCGTTTTCGGTCCAATTTTCACCGCGCGGTTGTGAACGGCCAAAGCTGTGGGTGCGAATAACGTTATCAATGACGCCTTGTTTTTTTAAATAGTCGGCAACATTAGTGGCGCGTGCATGTGAAAGCTGAAGATTTTGGCTGTCATTTCCACTGTCATCTGCATGAGCGGTCACGAGGACGCTTTTTTGTGAGCCGCCGTTATGTTGAATGCGGGCAATGGCTTTGTCGATAGCGTTGGTCTGCTGGGGTGATAGTTCGACCTGTTCATCAGCGAAGGCGATATTGGTGAGATGAACAAAGGCAATGGTTGCTGGCCCAGTATTATGTTCGTTGTGTTGGGTGATTTCACTGTGGTGAGTTGAATCATCACTGTTTGATGAATTTGGAGTCAGTGTTACCGGTTCATCAATGCTGGCTTCGATGATGGGTGCCGGTGCTTGGTGATCACTGACTGGTGTGCTCGTTGCAGCCTTAAGTAAGCTATTTTCTGGCTCAGCAAAGACAGATGTTGCGAGCGCAGTGAAGAGGGCGGTGACAATAATGGCTGCGGTCTTAGGCATGGTTCTGGTCTCGTTGAGTGATTAAGAGGTTCGGCTTGTCTTTACTATCGGTTAGATTTCGACTCTCTATAGTTCTGTGTTGGATTATCACCTTGACGGAGTACTAGCGCGCATAAGGTTAATTTTCGGTGAACCAGTTGGCAGCTTGTGCTAGAATTACGCGGTTAAGACGCGGTCTCCTAAGAAGCTGCAGGAAGCTGTGGATCCTCGATTTTTCTAGCAATAGATTTACTGAAACCAGGGCAATGCATCTATTGCGCTAGTGAGATATTTATCAATAAATTAAATAGGTTACTGTACATTCATGACTGAGTTTGCTAAGGAAGTTCTCCCGATAAGTATCGAAGAGGAGATGCGGCAGTCGTACATGGAGTACGCGATGAGCGTTATCGTTGGGCGCGCATTGCCCGATGTGCGTGATGGCCTTAAGCCTGTTCACCGTCGTGTGCTGTATGCCATGCATGAGCAAGGCAACGATTATAACAAAGCCCATAAAAAATCTGCCCGCGTTGTCGGTGACGTCATGGGTAAATATCACCCTCACGGCGACTCGGCTATTTACGATACGATTGTGCGTATGGCACAGCCATTTTCCTTGCGTTATATGCTGGTTGATGGTCAAGGTAACTTTGGCTCGGTCGATGGTGATTCTGCAGCGGCTATGCGTTATACCGAAGTGCGTATGCGGCGTATTGCACATGAATTACTGTCTGATCTTGATAAAGAGACAGTAGATTTCTCACTTAACTATGATGAATCTGAGAGCGAGCCTGTCGTTTTGCCGGCGCGCTTTCCCAATCTGTTGGTCAATGGTTCGTCAGGCATTGCCGTGGGTTTGGCAACCAATATTCCCGCGCACAACCTGCGTGAGGTTATTAATGCCTGTATGGCACTGATGGAAGATGCGGATATTAGTATTGAAGGCTTAATGCAGCATATTCCTGGCCCAGATTTTCCAACGGCAGGCCTGATTAATGGTGCGCGTGGGATTTATGAGGCCTATCACACGGGTCGTGGTCGTATTTACGTGCGAGCTCGCGCTAAAATTCAAGAAGAAAGTAATGGTAAAGAGCGAATTATTATTACTGAGCTGCCTTATCAGGTAAATAAGGCGGTGCTGCAGCAGAAGATTGCAGAGCTGGTAAAAGAGAAAAAAATAGAAGGCATCACCGAGATTCGTGATGAATCGGATAAAGACGGTATGCGCGTGGTGATTGAGCTGCGTCGTGGTGAGTCAGGTGAGGTTGTGCTTAACAATCTTTATCAGCAGACTCAATTGCAAAATGTGTTTGGCATTAACATGGTTGCCTTGGTTGACGGTAGCCCGCGCTTACTTAATCTCAAGCAAATTTTAGAGTGCTTTATTCGTCACCGCCGAGAGGTTGTGACACGTCGTACCGTTTACGAATTACGTAAGGCGCGTGAGCGCGCTCACATCTTGGAAGGCTTGGGTATCGCTATTGCTAACCTTGATGAAGTGATTGCGCTGATTAAAGGTTCTGCTAGTCCGGCTGAAGCCAAGCAAGGTTTGATGGGCCGCACCTGGAGTGCGGTTGATGTTGTTGGAATGTTGGAGGAAGCGATCTCTGAAGCCTACGCAAGACCTGACGATTTAGCGGATGAGCTGGGCATGGTTGAGGGGGGGTATCGCCTCTCTGCTGTCCAAGCGCAAGCGATATTGGATCTTAGGTTGCATCGTTTGACCGGTCTTGAGCAAGACAAAATATCGAATGAATACAAAGAGTTAATAGTCAATATTAAAGAACTTTTGAGAGTTCTATCGAATCCTGATCGTTTGATGGAAGTGATTCGCGACGAGTTGGTGGCTATTCGTGATCAGTATAGTGATGAGCGTCGCACTGAAATTTTGACGACCCATGAAGACTTAAGTATTGGCGATCTAATCAGTGAGGAGGATGTCGTGGTGACGTTGTCCCACGGTGGCTATGTGAAGGCACAGCCAGTGACCAGCTATACGACTCAACGTCGTGGTGGTCGCGGTAAGGCCGCCACCACGATCAAAGATGAAGACTTTATTGATAAGCTTTTTGTCGCCAGTACCCACGATACGATTTTATGTTTCTCTAGTCTTGGCAAGGTCTATTGGAAGAAGGTTTACGAGTTACCACAGGCCAGCCGCACGGCTCGTGGTCGTCCTATCATCAATTTGCTGCCGCTAGATGAGGGTGAGCGTATTACCGCGGTGTTGCCGGTACGTGAATATGACGATAATCACTATATCTTTATGGCGACCGAGCAAGGCGTGGTTAAAAAGACGCCGCTCACCGATTTCTCTCGCCCTCGTGCCAACGGTATTATTGCGTTAGGGTTGAATGAGGGTGACCATTTGATTGGTGCAGATATCACCTCTGGTGATAGCGATGTTATGTTAACCGCAAGCGGCGGCCGCGCCATTCGCTTTAGTGAATCTGATGTGCGGCCTATGGGCCGCACCGCTCGTGGTGTGCGGGGTATTCGTATGCGGTCTGGTGAGCGTATGATCTCGCAAATCATTGTTGCTGAAGGCAGCCAGGTGCTGACTGTCACTGAAAATGGCTATGGTAAGCGTACCGATGTCAGCGAGTATTCGGTGCAAGGTCGTGGTGGTCAGGGTGTGATTTCTATTCGCACTTCTGAGCGTAATGGCGATGTCGTTGGTGCAATCTCGGTGACAGAAGCTGATGAGATTATGTTAATCAGCAATGGTGGTACCTTGGTGCGTACTGCTGTGGATCAGATTTCTGTGCTAGGACGTAATACTCAAGGTGTTCGTCTCATTCGTGTTGCTGACGGGGAGCTATTAGTCGGGCTTGAAAGAGTTGAAAGTTTGGACGATGAAAGTGACGATGAAAGCGGAAGCGAAGAAACAAATTAGCATTTATTTTCAATATCTTATAACTTAAACATACATTAAATTGGAGATCTAGAATGTCGCGTGTTTTTAACTTTGGCGCTGGCCCAGCCACCTTGCCGCTAGAGGTTTTGCAGCAAGTTCAGTCTGAGCTATTGGATTGGCGTGGTATGGGTATGTCGGTGATGGAGGTAAGTCATCGAAGCAAAGAGTTTATTGCCTTAGCTGAAGAGGCAGAAGCCGATTTACGTGAGTTGATGCAGATCTCTGATGAGTATGAGGTTTTGTTTTTGCAAGGTGGTGCGACCACTCAATTTGCAGCGGTTCCACTTAACCTATTAGGTGATAAGCGTAAGGCTGATTACCTCAATACAGGGATGTGGTCGAAAAAGGCCATTGCTGAAGCGAAGCGTTATTGTGATGTCAATATCGCAGCGACGGGTGAGGCAGGCAACTTCACCTCGATTCCTGATGTTGATACTTGGCATTTTGATGCCGATGCAGCCTACGTTCATTACACGCCGAACGAGACCATTGGTGGGGTTGAGTTTCATGATATTCCTGACACCGGTTCAGTGCCTTTGGTGGCTGATATGTCGTCGACGATTTTATCTAAAGCCATTGATGTATCGCGCTTTGGTGTCATCTATGCAGGTGCTCAGAAGAACATTGGCCCTTCAGGTTTAACGATAGTTATCGTTCGTAAAGACTTGATTGGTAAGGAAAGTACGATGACGCCATCGATGTTGCGCTATCAAGTTCACGCCGAAACAGACTCAATGTCTAATACGCCGCCAGTTTTTAGTTGGTATGTTGCTGGCTTGGTATTTAAGTCTTTATTGAAGCGTGGTGGCCTTGCCGCAGTTGAGGAAGTGAATAAGCGTAAAGGTCAGAAGCTCTATGATGCGATTGATGCCAGTGGTTTCTACGCCAACCCGGTAAAGGTTGAGAATCGCTCTTTAATGAATGTGCCGTTTACGTTAGCCAATGCAGATAAAGATGCTGATTTTTTAAAAGAAGCGGCAGCGGCCGATTTGGTTGCATTAAAAGGTCATCGCGCAGTCGGTGGGATGCGAGCAAGTATTTACAACGCCATGCCTGAAGAAGGTGTTGATGCCTTAGTAAGCTTTATGGCTGACTTTGAACAACGCCACGGTTAACATCTTTTCACTTACATCCTAAAATATAAGCGTGAATTTACACATGAAAATACTGACATTGGACAATATCTCTGTAGTGGGCCTTGAGCGATTGCCTCGCGATAAGTACGAAGTGGCCTCTGAGATTCAACACCCTGACGCAATTTTGTTACGTTCGTTTAAAATGCATGGCATGGAAATTCCGCCATCGCTCAAGGCTATTGGCCGTGCGGGAGCGGGGGTGAATAATATCCCTGTCGATGAAATGACCAAGCTTGGTATCCCCGTGTTTAATGCGCCAGGCGCTAATGCCAATGCGGTGACGGAGCTTACTATCGCGGGTATGTTGCTCGCAGCGCGTAATATCTGTCAGGGCTGGAAGTTCGCCACTGAGTTGGAAGGTGATGACGCGACTATTGGTAAGGCAGTTGAAGCAGGTAAGAAGAATTTTGGTGGCTTTGAGCTGCCAGGCCGTTCGCTGGGCGTTGTTGGCCTTGGTGCAATTGGCATTGGTACTGCCAATACCGCGAAAAAACTCGGTATGAGAGTGCGTGGTTTTGACCCGCAGATTACGGTGCAGAGTGCATGGCAGCTTTCTTCTGATGTCGATAAAGCCAATGGTATTGATGACTTGTTGAGAGGTGTTGATTTTGTTTCTTTCCATGTGCCGTTAATTGATGCGACAAAGAGTATGCTTAATGCAGAACGTATTAAGTTGATGAACAAAGGCGCGACGATTCTCAATTTTGCGCGTGGTGGAATTGTTGATGATGAGGCTGTTGTTGCCGCGTTGGATTCGGGCCATTTGAATGCTTATGTATGTGACTTTCCCACTAATTTGTTAAAGAATCATCCTCGTGTGATAACGCTGCCGCATCTTGGTGCCTCAACTGTAGAAGCAGAAGATAATTGCGCGATAATGGTTGCCGATCAAATTAGGGATTACCTTGAGAATGGCTGGATCAATAATGCAGTTAATTTTCCGTCTGTCAATCTACCGCGTGCTGACTCAGGGGTTCGCGTAGCGATATCAAATACTAATGTGCCGAATATGGTCGGTCAGATTTCTACTGCCATGGCCGAGGCAGATTTGAATATTGTCGAGATGATTAATAAATCTCGTGGTGATGTTGCCTATACTTTGGTTGATATTGATGGTGAAGTGCCTGCTAATGTAATTGAAGAGCTTGCTAGCATTCAGGGTGTTTTAAACGTTCGCGTTATCGATTAATTTGGTCATGGCCGACAAACTCAATCTCGATCAGGTTCGTGAAAAAATCGATGCGTTGGATCGTCAGCTGCTTGATTTGATTAGTGAGCGTGCTCGTCTCGCACAAGATGTTGCCCGCATTAAGCAAAATGGTAACGATAAGGTTTTTTATAAGCCGGAGCGTGAAGCAGAAGTTTTGCGACGAGTGATTGATAGCAATCCTGGGCCGCTCAGCAATGAAAGTATTCGTTTTTTATTTCGTGAGGTTATGTCGGCCTGCTTGGCATTAGAGCAGCCAATGAAGGTTGCTTATCTTGGTCCGCAGGGTACTTTTACTCAGTTGGCGAGTCACAAGCAGTTTGGGCATGCGGCGGATACCCTTGCTTTTGCTTCGATCTCAGATATTTTTCGCGCTGTATCAGCCAGCGAAGTTGATTTTGGCGTGGTGCCGGTTGAAAACTCGACAGAGGGCATCGTCTCTCAGACTTTAGATTTGTTTGTTGGGAGTTCGCTGCAAATTTGCGGAGAGGTCGAGCTACGCATTCATCATCATTTGATGTCTAAGGCGGAATCGATTGGCGATGTGGTTGTTATCTACGCGCACCAGCAATCCTTTGCTCAGTGTCGTCAATGGTTGGATGGACATCTTTCTGGTGTTCAACAAGTGAGTGTTAGTAGTAATGCTGAGGCTGCACGCATGGCGGCGGAAAGTAGCGCCGCCGCTGCGATTGGCTCAGAAACGGCATCTGAGATATATGGTTTAGGTCTGCTGGCTTCTAAGATCGAGGATGCGCCAGATAATACAACGCGGTTTTTGGTGTTAGGCAGAAACCCGGTGAAGTCCAGCGGTAAAGATAAGACATCGTTATTATTGTCGACGATGAATCAATCAGGATCGTTGTTTGATTTGATACAACCTTTTGCAAAAAATCACGTTTCAATGACGCGTATTGAATCGCGCCCATCACGGCAAGCAAATTGGAATTATTTGTTTTTTGTCGATATTGAAGGACATGTCGAAGACGATAATGTTGCGAAAGCTATAGCCGAAGTCAATGAAAAGGCGGCTACCACCAAAGTGCTTGGTTCGTATCCAGCAGCGTTGTCGTAACGAGACTATATCTATGGCTATTCGAGAGTCTGTTGACGTTTCATTTTCATCACTGCGCACCACTACGCCACACTCTCTGTGCCTTGTGGCGGCAAAAAAGCGTCTCCAGCAGTGATGAAAATGAAACGTCAACAGACCTTGGCTAATCGCGTCGCGATTCTTGGGCTTGGCTTGATCGGTGGCTCTTTGGCTTTGGCTTTAAAGCGCGCTGGCGCTGTGTCAGAGATTGTTGCTTGGGGTAGAGATCAGCAGCGTCTTGATAAAGCTGTTGCGTTAGGGATCGTTGATAGCGCGACCACTGATATGGCGTCAGCGGTAGCAGCGGCAGATGTTGTCGTGATGGCGACCCCCTTAGGCACTATGTCATCGATGTTTGATCAGTTGATTCCTGTGTTGCCCAGTAAGGCCGTCATTACCGATGTGGGCAGTGCCAAAACACGATTGATTGAATTGGCACGGACTCGATTGGCTGAAAACTTCACGCGTTTTGTGCCAGGGCACCCAGTAGCGGGAGCCGAGCACAGTGGTTTTGAAGCGGCAAATGCTGATTTATATAAAAATCGCCGTGTGATACTAACACCCGTTAGTGATACCGATGCGAGTGCATTGAAACTGGTGGAGCAATTATGGCAGTGTTGCGGTGCCGAATTGGTGAGCATGGATCCGCAATCGCATGATGAGATTTTGGCGCTTACCAGTCATCTGCCTCATGCGATAGCCTATTTGCTCGTCGATTTATTGTTGCAGCAAGGTGGTGGCGATGCACGCCGGTTTGCTGCGGGTGGCTTTTACGATATTACGCGTATTGCATCGAGTAGCCCGGAGATGTGGTGCGATATTTTTAATGACAATAAGGATAGTGTTGTAAAATTGATGGATCACTATATCGATAGCCTGAGTGCATTTAAGCAAGCTATTGCGGAAGGTGATAACGATACCTTGATGCGGGTTATGCAGCGCGCCAAATCAACGCGCGACGATTTGGTTTGATGTCCGGATAGACTAAGGAGTATATTGATTAGACGACTACGCGGCGCCTATTGGCCTGCGCCCTGAGTGATTGGCGATAGCCCATCACGATGAAGTACTCTTGGGGTGCACCGGCGTTGGTCACTATGAAAAAATCCTCACTGTATGCGTAGTCGCCTGCAGTTTTTTCATAATGCCCGCCTTGTCTCGGCGCAATATTCACTCGCCTATGAAAAAGGTCACAACCCCAACCCCCAAACAAAAAATATGATGTAGCTTGGATGAAGTATAACGGAATCCGGGAAACAATTCGAACAAACACATACCCTGGATTCCGCTACGCGCCATCCAGGCTTGCTGAATTAATGACGGAGCCTATCGGACTTAGGATGACTCTACTGTGGCGGCGGAAAAAATGGTCTCACTGCCCACTCGCCTCGCTACGAACACCTAAATCATCCGACAGGCTCCTAGAGTTTTTTTGTCCACGTATTAAGCCTTTTAGCAGAAAGAAATACCAGTGACATTGATCGTTATCGTGAAAAATAACGTCATGCGCCTTGCAGTGATGTGGTTGTGCTCTTTCTACTGCGTTTACCCACTCGTTATCTTGAATCTTCTTCAGGGAAGGGTGAAATTGAAACTAGGAATTTTTGGTTTCTGTCTCATTGCTGTCCCGTTAACTTTTTCCCGTCATTTCGGCGCAGGCCGAAATCCAGAATGTCGTTGAAACCATTGGATTCCGGCCTGCGCCGGAATGACAGAGGGATATTATTGGTTTTCATGTCTCTAGTGCCTCAAAACACTCTAATCGCTAAGCATTTCGCCCGTTGAACAGCGATATATTTCAAGTTAACGAGACAGCACCGATTTTCCGTTATGATTAGCGGTTATGACTAGTACCAATCTTTCCTCTCACACACCCATGATGCGCCAATATTTGCGTATCAAAAAAGACTATCCAGACACCCTAGTCTTTTACCGTATGGGCGATTTTTACGAACTGTTTTTTGACGATGCCAAACATGCAGCAAAATTGCTCGATATCAGTCTCACCGCACGCGGCCAGTCTGCTGGCGCACCGATTCCTATGGCCGGTGTGCCCTATCATGCCGCCGACGGTTACCTCGCCAAACTCATTAAGTACGGTGAATCAGTCGCGATTTGTGAACAGATAGGCGATGTCGCGACCAGCAAAGGTCCGGTCGAGCGCAAAGTTGTTCGGCTTATTACGCCAGGCACCGTAACCGATGATGGCATGCTCGACGCCGAGCGTGACAACTTACTCGTTGCTGTATTTATCGACGGCAACACCGCAGGAATCGCCGCCCTGGACATCAGCAGTGCACGTTTCTTTATTTCGCAACTCGAATCACTCAGCTCACTCGAAGACGAACTCGCACGCTTACGCCCTGCTGAGTTATTAGTGCAAGAAGAGCAAACCCAACTCATTAAACAAAAAAAAGTCGGGCGCGCGCAAACACTTGAAGCATGGGAATTCGATCTTGATAACGCGCAACGCTTGCTCTGCGAACAACTTAAATTACATGACCTCAGTGGACTCGGTTGTGATGACACGCCTCTAGCCGTGAGAGCTGCTGGCGCGCTATTGAACTATGCCCGCCGCACACAACAAAATTTACTTCCCCACATTAGCAACCTAAACGTTTCACAACATAGCGATAATTTATTGCTGGATGCAGCCAGCCGCCGCAACCTTGAAATCGACATCAACCTGCAAGGCAGTCGCGACAACACACTCACATCAGTGATAGATCGCACCGTCACCACTATGGGTAGCCGCATGCTACGACGCTGGCTCAACACACCCATGCGCAATCATGAGTTGCTACGCAGGCGTTACCATTGCATCGACACACTGCAAGTACCTGAGGCACATGAACCCCTACGGGAACAACTTAAAAAAATTGGCGACATTGAACGTATCGTCAGCCGAATCGCCTTAAAGTCGGCACGGCCTCGCGATTTAACACAACTGAGCCGATCATTGCACAGCTTGCCTGTGCTCAAACAACAGCTAAATGGTTTTGACTCACCTCTTTTAAATAAACTTGAGTCAAACATTGATGATCACTCTGTGATGAGCGAATTGCTAACACGCGCCATCATCGAAGAACCTCCCATGCTGATTAGAGATGGCGGTGTTATTGCACCCGGCTTTGATAACGAACTCGATGAGCTACGTAACTTAAGCGAAAACGCCAATCAATTTCTCATTGACCTTGAAAACAAAGAAAAAGAAACTAGCGGCATCACCGCACTTAAAGTCGGCTACAACCGCGTACACGGTTATTACATCGAGCTAAGCAAAATTTATGCAGACAAAGTCCCTGATCATTTTCAGCGCCGACAAACACTAAAAAATGTCGAACGCTATATCACGCCAGAATTAAAATCATTTGAAGATAAAGTGCTCAGCGCACGCGAACGCGCTTTATCCAGAGAAAAATATTTATACGAACTGCTATTAGAGACCTTAAGTGAAAGCATTCACGCGCTACAAAACAGTGCCGATGCGATAGCACAAATCGATGTGCTGACCAATTTTGCACAACGTGCGTGGCAGCTCGAGCTATCGCAACCGGAGCTCAGTGACCAACCCGGCCTATCCATTAAAGACGGTCGTCATCCGGTTGTTGAAGCCACGCTTGACGTACCCTTTACACCCAACGACGTACAGCTTGATGCGTCACGCCGCATGCTCATTATTACCGGCCCCAATATGGGCGGTAAATCGACCTATATGCGACAAACCGCCATCATTACTCTACTTGCTCATTGTGGCTGCTTTGTCCCGGCTAAACACGCCCGGCTAGGACCCTTTGATCGTATTTTTACGCGTATCGGTGCCTCAGATGATCTCGCGGGTGGGCGCTCTACCTTTATGGTGGAAATGACCGAAACGGCGGCGATACTGCATAATGCTAGCGAGCAAAGCCTGGTGCTCATGGATGAAGTAGGCCGCGGCACCAGCACATTCGATGGCTTATCGCTGGCCTGGGCCTGCACAGAGCACCTAGCCAAACATATTAAAGCCTTTACACTTTTTGCCACACATTACTTTGAACTAACCGCCCTGGAATCGAAACAACACGGCATCGCCAATGTTCATCTATCCGCTATAGAACACCACGACAGTATTGTTTTTCTACATAGCGTAAAAGAAGGCGCAGCAAATCGTAGTTATGGATTACAAGTCGCCGCCTTAGCCGGCGTCCCTAAGACTGTCGTCGCAACCGCGCGAAAACGCCTACACTTACTTGAACAACAACAAGCCAATGCGAACAACAATCATCCGCAAATCGACTTGTTTAGCGCCACCACCGAGAAACTAGAAACCTTATCGCAAGCATCAAACAATTTAGAGCCTGATCCCGTGTTAGTGTTACTCGCAAGTATCGAGCCCGATGAGCTCACAGCAAAGCAAGCGTTAGATTCACTGTACGAGCTGAAACAACTGCATACCGAATAATCACCCTCTTTTAATTTATTGGCATAAACCATGACAACTCAAACAGAACGAACGTGCGAAATCTATCGCTGCTCTTACAAAGAAGGCATGTATCTGTACATCGATAAAAAGGACAAATTAGACGATTTACCCGATGCCTTAAAAAAGAAAATTGGCCAACCAGAATTATCAATGACCCTCACTATCACCGCTGAAACTAAACTCGCCAATGCCAATCCTAAAGCCATTCTGGCTGCTCTTGACACACAAGGGTTTTATCTACAAATGCCTATCAACCCTATCGATTATATGCAAGAAGTGAACGAACAAAATTATTTTCTCGGCAAAGAATCAGGCTAATAGGCCTTCGGTCCATACATCGTGCCCCCACCATTTTGGCAAAATAAAAAACTCAATAAAATGAGTCAAGCTGAATGGGAATCACTCTGTGACGGATGCGGTTTGTGCTGCTTACATAAACTAGAAGATGAAAACACCAATGAAGTGTATTACACCCAAGTTGCCTGCAAGCTACTAGACGTCAATCAATGCCGTTGTACCCACTACGCTCAGCGCCAGAACCTGGTCAGTGATTGTTTAGTTTTATCTGCCAAAGACGTCAATAAATTTCACTGGCTGCCAAGTACCTGCGCATATCGATTAATTAACGAAGGAAAACCCTTATTTGATTGGCACCCACTCGTCTCAGGTAATACTAATAGCGTGCATAATGCAGGGATATCCGTACGAGGCCGCGCCTTATCAGAGGCTGACATCGGTGATATTGACCTAAAAGAACATATTATCCATTGGCTAGAGTGAACAACTCGGCAACACCCATAAAAAATATTCGCGGGGCCTTGCAACAAGCGGAAATATTGTCTCCCTGTGTGCTATGGATAAATGAAATCGAAAAGGCATACAATCAAACAACGAAGATTCCAGCGTATCGCAGCGCGATTTTGGGCACCTTAATTGACTTGAATGTCAGAACGCAAAGGTCTCCTCGATGAAACTTTTTTCGTCGACCCACCCTCAGACAACGCGCGCGAACAGATCTTTAAAGTCCATCTTAGCAAAGGAGAAAATTGATTGGACGACATAGGCGAGTGAATATTGCACCGAGACAAGGCGGGCATTATGAAAAAACTGCAGGCGACTACGCATACGGTGAGGATTTTTTCATAGTGACCAAGCCGGTGTACCCCAAGAGTACTTCCTCGTGATGGGCTATCGCC
>NVRQ02000180.1 GCA_002400905.2 Gammaproteobacteria bacterium | reverse complement strand
GGGGGGAATTACAGACCAGCGCACGAGCATAGTAGTTAAAAATCATAGTCTTAGCACGAAGCCAGGGAAGAGATCTTTATTGCGACAACAGCAATAAGGTGATACAAAGATGCTGTGTATCACTAACGTGATGAATGACAAAAAAAGAGATGAATCGTTGATACCATGGATGAGTCTTGGTATGTCGTGAGGCATTGCCGTCGCAAAATAAACTGTTAGCGGCCAATAATTATCAGGAAGTTCCTTATGAAAGAAATAACACGAATTAATCATGTTGGCCTGAGAGTAAAGAATTTAGATGTCACACGCTCATTTTATGAAAAGCTAGGCTTTTTATTTTTAGTGGGTCCGGTTGGTCCAGAGCCAGTTGCCATCATGGAGCATCCCTCCGGAGTAAATATAAATTTTATTTTAAATGCCAATACCCGCAGCGCTAAAAATATTCTCATGGATACCCCCGAAAAACATACGGGCTATACCCATATTGCACTAGAAGTATCTGATTCAAAATCAGCTGCCAAAAAAATTGAAGATTTAGGCATGGTAATTACTGAAAAAGTTGAATATGAAGGCGCTCAATTCTTTTTTATTAGAGACCCTGACAACAATGTTATTGAGTTTCATCAGCCAGCAGGCAGCTAACAAACGCATAAAGACTGATTCCGTAAATCTGTCATCTTTGTTGCAAAAAGCCGCAAAAAAACTGCCAAATTCACTCCGCAGCTTATGCGGACGTTAGCTCTATAATAGTGATGTTCAAATCAGAGGCTGATTATTGATGGAAAATATAATACAAATGCTGCTAGAAGGAACTACTCTTTGGATACCGAGAGTAGGCGGTGCAGTATTAATTTTTGTCGCATTTTTCATCATTTCAAAAATAATTAAGAATGCGATCACTAAAGGATCTGAGCGGCTGAAACTTAATAGCAATCTCACTTCGCTTTTCGTACGCATAAGCAGTGTGACACTATTGATTTTTGGTTTTGTTTCAGCACTCGGAACACTAGGTATTAATGTGTCAGCACTCGTAGCAGGGCTAGGTTTGACAGGGTTTGCTTTGGGCTTTGCTCTAAAAGATACAATTTCCAATCTCCTTTCTGGTGTTCTCATCCTGTTATATAAACCGTTCAAGATCGGAAACACCATAAAGATCGCTGGGTATCAGGGTGATGTTGTTTCTATTGACCTACGGTATACGGAACTTAATAGTGATGGAAATAAGATACTAATACCGAATTCAAAACTATTTACTGATCCAATTACAGTCCTTCAGTTAGAGGACTGAAAGATCCTAACAACAACATTTCACACATGGCCAAACAAGTTGAAGAATCTGATGCTATAAAAATCTCGGCCTAGGCAGACAGTTTAGACTCTAATTAACTAACCAGGAGCCTATCCTCCTTAGTAAGTCCGACAGGACTCCTGGGATAGAGGAAGACGAATGCCAAAGCACAACGCGATAGAGTAAAAAAATTAAAGGTTCTCAATGACGCTAAAGAGATTGGCAATATCTCAAAAACATATCGCCATTTCGAGCTATGCAGAGAAACATTTTAGCAATGGAAAAGGCTCTATGAAGCTCATGGTGAGCAAGCATTGATTAACAATAAAATAAATAAGCTACCTCTACCTAGCAGGCTGTTGAAAAAGTCTCAGGTGAGTGCGAGACAAAGCAAAATTTGGCGAATACCCCAAGGGTTCTTTTTAATACCCCCTTGAGGGGTACACGTAGAAAGCGCAGCTTACGCGTTGTAAATGAGCACTTTGAGGCGAATTTTAACGCCATATCGTGCCACATGAGACTTTTTCAACCGCCTGCTAGCGCATAGAAAAGACAGCCGCCACCCTAAGCTTGTTAGGGTGAAGTTTAAACAGGGTCAAGTACGCCATACATAATTTTATTACTGGCTTTCAACTGGGCAATAGTAGTCGCTGGGCACGGCCAATGGGCGTTGCGACCGGGTCAGACGGCGCGCTTTACTTTACCCGCTATACGAATAACAAAGGACTCTATCGACTAAGCAAGAAAACGAACCCAGCACCTAGCCTAAACTCAGATTTAGAATAACACTACTGACTGGCTAACCAGTCATCATCTGAGCCCTCAATAATATCGGCAAACAATGGCGTACTGAGATAACGCTCACCCGTATCGGGCAACATCACGAGCATGGCACTGCCTTTTTCAGCAGACTTTGCGACTTCAAGCCCAGCTACCAGGGTTGCACCAGCAGAAATGCCAACAAATATGCCTTCCTTTTGCGCTAAGGCTAACGACATTTCAATCGACGCATCATCAGATACCGGTACAATTTGATCGACCACGCTTTCATTAAGCACATCAGGCACAAAGTCTGGAGTCCAGCCTTGAATCTTATGCGGGCCCCATTCTTTTCCTGCCAGCATGGAGGCACCTTCGGGTTCTGCAGCAATGATCTTGGTATCGGGTCTTGCCACCTTTAATACTTCACCAACACCCGTCAAAGTGCCACCTGTCCCCCAACCTGTGACAAAATAATCAAGTCGCTCACCTGCGAAATCTTTGAGAATTTCAGGTGCAGTGGTGTTGCGGTGATAAGCAGGATTCGCTGGATTTTCAAATTGTCGCGCCATAAACCAACCATGCTCTTCTGCTAAGGCCTTTGCACGAGCAATCATACCTGAGCCGCGCTCTTCCTTAGGTGTCAGAATAACCTTGGCACCCAAGACGCGCATTAACTTACGGCGCTCGACCGAGAAGGTTTCTACCATCGTTGCAACAAACGGATGGCCCATCACGGCGCAGACCATCGCCAAGGCGATACCTGTATTACCCGATGTTGCCTCAATCACCGTTTGCCCAGGTTTAAGCGCACCGCTATCACGCGCGTCTTTGATAATGGCGTAGGCAAGACGATCTTTAACAGAGGCCATCGGATTAAACGACTCAACCTTGACATAGATATCAACCCCCTCTGGCGCGAGCCGATTGAGTTTGACGATGGGTGTATTGCCGATGGTTTCAAGAATATTGTTGTAAATCATGTCAGCCCCTAGCTAAAGACCAGAATCTACTGGTATGGTGGCATGACTATAACAAAGAACGTCGAGGCAAAAAACTTACCTCTATTAGCAAATACTATGAATTGGTAACCCGTGCTTAACCAGAGGCTCCCTAGCACTTACCAGCTACGTAGCTCACCGCTATCAAGATGAATAAAATGCGACTTCGGGTAATAACCAACTCCACCCGCAACCATATTCAGGGCGGCAGCATGAAGACGCTCCAACTCTACGCCGGGCAGACGAACATCAACGGCTCTGCCAAACATATGATGACTCTTACTGGACACACCCTCAGTTGATTTATACAACTTAGCATTGGATTTTGGCGAACGATACGCTGAAATGATCTCATAGCGGCCCGTTATTCCGACTTTGGCCTGCAACAAGTTAAGCTGATCGAGCAAATGCGTATCGATATCGATCACTCCATCAGTACGATGATCACGTAACACATGATTGATTGCATCAAGTTCATCGGGAATAAATTCGCCGTCAGCCCAATACACCGCCTTAACACTTTCACCCGTATGCTGGTTATAAAGTGACAAGCGGCGCTCCCCGGGCACAATGAGAGCAGCTGAAGCAGAAAAAGGAATAGCTGAAGCAACGGCACTAACGAGTAAATCTCTGCGACTAATCATCTGAACTAACAATCCAAATAGTGAACATATAGTTATAGCGGATTATTCGGAAAAATCGTTAATCAAGCAAGTAGAACCATAGCTTAATACGAAAAACGCCCGCATAAAGCGGGCGCACGCAAATCAATACATCTAGGGCCTCTCTATTCTTTTAGTTTAATAGTGAGAGTACCCTCTTTCACATTAAGATAATCGATACCCTCAGCAAAAGCCTTCCAAAAACCTTGCTTACCACCAAACTCTTGTATCAAGTCTATATTCTTAATGCCACCTAACCAGGCATTCGGTATCGGCACTCCCATCACACTAATTCCCTTTAATACGACTACCGCACGCTCTTTCTCATAAGACAAGCCTAATCCGGCTTTAAACTTGAGTGTCTTACCGCCGATCAAAGGCATATCCTCATCCATCGGCAGTAACATTTTCGCACTAATCAAATCATCTGACAGATCTATTGCCACACGCTCTGCCATATCAGTATTGTTGGCAACTAAAGCATTGACTTCTCGTTGACTAAAACTCACTTCACGGTCTTCATCAGATTCGCTATAAGCCTCTGGCTTCAATGCTTTGCCAGGTTGAGCGCCATTCGTTACAGCAATATCATCTCCCACCGCTAAATCGCCAAGCCCCAATACCTTAAGCTTGCTAACCAGCGCCTGCTGCTCTTTGGCATTTAGCTCAACGGGATTGAAATCACCAGGGAAGAAATAGTATTTAATCGCAAAAAAAGCGATCACAAGCGCAACCAACATCGCGAGTAAAACAATACCAAAGATCTTAAATCCGCTAAGACCCTTTTTTACGACAGGAACCTGCGTAGTGTCTGCTAACTCGGTCATCACTTCCCTCCACTTGAAGTACAGACATAACTGTATCCCAAATCAAGTATATAGCGACTTAATAAGACAAGGAAGCACTGCCATATTTTTGGCAGGACACGAGAGTATGTTTATAACAATCAACAGCTTACGGCACACCAAGCAACACATCAAGCTCACCCGCAGCGTCTAACTCAGCGAGGTCGGTATAGCCACCAATATGCCGGTCGCCAATAAAGATTTGTGGCACCGTGTGGCGACCACTTATTTTCATCATATGCCGCCGCATCGCATAATCTCCATCGACACTAATACTTTCATAATCCTCAACACCTTTATCACGGAGCAAACGGTGGGCAGCGCGGCAAAATCCGCACAGATTACTGGAATAAATTTTTATACTAGGCATAACTACACTACGATCCAGTTAACAAAAACGAACGAATGGTAACTTATAAATAAACCAATCTCGCCCTTATTTCATCGACATTACTGGCAATATCTTGAAAGGTATCTCCGCCATCAGTTGAGCCGACAATCATGCCTTTTCCTGCAACAGGCGCCACCTTGTCAACCTGGAAACGCCCGCTGGCCGCATCACCACGAATAAAACACTCTTCATCAAAATAAAGTCGGTCGCCATCGGGGCCAATCTCATCTGAATCTATCGTATCAAAGCCAATTATCGTCTTAATATCTTCAATACTAGAGATATCTACGATATCAATCGACTCAGTAGCCGGTGTAATCAAAAAAGCCTTCATTCAAAGATTCCTACAGCTCGATACAAAAGGCTGGCGATTGTAGCAAAATTGGTGATTTTTTGACCCTAGTTTCTGTTGAGAAAATAGACATCAGAACGCCGAGGCCACGAAGAAATACTTTCTAGAGCCATGATACTTGTCATACCTGGGAACCTTGTACGCACGCAAATAAACACAAGCCGCGTAAACTGAACCCCTGTAAGCCACAGATTAGGAGTATAATTTACCCAATAAACCATAAACCTGTGACGACATGCCATATGGCACGATACCGTTACTGTCATAAGAGAATTCGTATTGTTAACTCGTTTATTTAAAAGCTTTGGCAAAGAAAGAAATGCCAATACAAGCGCCCCCACTGCGAAGCAAAATACTGTCGTTACTGACAAGCCAAAAAGTGAAACGTCCAAAGCGGTACCGAAACAGACTGGCAACAAAGCCAAGCCTCGGAGACCTCGCACACCCAGACCAAAGAAACCTATGACACTGCCACCTTGGGACAGTTCGGCACTCGATGTCCCACTAGAGGAAGGTAAGACTCGTTTCTACGATCTTAATTTAGATACAACGCTACTGCATGGTATTTTCGATCTCGGTTTTCAATACTGCTCACCGATTCAAGCACAAATTCTACCTGAAACCTTACAAGGCAAAGACGCCATCGGTAAAGCGCAAACCGGCACCGGCAAAACGGCTGCTTTTCTCATTACGATTATTGATGACCTGCTAAAAAACCCAATTAAAGAACAACGCTATCTAGCAGAACCACGCGCGCTCATTATTGCACCCACTCGCGAGCTCGTAACTCAAATTGCAGAAGATGCTAAAGGCTTGTGCAAACACACCGGGCTACACGTTGTCACGCTCATTGGTGGTACTGATTATGAAAGGCAGTTAAAGCAGCTTGATCTAGGCTATGTCGATATTGTTGTCGCAACACCTGGGCGCTTACTTGATTTCCATAACCGCAAACATATTCACCTAGACCAGGTTGAATCACTGGTGCTAGACGAAGCAGACCGCATGCTTGATATGGGCTTCATCCCTCAAGTACGCCGTATAGTGCGGGCGACACCGAATACTGATTATCGCCAGACCTTGTTATTTAGCGCGACCTTCACTGCAGAAATTCTCGAAATGTCTTACCAGTGGACATACGAGCCGGTTAAAGTCGAAATAGAACCTGATAACGTTGCCAGCGATAGCGTCGAACAAAAAGTCTATATGGTTTCCAATGAAGAAAAACTTCCTGTCCTGCTAAAAATTCTACAACACCCAGAAACTAAGCTTGCCATCATTTTTACTAACCGCCGTGATCAAGCTCAAAAGCTCTATGATCGCATAGTCAAAAATAATATAAGCGCCGGGATATTAACCGGTGAAATACCCCAAAAGAAACGCACCAGCACCTTAGAAAAGTTTAAGAATGGTGAATACAAAGCAATGATTGCGACAGACGTCGCGGGTCGAGGTATTCACGTTGAAGGCATCAGCCACGTCATTAACTATAATCTTCCTGACAACCCCGATGATTATATTCATCGCATCGGGCGTACGGGACGTGCCGGGGCCACGGGCATATCGATTAGTCTGGCGTGCGAATTCGAGTCGTTCCAGCTACCTGCAATCGAAGAACTGCTCGGTAAAAAACTGCGCTGCGAGCTACCACCCGAAGAATTCACTACTTAATCGCTAGCCAATACTCGCGTTAGCCAGTCAGAAATATCGTCAATCTGTTCAGCACAAACGCTATGCTCCATGTCATAGCTTTTATATTCAACAGGATTTCCAAAATGACGAATCGTCATCTCAGCATCTCTGCCTAAGAGTTCTGGTATAACGTGATCATGAAGACCATGATGTATCGCAACTGGCGTATTACCGTTGGCTTTATTAGGCGAAACCGTTTCATGAGTAGCGAAGTAACTTGATAGAGCAAGAATACCTGCTAACGGCCGTGAATAGGACAAACCACACTCATAAACCACCGCGCCGCCCTGCGAAAACCCGATTAATACAATATTCTCACTCTTCACACCACGCTTAATCTCTCGCTCAATTAATCCTTCTATCGCAACCGATGATCTATGGATACCTGATACATCTACCACGGCATCGATTGCGATTTCAACAGTGTCATACCAAGCCGGCATCACCAAGCCATGATTAACCGTTACTGGCATTGCTGGTGCATGTGGAAAAACAAACCGTATGGCTGCGTTACCAGGTAGCTTTAACTGGGGAATAATAGGCTCAAAATCATGGCCATTAGCTCCTAACCCATGCAACCAAATAACGGCTGAATCAGCCTTTTCTTTTGGCTCCACCTCGACACAGTCAAGTAACTCCATTAGACATCTCTCCAAATATCATGAACTACATGACAACGTTGAACAACCCGCTCTATTACGCGCCCAATCTGGCCGTTTAACAGCATACTCTTCATGCTCTGGCTGCTCAGCATAAGGCTGACGCAATAGCGCTAAAAAATCATTCACCAAACTAAAATCGTCTGCCTCTGCTTTGTCTATGGCTAACTGTGCAAGATAATTGCGTAATACATATTTTGGATTAACTGTATTCATTTGCTCTCGACGCACGGCATTATCTCTAGCATCTTTTCGCAAACGTTGAACATAGGCACGCAACCATTCACCTAAACGATGGCTATAGTTTACTGTCACTTGCTCAGGCAAATAATAAGCATCGCTTAATGGTGCCATAAGCGCTTGATCAGTCACCTCATCAAGCGCAACATCCACATCTATTAGCGCTAAACGCCGATAGAAAATCGTCATATCAGTTTCTATACATGCCAAAATTTCTAACAATTCATCAATCAAAGCGCCGTCGATTTCAGGAATATAGCACTGAAAACCGAGCTTATCTGCCATCATTTTTTGACGGCCTTGCTCAAAATACTGAGGGTATTGATTAAGCACTTGTTGTAAGGCATCAGCATCGTCAAACAAAGGCACCAAGGCACTACCGAGCTGCGCTAAATTCCAATGAGCAATTTGTGGCTGGTTCGCAAAACTATAACGGCGACCATTCGCATCAGTGGTATTAGGTGTCCAATCCGGATCGTAATTTTCTAACCAACCATAGGGACCGTAGTCGATCGTTAAACCAAGTATGGACATATTGTCGGTATTCATGACGCCATGCACAAAGCCAACACGCATCCAGTGCACAACCATATCTGCTGTTAAGCGGCAGACCTCGTCAAACCATTTTAAGTAAACATTAGGGGATGGCTCACCCAGATGGGAAAACTCATTACGAATGGTAAAATCAACCAACTGCTTGAGAATAGTAAGTTCACCGCGCGTAGAAAAAATTTGAAAATTACCAAAACGAATAAAAGAAGGTGCGGCACGACACACCACGGCGCCCAGTTCTGACTGTAGATTGCCGTTATAGAACATATCCCGAGCGACTAACTCACCCGTTAGCACCAAACTCAATGCTCGTGTGGTTGGCACACCCAAGTGAACCATTGCTTCGCTACAGAGAAACTCACGTAGCGATGAACGCAATACGGCTAAGCCATCTGCCGTACGCGAGTAAGGTGTTGGACCCGCTCCCTTTAATTGCAAGGCCCAGCGTTGTGACTTTGCGTTAAGCACTTCACCTAAATTTATGGCACGACCATCACCCAGTTGCCCAGCCCAATGACCAAACTGATGGCCGCCATAGCACATGGCGTAAGAGTCCATCCCTTCAAGCAAACGGTTACCCGCAAACACTTCAGCAAATTCTTGAGACTGACAGTATTCACTAGAAATGCCTAGTATCTCAGCCATTTCAAGCGAGTGAGCGACCAACTTGGGCGCGCTAACTGTTTGGGGTAATACTCGCGAATAACAAGCGCCAACCACCTGGCGTCGCTGATTGCTCTCATCAGGATCAGCAGGAAGCTCTTGGCTAAAACGATTATCGAAATCTAACGAAAAACGGGACATGGCTGTCGTCTGATCATTCACGGCTCAATACCAACCGCGAATTATTCGCTGATGGCTTGCTCAGTTTCTTGCGCTGCTAAGACGCTGTGACTTGCTCGCGGCCATGCTGTAATGACAGAAGCTACCAAGGTCGCTAATGGAATCGCAAAAAATATTCCCCAGAAACCCCAAAGACCACCAAACACTAAGATAGCAATAATGATTGCGACAGGATGAAGATTGACCGCCTCAGAAAACAGCAACGGGACCAACACATTACCATCCAGGGCTTGGATAACAAGATAGGCTATAGCGATATAGGCGAACTCTGAGCCCCAACCCAACTGAAAGAAAGCAATCAATAATACCGGTACCGTTACAACCACTGCGCCAACATAAGGAATAATGACAGACAAACCCACCAATGCGCCTAACAACATGGCATAGTTAAGTCCCATTATGGCAAAGGTCACATACGAGATGACGCCAACGATTAAGATCTCAACAAACTTGCCACGCACATACTTACCAACCTGAACATTCATCTCATGCCAAATACGTGTTGTCAGCTTACGCTCGCTAGGCAATAAAGCACCTACCCACCGCATAATGCGACCTTTGTCCTTTAGAAAAAAGAAGACTAATACCGGCACCAAAACCAGATAAATCACCCAAGTGAGAATACCGGTAATCAATGAAAACGAAACAATATTCTGACCGATGTCACGCACAGCTCCAGCAATTTCAAGCATGACATCTTTGATTTGTGCCTCATTGACTAAGGTTGGATAAAGCTCTGGTAAATGTAATAAGGTATCTTGTCCACGTGCAATCATCGCCGGCAACTCTTGCACGAGCTGCCCTAACTGGCGCGAGAGTAACGGCAGCAAACCAAATAGAAGAAAAATGAGTAACGCCATAAAGACTAAGAAGACAATCATCACCGCTAGCAACCGTGGCAGCTTCCAATGCTGTAGCGCCAACACTAAGCCTTCTAATAAATAAGCAACAACAATAGCACCCAATACTGGTGCCAACATATCACCCATGAAATAGATGATGAGAAAACCAAGCACCAGCACAACCGCCAGCGCTACACCGTCGGGGTCAGAAAAATATTTTTGGTACCAACGAGCTAAAACGCCATTCATAATTAGATCTATTTTTATAGCAGCACCCATGATAAAGGGTGCAATAGGGGTTAGTCTATGATGATATCGACTTTATCAAGTCAACTCGATCGCCAATCACACAATTAAGCTCTCTCGCTGCACTACCGCCGTTAATAGCGATTTCGACCAAGCCTAGTGAATTACAATACCAAAAGCCTTGCTCACGCCCACAATCGCTAAACGTCTTGGCATAAGGCAGCAGTTGACCGTTCGCCTTGATTTGCGCGGTCCGCGCCACTGGCTCCGCGACGATACTCGTCATCACATTTCCGTAATCATCGATATAGATAACACGATACGGTGACTCCTCAATGAGCGGCTTAGCATCGAACGACAACTCGGCTAAGCCATCAATATTTGCTACATCTAAGGCTAAGTGTGCTGCGACAGGCGCGAACAAGTCTCGGCCGTGAAACGTCTCAGACAAGCTCTCAGGCCTCCAGGTGATTCGCCACCAACACACCTCTTTAGCGCGTGACGTAATCACACTAAACAAACCGTTATTTGGCCCAACAAACCAATAACCATCAGCACAAACAATACAAGGTTCCCGAGCACCACCCACCCCGGGGTCAACAACTGAAAGAAAGAGTGTGCCCTGATCAAAATTACTCACTAAGGCGGCGAGGAGATGAGCAGAAGCGTTCATATCACATGATGGGGCATCGGCAACCAAGTCGATCACTTTGACCGATGGAGCAATACGGTAGATCGCATTTTCCATTAGCCCTTGATAAGGACCGTTACGGCCAAAATCAGTGAACAAAACAATCATGGCATAAGGGCACCGCTATTCATTGCTTAGGGTCTCTGGCTTACAGACGAGTCAACGATAAAAGCGCAACCCGCCTTATCGGCGGGTTGCGCCTTGCTCTGCACGCTTCAGATCACGCAGAGGCCATAAGCAATGAATAGCGGTGCCCTTTAAGCAAGCAATATTACAATTAATGGAATATCGCCAATAACGAAACGAATTATCTTAAGCCATAACGACAAAAGCGGGCCTGAGGCCCGCTTTTCTTACTCTTCGCTTTCGTCGTTATCGGCTACTATCGGCCTATCAACCAATTCTACGACAGCCATTGGTGCATTATCACCAGGGCGGAAACCGCATTTCAAAATGCGCAAATAACCACCTGGACGCTCTTTATAACGTGGGCCAAGTTCGGTAAATAATTTACTCACCACATCTTTATCTCGCAAGCGGCTGAATGCTAGACGACGCTTGTGAACGCTATCTTCACCACCAAGAGTGATTAAGGGCTCTGCCACGCGGCGAAGTTCCTTCGCTTTAGGAACAGTGGTACGAATAATTTCATGACGCAATAAAGAATTAGTCAAACTCTGCAAGGTGGCCTTGCGGTGACTACTATTGCGGCTTAGCTGTCTGCCGGTATTACGATGTCGCATCGTGCTCTTCCTAAAATCGAAACGTTATTAAATGGTAGTGTCAAGAACTGGTGGAATCCCGCCAGTCAAATGAGCGGGTGGCCAGTTCTCAAGACGCATACCTAATGACAAACCATTGGTCGCCAACACATCCTTAATCTCAGTCAAAGACTTCTTACCAAGGTTAGGTGTTTTCAACAATTCAACTTCTGTCTTCTGAATTAGATCGCCAATAAAATAGATATTTTCAGCTTTTAAACAATTCGCTGAACGAACAGTCAATTCAAGGTCGTCAACAGGGCGCAATAAAATTGGATCAATCTCGCTTGCCGTCGATTCAGGCTCTTCAACCTGGCTCCCTTGAAGGTTAACAAAGGCTGACAACTGATCTTGCAGAATAGTCGCAGCACGGCGAATCGCTTCTTCCGGATCGATCGTGCCGTTTGTTTCAAGCTCAAGAATCAGTTTATCAAGGTCCGTACGCTGTTCAACACGCGCACTTTCCACAACATAGGAAACACGACGTAGCGGGCTATAAGAGGCATCCAACTGAAGCATGCCAATAGGACGGTCTGCATCGGTATCAATACGGTTGGTAGATGGCTGATAACCTCGGCCCATCTCTACTTTAAGTGTCATGCTTAACTCACCTGAAGCAGTTAAATTAGCAATAACATGATCAGGGTTAACCACTTCTACGCCGTTAGTCGTCTCAATGTCACTCGCTAAGACAGGGCCAGGACCACTTTTCTTCAACGTTAATCGGGCTTCATCACGATCTTCCAAACGTAACGTTACTTCTTTCAAGTTCAATAAGATATCAATGACGTCTTCTTGCACGCCTTCAATAGTGCTGTACTCATGCAGCACGTTGTCAATTTCAACTTCTGTTAATGCAGCACCTGGCATTGATGACAACAAAATACGGCGTAAAGCGTTGCCCAAAGTATGACCAAAACCGCGCTCTAATGGCTCTAGAGTTACCTTGGCACTGTTCGATCCAGTAACTTGAACATCAACAATACGTGGTTTTAAAAATGTACTTACATTACCGGACATGGACTATCCTCGCTTCCAATACAGGAAAAAATTCAAAAATCGATTACTTAGAGTACAACTCAACGATGAGATTTTCGTTAATCTCCATCGCCAATTCGTCACGATCAGGATTGCGCTTAAACACACCCTCCATCTTGTCGGAGCTAACTTCAACCCACTCAACCGCTCCGCGCTGCGTTGACAAATCGAGCGCAGCCTTAATGCGAAGTTGATTTTTACCTTTTTCGGTCACCGCAATCACATCTTCAGGACTAACCTGATAAGAAGCAATATTAACGTAGCGGCCATTAACAAGAATGGTCTTATGTGACACTAACTGACGTGATTCAGCACGAGTAGAACCAAAGCCCATGCGATAAACGACATTATCAAGACGACCTTCCAGTAAACGCAATAGGTTTTCACCTGTAGCACCCTTCTGGCGATCAGCTTTTTTATAATAATTACGAAACTGCTTTTCTAGAACACCGTATAGACGACGAACTTTCTGCTTCTCACGCAACTGAAGAGCGTAATCGGTCAAGCGTGTGCGGCGTGCACCATGCTGCCCAGGAATTACATCAGCGCGGCATTTTGAATCAAGCGGCCTAACGCCACTCTTTAAGAACAAGTCGGTTTTTTCACGCCTTGCTAGTTTACAAGTTGGTCCGGTGTAACGAGCCATTAAAACTTCCTCAGATTAGTACGTAATCGCCTAAACACGGCGCTTTTTCGGCGGACGGCAGCCATTATGTGGAATCGGGGTGACATCGCTAATACTGCTAATGTTAAACCCAGCACCATTGATGGCACGAACAGCCGAGTCGCGTCCAGGCCCTGGCCCTTTCACATAAACATCAACGTTTTTCATACCGTACTCTTTTGCTGCCGCCGAAGCCTTTTCAGCTGCAATCTGCGCAGCAAACGGTGTGCTTTTTCTTGAACCACGGAAGCCGGAGCCACCAGCAGTCGCCCACGCTAATGCATTACCTTGGCGATCGGTAAAGGTGATGATGGTGTTATTAAACGACGCAAAAACATGCGCGCTGCCATCAGGTACATCGCGTTTGATGCGTTTTTTAGTAGAACGTGCTGGTGCCTTTGCCATGAACCGACAACTCCAAAATTACTTGCGAATCGGGCGTCTAGGGCCCTTACGAGTGCGTGCATTAGTTTTCGTACGCTGACCACGCAACGGTAAACCGCGACGGTGTCGAATCCCACGATAACAACCTAAATCCATTAAGCGCTTGATATTCATGGAAATTTCACGACGAAGATCACCTTCGACACGAAGCTTGCCAATTGCGCCACGAAGCGACTCAAGCTGCTCTTCGGTTAACTCTTTGATCTTCACTGCAGGGTTAACGCCAGTAGCAGCACACATTTTTTTGGCCTGACTACGACCGATACCGTAAATTGCGGTTAGCGCAATTACAGCGTGTTTATGATCAGGGACATTAACCCCAACGATACGTGCCACAGACTATCTCCTGTCCCCCGAACCTTAACGGCCTGAGGTGTAAGCGTACAAATTAAAACCGAAAATTATAACCAATCAACCAAAACCAGTCAATCTAAAGGATGCCAACAATCAACCTTGGCGCTGCTTATGGCGGCCGTTAGAGCAAATTACTCTCAACACACCCTTGCGCTTCACTGTCTTACAGTTACGACAAAGTTTTTTAACTGATGCTCGAACTTTCATTACTCTATCTCCACGTCGCCTAAATATACCGGTACTTAGATACCGCTGCGACCTTGACCTTTTAGGTTTGCCTTTTTCATCAAGCCATCGTACTGATGTGACATTAAGTGAGCCTGTACTTGGCTCATAAAGTCCATCACCACTATGACAATAATCAATAAAGATGTACCACCAAAATAAAATGGTACATTCCAATATAAAATCAAAAACTCAGGCAACAAACACACTGCTGTAATGTAGATTGCGCCAGCTAAAGTCAATCGCGATAAAATACCATCGATGTACTTCGCCGTCTGATCGCCAGGACGAATCCCAGCAATAAAAGCACCAGAGCGCTTCAAGTTATCTGCCATATCTTTCGGCTTAACGGTCAACGCCGTATAAAAGAAGCAGAAAAATACAATTGCCGTTGCGTAAAACCCAACATACAGCGGCTGCCCCGGAGATAACGCCGCAGCAATATCACCCAACCAACGCATGCCTTCCGTTTGTCCAACCCAAGTACCAATGGTGCCTGGAAATAAAATAATACTGGAAGCGAAAATTGGCGGTATTACACCAGCCATGTTCAGCTTTAATGGCAAATGACTCGTTTGCCCAGCGTACATCTTGCGCCCTTGCTGACGCTTCGCGTAGTTCACCGTAATACGACGCTGACCACGCTCAACAAATACAACAAAGGCAGTCACTCCCAGAGCCAATGCAACAATGATTAGCACTAATGCACCGTGTAATTCTCCGGTACGCGCCAACTCTAACGTTCCACCAATCGCCGAGGGCAATCCCGCAACAATGCCGGCAAAAATAATCAGTGAGATACCGTTACCGATACCTCGTTCTGTCATTTGTTCGCCTAGCCACATAAGGAACATCGTTCCCGTCACCAGCGTGATTACCGCAGTAAATCGAAACGCCAAACCAGGATCAATAACTACCGCTGCGCCGCCGGCACTCATACCTTCTAGCGCAAAGGAAATGCCAATGGCCTGAAACGTTGCTAATGCAACCGTAAAATATCGCGTATATTGCGTAATCTTACGCCGACCTGACTCCCCTTCCTTTTTCAATTGTTCTAACTTAGGGCTAATCGCCGTCAGCAACTGAATAATAATGGAAGCCGATATATACGGCATCACGCCCAGCGCAAAAATACTCACTCGGCCTAGCGCACCGCCAGAAAACATATTAACAAATTCTAAGATGGTGCCTTTTTGCTGCTCAAATAAATCAGCTAGAGCAGTTGGATCAATTCCTGGTACCGGTAAAAATGACCCAATACGAAATACGATCAGCGCGCCAAGGACAAATAGTAACCGCCGCTTGAGTTCGCCGAGATTTCCTCCACCCACTTTGGAGGCTAACGCTGCAGCAGAAGTGGACACCTAGTCTTCTATCTTCCCGCCAGCCGCTTCAACCGCTGCACGAGCACCCTTGGTTAACGCAACACCCTTTATGGTGTAAGCCTTGTCCACAGTGCCAGACAACATGACACGGCAGCGAAGAATGCCAGCGTGAATAAGATTAGCCGCACGCAGTGATGCCAAATCAACGGTGTTACCTTCAATTTTTGCAAACTCACTCAAACGAATTTCGGCAGTAACTCGGCCAATACGTGAGCTAAAACCAACCTTAGGTAGGCGACGCTGCAGGGGTTGCTGACCACCCTCAAAACCGACTTTATGGAAGCCACCTGAACGTGAGTGCTGACCCTTGTGACCACGACCACACGTCTTGCCTAAACCAGAACCCATACCGCGACCAACGCGAGTACGACTTTTTTTGGCGCCTTCACCAGGAGTCAAACTATTTAAATACATCTTAAGCTTCCTCTACCTGCAGCAGATATGACACTTTCTTAATCATACCGCGCACGCTAGGTGTATCTTCCACTTCAACAGAATGATTTATACGACGTAAACCTAAACCAGCGACACATTTTTTATGTGAGTCGAGGCGTTTACACATACTGCGAACCAAAGTAACTTTAATTGTCTTGCCAGCCATAACGCTTCCTATATCAGGGCCTACTACCCGATAATGTCGCTAACTTTTTTGCCGCGCTTAGCAGCAACATATTCAGGATTAGTCATCTGGTCCAAGCCTTGAATCGTAGCGCGAACAACATTAACTGGGTTAGGCGAACCAATACATTTCGCCAACACATCCTGAACTCCTAGTACTTCAAATACCGCGCGCATCGCACCACCAGCAATAATGCCGGTACCCGGTGATGCAGGCTGCATGTAAACCTTCGCCGCACCATGGTGACCCATAGTCGCATGCTGCAATGTGGCTTCGTTCAATTTCACAGTCACCATATTACGGCGCGCTTGATCCATTGCTTTTTGAATTGCAGCAGGCACTTCACGCGCTTTACCACTATCAAAACCAACGCGACCATTACCGTCGCCAACGACTGTCAAGGCAGAAAAACCAAACTGACGCCCGCCTTTAACTACTTTAGAAACGCGTCGAATACCAACTAGCTTTTCATTTAACCCATCGCCTGAGGGCTGTCCATCATAACTTGCCATGCCAAATACCTATTAGGGAATCTTTAAAATTCGAGACCAGCTTCACGCGCCGCATCAGCCAAGGCTTTAATACGTCCATGGAAACGAAACCCTGAACGATCAAATGCCACCTGCTTAACACCTTTGTCTATTGCTAACTTAGCCACGGCAGTACCCACTGCTTTGGCGGCATCAATATTACCGGTGTATTTCACGTCTTTACGTATCCCTTCCTGCACAGTTGCTGCACTGGCAACAACCTCATGACCGTTAGGGGCGATAACCTGTGCATAAATATGGCGTGGCGTACGATGTACGCACAAACGATATTTGCTCAGAGTTTTAATACGAGAACGCGTACGTAACGCACGACGAGCTCTAGATTCAATTTTACTAGCCATAGCTTTCTATAGACCTTTATTTCTTCTTCGCTTCTTTTAGCGAAATCTGTTCATCAGAGTAACGTACACCTTTACCTTTATAAGGCTCTGGCGGACGATAAGCGCGAATTTCTGCAGCCACTTGGCCAACACGCTGCTTGTCAGGACCACTAACGATAACTTCGGTCTGAGTCGGCGTTTCGATCTTAATACCTTCTGGTATCTTATGCTCTACAGGATGCGAAAAACCTAAAGTCAAATCAAGAACCTTGCCTTTCATTTGCGCACGATAACCAACACCAACCAGTGTTAATTTTTTCTCAAAACCTTTAGTCGTTCCAACCATCATGTTATGAACTAGGGAGCGCATAGTCCCGGCCATCGCCATCTTTGCGATACCATCCTTCATTGCAAATGATAAGTTATTACCGTCTTGACTCATTATCACAGACGGGTGAAGCGTACGCTCCAGCTCCCCTTTAGGGCCTTTCACTTTAATACGCCCATCTTTAATATCAACCTTCACATCAGAAGGGATCTCAACAGGGTTCTTGGCAATACGTGACATTTTGAACTACCATAAGAAACAGTACAGAGCACTTCACCACCTTCACCATTAGCCGCTGCAGCTCTCGCTGTCATCACGCCTTTGGAAGTGGACACAATCGCAATACCTAAGCCAGCTTTAACCACTGGTAGGTCACCTTTACCTCTATATATACGCAAACCAGGACGACTAATACGTTTGATTTCGTCTATAACTGGCTTACCTTCATAATATTTCAAACCAATATTTAACGCCAGAAAATCGCCTGTCGTATCAATTTCAGCCGAAGAGATATAGCCTTCGTCTAATAACACATCCGCAATGGCCTTTTTCTCTTTCGAGGATGGCATGCTAACCGTTAGCTTTGACACCATCTGAGCGTTACGAATGCGTGTTAATAAATCTGCAATGGGATCTGAAAAACTCATATCTTATACTCTATCCTATAACTCAATCAGCGCGGGCAAACCAGCGCTATTACCAGCTGGCCTTAACCAAACCAGGCACATCACCGCGCATAGCTACTTCTCTTAACTTATTGCGCCCAAGACCAAACTTACGGTAAAAACCATGTGGTCGACCGCTAAATCGGCAACGATTACGAATACGGCATGGACTCGAGTCACGTGGTAGCGACTGGAATTTCTTTTGTGCTGCCTCACGAACTTCGTCAGACAAAGACTGATCTTTTAACGTTGCTTTAAGTTCAGCACGTCTCGTCGCAAACCGAGCTACCATTGCTTGGCGCTTCACATCGCGATGTATCATTGACTTCTTGGCCATAAAACTAACTCTTAATTGGGAAATTAAATGCTGCTAACAGCGCACGGCCTTCATCATCCGTTCGTGCCGATGTCGTAATCGTAATATCTAAACCACGAATCGTGTCGATTTTATCGTAATCAATTTCTGGGAACATAATCTGTTCCTTAACGCCCATGCTGTAGTTCCCACGACCATCAAATGACTTAGCGCTTAACCCGCGAAAATCACGAATACGAGGTATAGCAACACTCACCAAACGATCAAAAAATTCATACATACGCTCACGACGCAAGGTCACCTTACAACCTACCGGCCAGTCTTCGCGCAATTTAAAACCAGCAATAGACTTGCGTGCTTGAGTAACAATAGGTTTCTGAGCAGCAATTTTTATCATATCACTAACCGCGTGCTCGATAACTTTGCGATCTCCAATTGCTTCACCAACGCCCATATTAAGCGTAATCTTAGTGATCTTTGGAATCTGCATCGCACTCGCGTAGTTAAACTGATCTTGTAGTTTTTTAACTACGGTGTCGTTATAAAATTCTTGCAATCTAACCATGACTTATACGTCCACGACTTCGTCATTAGACTTGAAATAACGAACTTTTTTACCGTCTTCAAGTGTTTTAATACCAACACGGTCACCTTTTTTGGTGATCGGATTAAAAATAGCGATATTCGAAACATGCATGGGCATTTCTTTATCAATAATACCACCAGCAACGCCTGCATTAGGGTTGCTTTTTGTATGACGCTTGACCATGTTGATACCACCGATAACAACACGATCCTCGTCAGGAATCACACGATTAACCGTGCCCTGCTTACCTTTATCTTTACCTGTGAGAACGATAACGTCATCACCTTTTTTTATCTTACGCATGACTATAGACTCTTAGTGACTACAACACTTCTGGTGCGAGTGAAATGATCTTCATGAACTTTTCACTGCGCAATTCACGAGTAACCGGGCCAAAAACACGAGTACCGATAGGTTGGTTCTGTGCGTTCAACAAAATGGCTGCATTACCATCAAAACGGATAACAGATCCGTCCGGGCGGCGAACACCTTTACGCGTACGCACAATCAAGGCGTTATACACATCACCCTTTTTAACTTTACCGCGTGGAATAGCTTCTTTCACGCTGACTTTAATAATATCACCGATACCGGCATAGCGACGATGTGAACCACCCAATACTTTAATACACATTAGGCGACGGGCACCACTGTTGTCCGCTACGTCCAATGTCGATTGCATTTGAATCATGCCAAACTACCTTTACGCTCTGTAACTGTTGAGTGCTCTATTTAGCACTAGATTCGACTTTGCTTAAACGCCACGACTTTGATTTAGACATTGGCCGGCACTGAACAATAGAAACGGTGTCACCAATTTGCCCTTCATTGTTTTCATCATGGACATGCACTTTAGTCGAACGCTTAATAAACTTCTTATATAAAGGATGACGAACTTTGCGCTCGATCTGCACAGTAATCGTCTTTTCCATTTTGTCGCTGGTCACCTTACCTACCAACGTCCGTACAATTTTATTGTCTTCTTTAGTCATTAGACTGTCTCGATTTCTCAGAAATAACAGTGCGAACACGTGCAATATTACGGCGCACTTGTTTTATCAAGTGAGTTTGGCCCAACTGACCAGTACCTTTACTCATACGCAAATTAAACTGCTCTTTAAGTAGGCTTAACAACTCAGTATTAAGACCTGCCAAATCTTTTTCTTTCAATTCTGTCGCAGTCATTACATTACCGTCCGTGAGACGAACATGGTTAGAACAGGCAACTTAGCCGCCGCCAACTTGAAGGCTTCACGTGCAACCTCTTCGGACACACCTTCTATCTCATACAACATACGACCCGGCTGAATCTGAGCTACCCAGTATTCAACATTACCTTTACCTTTACCCATACGCACTTCTAAAGGTTTTTTGGTGATCGGTTTGTCTGGAAAAATACGAATCCAAATTTTACCTCCACGCTTAATATGGCGAGTCATAGCACGACGTGCCGCCTCAATTTGGCGCGCAGTAATGCGTCCACGGCCGGTTGCTTTTAGGCCAAACTCACCAAAGCTTACCGCGTTACCGGTCGTAGCCAGGCCACGGTTTCTACCCTTAAATTGTTTTCTAAATTTTGTACGTTTAGGCTGTAACATCAGTCAATTTCCAAAAATATTCGGGCTGTGCGCTATTTAGCAGCGACCGGTTTAGTGTCTTCTTCTTTCGACTCACCAGCAAACACTTCACCCTTAAAGATCCAAACCTTGATGCCAATAATACCGTAAGTCGTTAGCGCTTCTGCAAAACCATAATCAATATCTGCACGCAGTGTGTGTAACGGTACACGGCCTTCGTGATACCACTCGCTACGAGCGATTTCTGCTCCATTCAAGCGACCACCAAGTCTAATTTTGATGCCCTGAGCACCAATACGCATAGTATTTTGCACCGCCCGTTTCATAGCACGGCGGAACATAATACGACGCTCAAGCTGTTGAGCAACACTTTCAGCAACTAACTGTGCATCTAACTCTGGCTTGCGAATTTCTTCAATATTAATATGTACCGGAACACCCATCATAGCGCTGACTTCTCTGCGCAGCACTTCGACATCTTCACCTTTTTTACCGATCACGATACCGGGTCTAGCCGTGTGTATCGTGATGCGAGCATTTTTGGCTGGACGCTCTATTTGAATGCGACTTACTGATGCTTGTGACAGTTTTTTCTTTAGGAATTCGCGTACCTTAAGATCGGCATACAAATAGTCTGCATAGTCACCAGAACCTGCATACCACTTAGACGTCCAATCTTTGACGATACCAAGTCGAATTCCAATTGGATGAACCTTTTGACCCATGATTCGCTCTCTTTAACTTTGGTCGGCGACAGTCACAGTAATGTGACTATTACGTTTTAATATCTGATTTCCGCGACCCTTTGCACGAGCACGAAACCGTTTAAATGTGGCTGCTTCATCAACACAAATCTTAGAGACTTTAAGTTCGTCGATGTCAGCACCACTGTTGTGCTCTGCATTAGCGATAGCAGATTCGAGTACCTTTTTAATAATACCAGCACCTTTCTTCTGGCTTAAAGTGAGGACGAGTAACGCGCGGTCGACTGGTAACCCGCGGATCTGATCTGCAACCAATCTAGCCTTTTGAGCTGAAATACGGCTGTGGCGCATACGAGCAAATGTATTCATATCAAGCTCCCTTACTTCGCTTTCTTATCAGCAGTGTGACCACGATAAGTACGAGTTGCAGAGAATTCGCCCAACTTATGCCCAACCATATTTTCAGAGACCAACACAGGAACGTGTTGACGTCCGTTATGGATCGCAATAGTCAAACCCACCATGGTAGGCGTTACCATAGAACGACGAGACCAGGTTTTAATCGGGCGGCGATTATTGCTGGCAACGGCTTCATCGACTTTCTTCCTGAGATGAAGGTCAATGAAAGGCCCTTTCTTAATTGAACGTGGCACGTTATATCCTCTTTACAATGCTTAATTACTATTACTTACGGTTACGACGACGTACGATGAGATCATCAGTACGCTTGTTCTTACGAGTCTTATAACCTTTGGTCGGCACACCCCAAGGGGTTACAGGATGGCGTCCACCTGAAGTACGGCCTTCACCACCACCATGAGGATGGTCAACCGGGTTCATAACAACGCCACGAACTGTCGGTCGAACACCACGCCAACGAGAAGCGCCTGCCTTACCCAAAGAACGCAGAGCGTGCTCTGAGTTACATACCTCGCCAATCGTCGCACGACACTCGACGTGAATCTTACGCATCTCGCCAGAACGCAAGCGAAGAATACCGTACTCGCCTTCGCGCGCAACTAGCTGAGCTGATGTGCCAGCACTACGAGCAATCTGACCACCCTTGCCTGGCTTAATCTCGATATTATGAATCTGGCTACCAACGATAATATTACGGATAGGCATGCAGTTACCAACCTTAATCGGCACGCCAACACCAGATATCAATTCATCGTCAGCCTTAATACCCTTAGGTGCCAGGATATAACGACGCTCACCGTCTTTATATAAAAGCAGGGCAATATGCGCGCTGCGGTTAGGATCGTATTCGAGACGTTCTACCTTCGCTGCGATATCATCTTTATTACGCTTAAAATCGATAATCCGGTAATGCTGCTTATGTCCACCACCAATATGACGAACAGTAATGCGACCGTTGTTATTACGACCACCATTTCTAGTTTGCTTCTCTAGCAGCGGCGCATATGGCGCACCCTTGTGAAGGTCTGCACCAACGACCTTAACGACGAAGCGTCGGCCTGGTGAGGTCGGTTTAGTTTTTACTATTGCCATGATTATATCCGTTAGCCTATCTTATTTGCTGGGCTGTTTACTTACTGGGCGCCAAGAAAGTCAATATCGTGACCTTCAGCCAATGAGACGTAAGCTTTTTTCCAATCTGAACGGCGACCAGCAATCTTACGGAAATTTCTGGTCTTACCTTTAACATTAGATACCTGAACGCCCTTTACTTTAACATCGAACATTAGCTCCACTGCCTTGGCTACTTCAGATTTCGTCGCATCAGATACAACACGAAAAACGATCTGATTATGTTTCTCAGTCAAGCGTGTGGCTTTCTCAGACACATGAGGACGTAACAATACCTGCATCAAACGTGCTTCGCTCATTGCAAACGCTCCTCTAATTTCTTAAGCGCCGATGCTGTGATCACAACGTGAGCAAAGCGAATAAGGCTAACTGGGTCAACTTCCTCAATATCGCAAACATCTACTTTATATAAATTGCGGGCAGACAACCGAAGATTCAAATTCATATCGCCTGCTTCAACCACGATCATAGCGTTATCAACGCCCAAACCATTTAATTTCATTAGCAATTCTTTGGTTTTTGCCGCTGACACTGAAAAGTCTTCAACAACAACCAGGCGATCCTGACGAATCAACTCTGACAACATCGAGCTAATAGCACCGCGATACATCTTGCGGTTAACTTTCTTCGAATAATCACGCGGGCGCGCAGCAAAAGTAACTCCACCAGAGCGCCAAATAGGACTGCGACTGGTACCAGCACGCGCACGCCCAGTACCTTTTTGGCGCCAAGGCTTGATCCCACCACCGCGTACATCACTACGAGTTTTTTGTTGATGTGTACCCGCCCGAGCACCAGCCTGATAAGCCGTCACGACTTGATGCACCAAAGCTTCGTTGTAAGCACGGCCAAACGTAGAATCGGAAACGGATATCGTTCCGGCACTACCACCGCTCGCTGAGCGTAAACTAATATCCATTGTGATACTTAACCCTTATTACGTGCTTTTTCAGCCGGAGTGATAAATACGTCACTGCCAGCGGCGCCAGGTATGGCACCCTTGATCAATAATAAATTGCGCTCAGCGTCAACCCGAACAACTTGAAGATTTTGCACGGTACGACGAACGCTACCCATATGGCCAGCCATCTTTTTACCCTTGAACACTCGACCTGGCGTTTGGTTTTGACCGATAGAACCAGGAGCGCGATGGGACAATGAGTTACCGTGAGTTGCATCCTGCATAGCAAAGTGATGACGTTTTACAACACCAGCAAAACCTTTACCAATCGTCGTACCTGCGACATCGACAGTATCCCCGTCCGCGAACACCTCGGGACCAAAGGCTTGACCAACAGCAATATCATTACCTTCACCATCGTCTAAACGAAATTCCCAAGTACCGCGACCGGCTTCAACATTTGCCTTAGCAAAGTGACCAGCCATTGGCTTAGTAACACGTGACGCACGGCGAGAGCCAGTCGTCACCTGCAGCGCCCTGTAACCGTCGCTATCAATACTTTTAACCTGAGTAACGAGATTAGGTGTCACCTCAATTACGCTCACAGGAATAGACTCACCCGTATCGGTAAAGATACGTGTCATACCTACTTTGCGCCCAACCACACCAATTGTCATATCAAAACCTCAAAACTAACTAACGTTAATATCCAAATAAAGATCAATTCAGCTTGATCTGAACATCAACACCAGCAGCAAGATCCAACTTCATCAACGCATCAACCGTCTTATCTGTCGGATCAACAATATCCATCAGGCGTTTGTGCGTGCGAATTTCGTATTGATCACGCGCATCTTTATTAACATGCGGCGAAATCAAAATAGTAAAACGCTCTTTTTTGGTTGGCAAAGGAATCGGACCTTTAACCTGAGCGCCAGTACGCTTAGCAGTATCTGCAATTTCACGAGCAGACTGATCAATCAAACGATGATCAAATGCCTTAAGACGGATACGTATACGTTGACCTTCCATATTCTACTCGACCACCTTAGTCACGACACCGGCACCCACTGTACGGCCACCTTCACGAATAGCAAAACGTAAACCGTCTTCCATCGCAATCGGCGCTATCAAGGCAACATTCACTTTAATGTTGTCTCCAGG
>NVRQ02000018.1 GCA_002400905.2 Gammaproteobacteria bacterium | reverse complement strand
GTACTCTTGGGGTGCGCCCTGAGTGATTGGCGATAGTCCATCACGAGGAAGTACTCTTGGGGTGCGCCCTGAGTGATTGGCGATAGTCCATCACGAGGAAGTACTCTTGGGGTGCGCCCTGAGTGATTGGCGATAGCCCATCGCGAGGAAGTACTCTTGGGGTACGCCGACGTTGGTCACTATAAAAAACCCCTCACCGTATGCGTAGTCACCTACAGTTTTTTCATAATACCCGCCTTGTCTCAGCGCAATATTCACTCGCCTATGTCGCCCAATCAATGTGCTCCTTAGTTGCTACTGCTCCCTTCCATGCCGTTTATTCGATGCTCTATCAACATCATAGCGCTGTGCCTTTACTTTCCTCTTTATGCTACCTCGATAAATCCAGGGATTCATCTTTAACTCAGCCACCATAAATTACTAGTACGATCTGCGTCAAAGTCCAAGCTTAAAAAACACACGCGACAATATTATTCCCAATAAAAAAAATAGGATTACTATCAGAATGATAGCATCGATACCTAAACTAAATTGAGATTGAATGAACAGCAAGGGAATTAATGACTCCGGTACCTGATCCAAGCCCATCGCCATTTCGCTAGACTCAATATTAAGCCGACGTTTAATAAAGCTGGAGAGTAAATCGCCCAACATAGCGCCTAGCGCAAGAGTAATACCTGTGGAGACCGGCAACCCAAACACGGGCGCTAAGGCCGCTGTAAAAAACAAGGAAGCAATAATTCCGCGCACTGTCTTAGACGAGCCAAAGAGGGGTTTGCCATCAATAAAACGGGAGCCCATATCAAGCGGACATGCGCCAATATCAGGCAATAGTTTTCGTGCAACAATAGGTGCGCCATTTGCGATAATTAGCAGTATCAAAATGACTACCAAGGTATTCCAGTTATTTAATAGGGCATATAAATCAAACATTTATGAGTGCCACCGGATTAAAAATCACTCGCTAATACAAATTATCCATATCACTTTCTCTTAAGAAAAAACAATCGTTTTTCCACCGCTGACTAATACACGATGATTGCAATGCGCGTCGAGTGCGCGCACTAACACCTGGCGCTCGACATCACGACCTTTACGAACCATATCTTCTCTTGATTCACGATGGCTGATTCGCGTCGTGCCTTGCTCAATAATAGGGCCTTCGTCTAAGTCTGAGGTCACATAGTGACTGGTCGCACCAATTATTTTCACACCGCGTTCATAGGCTTGCTTATAGGGATCCCCACCAATAAATGCCGGCAAAAATGAATGATGGATATTGATAATTTGGTTTTTATATCGTGCCACAAACCGCGGCGACAACACCTGCATATACCGTGCTAGCACAACAACATCAATATCGTGACTATCGAGTAATTGGCATTCTTTTTTCTCTTGTTCCAATTTATTTTCATTGGTCAATGCAAACATATGAAAAGGGATGTCATGCTGTTTAGCAATCGCTGATAACCCATCATGATTTGAAATAACTAAAGGAATATCAATAGGCAGCTCGCCTGCCTCATAGCGCCATAAGATTTCACGCAGACAATGGTCGTATTTAGAGACAAAGATCGCTACCCGCAGCTTCTTATCTTTGTTTTTTATTTCCCATTCGGCATTAAACTCGTTTGCAAGAGGGGTAAATTCCTCTTCCAGCTCAAGCAGAGTATAGCGCTCATCAACACTCCACTCAACACGAATAAAAAACTGCGCTTCGCGAGGGTCTGCATATTCATCGAGACTATGTATATTGCCGCCATGCGCATAAATAAAACTGGATATACGCGCAACCAGCCCTGGTTTATCCGCACACGACAAAAGTAAAATTAAACGCATCAGTATTTTACAATCAGTTTAAGTCCATTAATCTAGAACCCTAATCGATTCGATTTACATGCAAAATAACACCATCAACACCGCTTACTCTAACTTTACTTCCCGCTTCATGTTACCTCGATAAACCCAGGGATTCATCTTTATATCGGCCACAATAAATTGAAAAGAACCCTTGGGGTGCGGTTTGCGCCTCGATATGAAAGATGTTATCTCATCATCCACTCAGTCCCAAATCAATCAGAGGTTCCGCTGTCCGAGTACATGCCATTGTTATGTGTGTTTTTTTCGATTAGACAAAAATTCTAGCATTTCACTTCTATCAACTGAATGCTCTTTTTTTTGAAGAGATCGAGCGAATTCCAGTGGCGTCATATTTATAGAAGGCGGTTTAATATTTAAATCTGTGCCATGCTTTAATAAAAACTTCGCCATTTCAACGTCATTAAGCAACACCGCACCATAAATTGGTGTAAGGTTATAATGACCATAATAATTTATCCCATTAACATCAAGGCCGTTTGAAATGAAAAATGCTGCAATTTCGTATTTTTTTTCTTTATTATTTCCGTTCAAGATAAAGCTTAACCCAGCACCATTAGATAGTTCTTTAACATCTTTTTTAACATTTCGCAGATTATACATATAATATTCACATGCTTGACTTGGTATAAGTATTCCTCCCTCATTTTCAGCGCACAGTATTATTGTTTCGGAATCCATTTGTGAAATATTATACGACATCAATCCAAATGTTCCTATTAACGATAATAGGAAAATTCCTACTGTTATTTTCAATTTCATATAATTACCCCCATGCTTTTGATAGACGATTAGATGGTTTATCGTAAGCTAGAAAAGCACCTTGCTGCTTTTCTAGTGAGGCTGTGCTTGCAAGGATTCTTAAAGTGCTTCTAAAACGCCTTGCTATTTCAAGATGAACAAATTCATAAACTTTCACATCTATAAGGTCGTGCACTGTTGCATGTTTAAACCAGTGTGTTGCAGCTTTCTTTCCAAAACTTTTAAGTATTTTTATTGCACCTTTTGTCGGGTTAGTCGTGCTTCGAAATATCGCCTCGACAACTCCTACCGCATAAGAAGCGTCTATTGCTTCAACTAAAAGACCTTGTGCAAACTCTTTTACTGCATCATTCACATTAAGCGATTCAATAACCCCATGATCCGCTGGTGCAAAAATGAATTTTAAAATAATCCGGGTTTCTTCCTCATTAAAAATAAGATTTTCTTTCTTGAATTCTCGAAGTTGTTTATATTCAGCCATTACTTCTCCTTTAGAGACAAAGATCGCTATCCGCAGCTTCTTATCTCCCATTCGGCATTAAACTCGTTTGCAAGAGGGGTAAATTCATCTTCCAGCTCAAGCAGAGTACAGCGCTCATCAACACTCCACTCAACACGAATAAAAAACTGCGCTTCGCGAGGGTCTGCATATTCATCGAGACTATGTATATTACCGCCATGCGCGTAAATAAAACTGGATATACGCGCAACCAGCCCTGGTTTATCCGCACACGACAAAAGTAAAATTAAACGCATCAGTATTTTACAATCGGTTTAAATCCATTAATCTAGAACCTTAATCGATTCGATTTACATGCAAAATAACACCATCAACACCATTTACTCTAACTTTACTTCCCGCTTCACAGTCATCACCCGCTATCTTCCAAGTTGAATCATCAACGGTGATCTTGCCACGCCCATTGACAATCGGCTCACTCAAGGTGAAAACACGATCAACATACTGAGTGCCACGACGGTTAAGCGTAGGATGGTCCGTCTCCGTAGGTCTACTTTTCAATCGAGCACGCCAGATCACAATGGTCGCTACTGACAATACTGCAAACACCAACCACTGAAACGTCGATGCCATATCGGGAATCAAATACAACAACATTCCGACTATGGCAGCAGAAATGCCCATCCACAAAAAGAAAGCACCCGGGGCCAAGGTTTCGACAATTAACAAAACAGCAGCAAATATCCACCAATGCCAAAAATCAAGCTGTTCAAGCACTGCTTTTGCCCTCCTGGTCTTTCATCACCGACTTAGCTAGCTCCGTAATACCACCTATCGCACCAATCACGCTCGATGCCTCCAATGGCATAAAGATCAGCTTCTGGTTTGGTGCGCTACCAATTGTCTCTAAGGCCTTAATATAGTTATTGGCAACAAAGTAATTAATCGCATTAATATCACCAGCACTGATTGCATTAGACACCACGGTTGTCGCTTTTGCTTCGGCTTCAGCTGAACGCTCACGTGCCTCAGCGTCGCGATACGCCGCTTCTTTACGCCCTTCGGCTTCAAGAATTGTTGCTTGTTTTTCACCATCGGCTTTAAGGATTTCAGATTGTTTAACCCCTTCTGCCTCAAGAATCGCCGCACGCTTTAATCGCTCTGCCTTCATCTGGCGAGACAAGGCCTCAACGAGATCTTTCGGTGGTTGAATGTCTTTTATTTCAATACGCGTGACTTTGACGCCCCATGGCGTCGTTGCGTCATCAACCACACCCAATAACCGCGCATTGATTTTGTCACGTTGCGAAAGCAGTTCATCGAGATCCATCGAGCCCATCACCGTACGAATATTCGTCATCGTCAGGTTTAATATGGCGCGCTGTAGGTCATTGACCTCGTAGGCTGCTTTGGCCGCATCAAGCACCTGAAAGAACACCACGCCATCAGCACTAATCATGGCATTATCACGTGTTATCACCTCCTGTGATTGCACGTCCAACACCGTCTCCATCATGTTCATTTTGGTGCCAATCTTATCGATAAAGGGAATAATAAAATGCAGCCCCGGCGCCAAGGTCTTGGTATAACGACCAAAGCGCTCTACGGTATATTCCATTCCTTGCACGACCGACTTAACACCTTGAAACAACAGAACCACTGCCAATATAACAATGGCAATAACAAATGTATCAATCCCTATATTCATCTCAACACCTACCTTATTTTTGCATTAATTAATTGATTATTCTTTATTATTTAACGACTTAAATAGATTACTTAAAGTCATTACTTCGATTTTTATAACCAATGGCCAGCGCTATACCGCTAAGCACCAGGACACATGAGACCATAAATCGAGTTGAAATATCTTCATTAATAAATAATACACCACCTGCCGCCGCAAGCACTGGCACACTGAGCTGCACTAAGGCAGCGCGCATCGTGGTCATATGCGGTAACACGGCATACCACACCGCATAGCCCGCACCTGAAGCAATTACGCCTGAAGCCAGCGCCAATATCACACCTTGCCAAGATAGCTGATCGAGATCAAGCAAGAACAGACAAGGCAAAACAGCAAACCCTGTCGCCAATACAAAGTTTGCTGAGGTAGCCAACAAAGGCTGCATTGCCTTCCGACCACGTAAGGTGTATCCCGCCCAGGCAATACCAGCAACCACCATCAATACTGTGCCAAGTGGTGCAGGCGCTGTAGCACCCGGTATGGCCAATACAACAAACCCTGCTATGGCCAACAACCAACCCAACCATTCGATAATACTCGGGCGCTCACCGCAATAAAGTGCCACAGCCATCATTGTTAACTGTACAGTAGAAAATAAGACTAATGCTCCGACACCCGCATCAAGCGTGATATAGGCAAAAGAAAAACCGAGGACGTAAACCGTAAGAAAAATCGACGCACGCCATTCGCCAGCACACAAAAATGATTTATCCGTAGAATTTAAAAAAGAAACAATAAGAAGTAAAGCCCCAGCACCAAAGGCCAAACGCAACAACGAAAAACTGGCGGGGTCCGTTCCATAAATATCTAAAGCTATGCGGCACAGCACAGAATTTGCCGCAAAAGCAATCATTGCTGTTAGCGTAGCGAGAAAAAGCAGCGAACGGCTTTTGGTCAACTGGATATAACCTTATAAGATTAATATTACACTAATCTTATAATCATAAAGGCTGTAAAGAATAATAGATATTCTCTACAGCGTTATCTATAAGAAATTTAAAGCCCAGCAGGCATAACACTTAACTCTTCACTAAAAGTACGTGTCACACCTGAATCAGTTATCGAGAAATCTCGCCTTATTATTCCAACACCAGGAGCAAAAAAGAAATCAAATACACTTTCGTTTGTGCTACTAATTGCATCTAATGTAAGTGTTGTATGTATCACATTTAGAAATGATAATGCACCGCCATTCACAGCCATCGTGTTCACAATCGTGCGACTTGTTAGTGTAATTCGAAAAGCTTCCCCATCAAAAACATCACTTTCATCAAGAACTATTACTTCGTCATTCCCAATATATGGAAACGGTATTCTCATAAGCGGCTCATTGCTGTCACCGCTTTGCACATCGGTGAAATCAAACACACCGGTAAGGGTATTTGCTATAAACTCTGTGAACGTATCATCGGTAGCGAGAATCACATCGCTATTAAAAATATTGGTAGATATAAAACGCGTCGTAGTTACCCCTTGTATAATCTCAGCAGCACCAATAGTTGTCGTATTTGTATAACCACCAGCAACGCTATCAGTACCTTGGTAGGTGTAAACAACACTCTGAGTTACGGGCATATAATTATTATTGCCAGGAGCCACTGTCACGACTCCTGCGGCGGCAGCATTAAAAAAGTTGATCAGATCCGTATTGTTAGTCAATATAGTATTATTAACATCCACGTCACTATTAATCGTACCACTAGTGTTAATTGCACTAGCAGTCGTGACTCTACGCAAACCGGAAACCAGGCTTTCAACCTCCGTTATTGAAAAATCTGTCAGCGCTGGCGCTCCCATGACTTCTGTTTGAACCCTCTGGAATATGACTTCAGACTCAAGTGTGATATCAACAACATTACTGGTGACAAAAGACCTTAGTTGTTGACCACCTGCTAGTAAACCGTCAGCAAGTTGCACCGCTAACGTAATGTCAGGTGTCGCACCATTCAGATTACTTAAATTAAAAGTAAAGCGCCCTGAACTGTTAATTGTTGTCATAGCCAAAACTGTATCGACACCACCAGTATTATTAAGTCGTACCAACTGCACAGTGGTTCCATTTGGTGCAGCGCTCACACCAATAAGATCCGCCATCGCGCTAGGCAATACAAAACCAATAATCTCTTCACCGATACTTGGTGTTTCTAACGAAGCAAGCATTCCATTTGGCACAAGTACCTGACCAGATAGTGTGGAAGATGGTGTTGCACCTATAGAACGATCTCCACCCCCACCGCCGCAAGCAACAAGCGACAGTACAAAAGTAGAAATTAATACAACACGTGAAAACAATATGAGGTTCTCCCTTATTAATGTAAATAAATTAAGCTTCAGCCAAGCGTTTCGAGACGCTTTTAATACTCAAGTGCCACAATATCAGAAAATCCCGATTTTTTATGTAGGATATTTCTGAAAAAATATAACATTTCTATCACAAAAAACTTTATCGTCGTCACGCTTAGCGGAACAACACTCGCTATCTGTGGTGGAATGGCAAGTTCAACGAAAAATTATTGATTCAATTCAATCAATAGATTATGTATTACCAGGAACGCAGAAGTTCACGAACTGTAAAACCAATCGACAGTTGAACACACTAGGTACTGAGACGGCGCGCGGTAACAACGTTTGGTAACTGCGAGATTTTTGCGAGCACACGACTGAGGTCATCGATATTATTGATCTCAATAGTTAAACGCATTTTTGCTTGGTTACTTTTCTTATCTGACAGGGTATTTGCAGCCAATAGATTGACTCTATTATTGGAAAAGACCGACGTTACATCATGCAGCAAGCCATGACGATCGTAGGCGATTACTTCTATGTCCACACTATAATCTTTGTCTGGGTCTATGCCCCATGACACTTCGATTAAGCGCTGAGGGGATTCAGCGCTCAGACGCAAATAATTACTGCAATCACGCCGGTGAATACTAACACCTGCACCGCGGGTGATATAACCACCGATGGATTCACCGGGTATCGGCTTACAACAGCGTGCAAGCTGTGTCATTAAGTTACCAACACCTTGAACATTAATATCGCCTGCTTCACGTGGCTCCGGTACGACACTTGGCTTAGGAGTTTCAGGTGACGCTTCTATCGTTTTACGGTTCAGTAGGCGCTCGGCAGTCCTTACAACTTGACCTAACTTAATTTCGTTGCGACCTACCCCAGCATAAAAACTATCTACTTTCGTGCAATTAAATTGCTCGGATAATTTTTGCGTGTTTACCTGATCCAGACCAAGGCGATCCAGCTCTCTATCGACCAAATGTTTTCCCGCAACAAGGTTTTGTTCAAAGTCTTGTAAGCGTAACCAGTGTTGAATTTTACTGCGCGCGCGTGCTGTCTTGACATGACCTTGATGCGGGTTCAACCAATCACGGCTAGGCCCACCACGCTTGACCGTTAGTATTTCAACGTGGTCACCCGTCGCCAAAGTACGCGTTAATGGAACCATCAGTTGATTGACTTTGGCACCACGACAGCGATGCCCTACTTCGGTATGAATGTGATAAGCAAAATCGACTGGGGTCGCACCTAGCTCTAAGTCGACGATCTTACCCTGCGGAGTAATAACGTATACGCGATCAGCATGAACCTCTGATTTAAAACGATCGACAAAATCACTGGCGTCAGAAACTTCTTCTTTCCACTCAAGTAATTGCCGCATCCACTGTAATTTGTCTTCGAAAGCACCATCATGCGATGCGCCCTCTTTATAGGCCCAATGCGACGCAACACCATGCTCGGCATGGGCATGCATATCGTGGGTTCGAATCTGCACTTCTACTGTTTGTCCCAGCGGACCGATTACTGCCGTATGCAATGATTTGTAGTTATTCTCTTTTGGTGTTGCAATATAGTCATCAAACTCACCACGCACATAATTCCATTCAGAATGAACGACACCGAGCACGGCATAACATTGCGCAATATCTTTTACTAATACACGAACACCTAATACATCGTAAAGTTCGTGGTAGTCGAGATTTTTACGTTGCATTTTTTTCCAAATACTGTAGATATGCTTTGGTCGTGCGACGATATCAGCAACTATGTGAGCATCATGCAATTTCTGTTCTAAATACTGTTTAAATGAATCAAGATATTCTTGACGCTCAACACGACGCATCTCCAACATCTTTGCTATACGTTTATACGTGTCAGGTTCAAGATAGCGAAAGGAGAGATCTTCAAGCTCCCACTTTAACTGCCAAATACCCAGGCGGTTAGCCAAAGGAGCAAAAATATCTAAGGTTTCTCTGGCAATACGTTTTTGCTTTTGTGGACGCAGGCAAGAGAGAGTGCGCATATTATGTAAACGATCTGCGAGTTTGATCAATACCACGCGCACATCTTCGGCCATGGCCAACAACATTTTGCGTAAACTTTCTGCCTGTGCATGCTCTTTGAGCATGGCAGGATCATGACCTGGCAGGGAGTCAATAACATCCATTTTCGTCACGCCATCGACAAGACTGGCAATAGTGTCACCAAATTCTATTCTAATATCTTCTAGGGTGGTTTCGGTGTCTTCTGCCACATCATGTAATAAGGCAGCAGCTATCGCCTCATGATCCATCTTCAGGCTAGCTAAAATATTAGCCGCTGCAAGAACATGCTGAAAGTAAGGTTCGCCCGATGCTCGGATTTGAGCACTATGAGATTTTTGCGCGAGATCGCTCGCTCGACGAATAATACTAATTTCATGCGGGCTGTATACGGATGCCAAACTACGTAACCACGTTTCGACATCAAGCCCGCTATCACTGCTTTCTATTGGGTGTATTTCGGTTGCTTGAACCACTTTTAAAAACATCAAATAAGTTATCTACGTCTACAATAGCATCGCATTTTCTTTATTGCGACCATTAATTGAAACACTACGAGGCACTTACTTTAGCAAAAAATCACCCATTCACTATGCCACAACTTGAACACCATCGCGGCCAGATTATTTTGCCCGATAAAGCTCCACTTCGGCATTGCTAATCATGCTGCTAAGACTAATTGCTATGCGGTCTGTTACCTCGACACTAAAGGTAATATTCACTAACTCACTATGCCAAGATAATGAAATCTCGTGCATACTGACCCTAATTGATTCAAGTAATGTATTGCAATTAACCGCATCGATACCTGGTATCAACAAACAAAATTCTTGTCAATGACTACAGATCCTCTTAAATTCATGTGGAGATAAAGCACGGCATATCAATTTACGAGATGTGCTCGAATCATCAACGACAAGAATCTTATATTTCCGATTGATATCGAGATGTTGCAATACTGATAGCGCGCATTCATAAGAATACCCACTCTCTTGAACCACATAATCGACAATGCCGCTGTTAAACCATTGCTTACGCCTTTCTTCACTCTGCTCTGCCGTTAAAATGACAGTGGGGATTCCTTGTGCAAGCACATAATCCAATGCCTCACCATTTGACGCATCGGGAAGGTTAAAGCGCCATAAAAGTCACCGGAAAGCATCACAGTTTCAGCATAAGTGGCTGTAAAAATAGCGGGTACACCTTCTTCTTTAGCAAGCAGGTGTTGCAGAATTTTTGTCATAACAGGGCTGTCTTCAACAACAAATATTCTTTTTAATATCTTATCGCATAGGGTATATACCTGACATTCGTCAACACCATTTTAGTCGCCCAGCCACCAACCAAACAACTTATTTACACATTTACGGGCGTTAACCACCGCTCCCCTGTTAGTATCAATGCGATCGTATAACTTATGGTTATGCCTCGAATATAGCCAGGAAAATAAGTAACGTTACCCTACCAATGCTCGAATTACTTCATCTTCTAACTCAATACGATCGGCAAGTGTTTCACCTAAGCAAGAAAGGTCCGTTCTCAGGTTAGCAAGCTTATCGTCATCAGGGATTGTCTCAGGATGATCGTACTTGTCATTAAAATCAAGAATCGAATCCGTACATTGTGAAATGCGCGGGAAAGCTTTTTCAGCAACATCAAGAACAGCTCTTCGGCGTTCTCGGTTTTCATCAAAATATTGGTATAACTTAAAGTGTGCAGCTGCGGTGTAGTCAATCAAAGATTCACAAAAACGCTGTAATAGCTCTGGGACTTGTGCATCACCGATTTGTGGTGGGTGCGTTGCTATTTCATTGTATAAAGAAAGTAGCTGGGTGCGAGTTATAACAAGTTCATCAATAGAGTTGTGTGTCACGGTACGGCGTTCGCTTTCCATTAGTATTACCTTTTATTGTTATTCAAGTAACTGCGTACTGTGGGAAACGGTGAGCGCGTCAAAATATTGTCAAAACCGCTCTTCCTCCCACCCCTAGCACTACTAAAGCAATTGTCGCGCCAATGTGTTCAAGCACAATGAAGAAACAACAAAAATAACAGCACTCCGAACTTATCGGAGTCACTGATATCTTTTACACTTTAATATCAATCAACGAACCACGCAATTCATCCGCAGTCTTAACAACTTAAGCAGAGGCTTGAACTGGTTGTTCAGCCTGCCTAAGGTCAACTCCCGCACAGGTAACATCGACTACAATAGCAGGTCAATTTAAACCTGGCTCAATAAGCTGGTCGACCACTGCTCGATTTCGCTCATCACGAAAAAAATCATAGATTTCCAGGGGATATCTCAGCGCCCTGTCTCACTACCTCATTCAATGCTTTTTCATCGTTCATATAGCTGCTTCAAGTACACTGAAAGTCATAAGTTGTCGCCTCCCACTTGTAGGCATCCAGAGATAAACTCAGATGGGCTTACCACCCAACCAGGAGATGACTCATGCAACTTTACTGTGGAATAGACCTACATAACAATAACAGCCTGATTTTATTAATAGACGGTACGGATCGTCTTATCAGTGAAAAACAGCTGGATAATGACGTGGAAACCATCGCCCATCATTGACAGTCCTTTGCTCAAGACATCATGGGCATTGTGGTTGAATCAACGTATAACGGGTATTGATTGCAGGAACCATCTATCCTAAAGATCAGCGTAATGCACCCCAAGGACACGTTATTCGAGACCTGCTGCCGACGTCGATTATTATTGATTAAACAACGCACCGCACAACTACTGAGTTTACAAAGCATGATCACCTGGCATACGGGGAAACCGGTCAACAAGTTAAACGATTAACAGAGGGTAATCTGCCGTTCTATTTCGACAACGCCGCCAGTTTGTTTACGGCCCGCCATGCACGCCAGTTAATACACCAAGTCACAACCTAGATTGGTGAATATGCTTTCTCCTGTTAATTACGACGTCACCCACCAGTAAATCTATTTTTAAAATCTCTAGGCGTTAGCCCGATGACGTTCAAAAATATTTTTCTAAATGCGCTTGTATCTTGGTAACCTATTTTTAGCGATATGGCTTCAAATGTTTCGTTCGTGGTTTCGATGAGATCACATGCCTTCTGAATGCGTAATCTTTGTAGATATTGCGTTGGCTTAAGCCCTGTCGCTTTCATAAATCGTCTTAAGAATGTCCGGTTTGTGAGACAGCTTAACGTTGATAAAGTGGTGACTGTGATGGGCCCATGAAAATGCGCTTGTAAATAATGTTGAGCTTTAAGAATTACGCTATCACCATGATCCAGTTTTGGATAAAAGCTTTGGTAATAGCGCTGTTCTCGCAGCCCAGTGTCGACAATTAAATATTTTCCTAGTTGGCGCATGACGCTGGGATGAGTGAATTGGGCGACCAGTTCTAAACCCAAATCTATCCATGACATAAGGCCTGCGGCGGTAATAATGTCACCGTCATTGATCAAGATTTTATTAATATCTAACCTAACCTGAGGATACTCAAGAGAAAATTGCGACGCCAGCTTCCAATGTGTGGTGGCCTGTCTATTTTTCAATAAGCACGTACTAGCCAAAATGAAGGCCCCTGCGCAGGCTGAGCAAACAACCGTCCCTCGCGCATGATGTAGCAAAATCCAGTTTTTTAGCTGCTGCTCTGGAGACAAATAATACTCACCGACTATATTCGGCGGAATGAGAATGACCTGTAGTAAAGAAGGTTTTTTGTTTGATTTAATATCAGCCATAGACTGTTGAATCGTGGCGATATCATACAGTTCGATAGAAAACAGCTGTTCAATCTCGCGTTGTTGGCAAATCTCGTTGGCAAGAAGAAACATCTCTTTTAGGCCCTGTACCGCAGATTGCATGGCACCAGGGTAATTAATGATGCCTATTTTGATGAGGGAGGGATGATTTGTCATTTTTGACTCGTTTTATGCCAATTTTGACATTAGCGTAACGCTCTTATGACAGGAATAATAGTTTCTTATTTAATCAGCATATGAGAATCATTATGTCCAGGACTGCATTGCTTTTAATCGACTTTCAAAATGACTATTTTCCAGGCGGTAAATGGCCGTTGGCAGGGGCTGAAGCGTCTGTTAAGCAAGGCGCAAAATTGTTAGCCGCTTTTAGAGAAAAAAGCCTGCCTATTATTCACGTTCGTCACGAATTTCCAAGCAATGATGCACCTTTTTTCCTGCCTGATTCTGAGGGGGCACAGCACCATTTTTCGGTCACACCTGTGGTGGGTGAATATGTTGTGTTGAAACAGCATATCAACAGCTTTCATGAGACCAATTTAAAAGAAATATTGGAGAATGAAAATATAGAAACTGTGATGATTATAGGTGCTATGAGTCATATGTGCATTGACGCTGTAGCGCGGGCTGCTAATGATTTGGGTTATCACTGCGTCATCGCTCATGACGCTTGTGCCACGTTAGATCTGGAATTTAATGGTGTAAAAGTCCCGGCCAGCCAGGTACACGCCTCATTTATGGCAGCACTGCGTTTTGCTTACGCTAAAGTGGTAAGTACTGATGCGCTTTTAGAAGACTTAACTTCGTCAGTAAGCTTGAATAAGGCGGCGCAAAATCAGGGGTAATATAAATATCGTGCTATAAATTGAGCGCCACGCCGTTTTTGGCGCGTCTCGCTCGAATGCAGTATCAGGAATTTACTATAACGCTACTTCTATGCGATTCTTTCAATTGGCAAAGTAGTGCACCTGAAAGAACCGGGTAATTTTGTCACCTCCGAATAATCAAGCAGAATGGTCTCGACACCTTTGGATTCCAGCAATGAAGCCAAACGTTCACTCCGTTCGCGCATAACCACTTTTCGAGGTGATAGGGCAAATGTGTTGATTTCAATATTTGCCGTTTCCTCGTCTGTGGCCTCAATCAAGTCGAACTGATTTTCGAGCCATTTCAGACTGGCAGGCTTGAAGCTCCCTGGGTGAATAAGCCCGATACCTTTGGTGGGAATATTAAATTTCGTGTCCAGGTGAATGATGCCCCTATGCGTAAACTCTATGGTCACTACTTCGCGGTCTATTCCTGATGCCTTTAATTTTTTTCTTAAGCAATCAACACCCTCCTTGTCGGTCTCCTCACCCAGGCCGACAATAATATACTGTTCATCTACGATTACGTCGCCGCCCTCAATGACTCCGCTTTCAAGGTGAACAGCTTTGGAAAATCGAGGGAGTAGATTTTTAAGTCCTTCCAGTTCTCGTTTTCTGTAATAGCGCCTTGGATTCGCGCAGAAAAAAGTATCGTCGATTGCGAACCCTATATCCCTTGTATAATGTTGTGTTGCACAACCAGGTACTTGATCCGCTAGTAATACTTCAACCCCATTATGCTTCATGATTTCCATGAATGCTTGTTGCTGTTGACGTGCTTTTTCAAAATTAAAAAATGGACTGAATTTGTTATACCAAAGCTGATAAAGAAGGGCTGTGTCAATTCCTCCATACCGTAAAAGCGAACTGACAGAAATGGGGCCAGCAAAACACATTACCACCTTTTTCAGCGTGGCTGTTTCAGATGGAAGATTGATTGAGATAAGGTTGGTTTTATCTTGATTCATAATTTGCAGGGTGAGTTCAAGTTATTTTCCCCGTTGCTTCATGATTGTGTCGCTACCTCGTGATAGATTGTGTACATCCGTGTACAAAATCGACTCGCTTACGCGACAGCCCATAGGCCCCGACCGCCCTGCGTCCGCGCCACTACGCCACAACATCGCAAGCATTGCTGGCTATCCCCAGTGATTTCACCGCTTCCGGGACGCTATAACCTTGCCCTCGCACCAGGGCTACCGCTTCCTCTTGGAATTCTTTGGTCTATTGTTTGTATGTTCGTTTCTGACTCATTATGGCACCTTAATAGTTGATAATAATTATCTCTTATTAAAGTGTCCGATGCTATTAGACCACTACAGTTTTCTTCATCAACTTCCTGTATAAATACATCCAGCCGTACATGTCTCTTGTATCACTACCTTTACCAGACCTTCCAGTTCTGGCTTAAGACGATTCCATATCCATTTTGATAAATTTTCACTTGTTGGATTTTCAAGACCACCAATTTCATTTAGATAGTAATGATCTAATTGTTCATACACTGGCTTAAATGCTTTAGAAACATCGGCAAAATCCATTACCCAACCCGCCTTGTCTTGCACATCACCCGATACGTGAATTTCTATGCGGAACGAATGACCATGCAAGCGACGACATTTATGCCCCTCCGGAACATTAGGTAAGTGATGCGCTGCTTCGACATAAAAAACCTTAAATATATCCATAACTACTATTACACTCTTTGTTAAAATTGCTACCTTGCCAGAAGCACTTAAAAGATAACTCAGTTAGTCCAGTGCCAATGCATAGATCCAGGGAGACCTCAGTACAACTATTGGTTTTGACTCACATCATTGTTCTTCAACCCATGCCTATACGAATTGATGTAAATGAAAGAGATAGCAGAGCATTGCTATGCTAACTTTTACAGCTTGATGATGGTTCTTACGCTTTAACTTATCTCGCGTCTCTTTAGGGCTATAGGCTGCATCGGCATAAAGTGCTGACTCACCTCCTAACAGTAACGTATCGCGTTCCTGACTATCGTGCAGGTTATCCGAGGGGATGCTTTGACAATGAATGAACCCATGCTCATCAACTCCGGTATGAACTGAAAATCCATAGGTGGATTTTACGCGGCCACGACTATCATTCTCCAACATGCCAACCAGACTCTGCATCTTGCGTTGGTTTCCTCTCTTTAACGTTATTATCAGAGCCAAATTGTACCGCCTCTATTGCCGTGGCATCAATGGTGTCGATACGCCCTGAGCGTTAGCGAGGAAGTGCCCTTGGGGTGCGCCCCTCGGCCATAATAATATTTTTAGCTTCGAGTTGGCAATTGGTCTCACCTAGCAACCGACCTCACAGGCCGTGGGCAACCAACTGAGTTCGAACCCGTCCTAAAGTCGACGCCTCGGGAACCTCTCCGCCAAGCTCAAGACGGCAAAACTCGGAAGAAATAGCCGGTCTCGATACACGCACTGAACCAACTGCATATCTGACAAGCGATACCAGGTGCCGAGTAATAAAGTACGAAACAAAGTAAGGCATGGATAGCTCAGGCGTCCTGTTTGGAAGCGTAGATTGCGGATAATCATGATTCAATCTCCGTCTATTCCAGCAGCGCCTCAGTATCATCGAGGCTATGTGGGATCGGATGGACTCGATCAGGAGTTGAAACGAAAAGTTTGGGCTGTCTTGTGAAGGATTTTTGTATGCACCATTTCACCAAAAAAAATGCCTCGCTTCACGGAGTTATGCTGAGGTCTCACACCTTAATATCAATCAACGAACCACGCAATTCATCCTCAGCATTAACAACTTGAGCAGAGGCTTGAACTTGTTGTTCAGCCTGCCTAAGGTCAACTACCGCACGGGTAACATCGCCAACAATGCTGTCTTTACTTATCGCTAGGTCAGCAATATCATTAGCGATTTTCTGGGTTTGCCCCAGCCCTCGCTGTATACCCTGCAGTCCGCTATTGAACGCACTTTCTATTCTCATGGCGTTTTTTCCTTCGGTATGCCCCCCGAATAACCACGCGCTTCATGCGCACGGCCCGCGCCTTTTATAATACGTGTCAGATTGTATTCCGACTCATAGTAGTTAACGGCAGAAAACCGTCAACCTTGAGGAGTCCGTCAAAATTAGTGACTTCATAAAGAGTATGTCGCAAACAAAGCGTTTAGACCGGCTTCATCCAATACTTTGATACCTAATTCCTCAGCCTTTGTGAGCTTAGAACCGGCCTTTTCTCCGGCAACAACAACTGTTGTTTTGGCAGAAACGCTGCCACTTACTTTAGCGCCCAACGCTTGTAACTGCTCTTTTGCTGCATCACGGGTCATCGTCAATAAGGTGCCTGTCAGCACATAAGTATCACCAGATAATGGTAATGCATCGTCAGTCACATCGACTGCAATATCAGACCAATTTAAGCCAGACTCGATAAGCTGGTCGACCACTGCTCGATTTCGCTCATCACGAAAAAACTCATAAGTATGCTTAGCCACAATTGGCCCTACATCGGATACTTCGATTAATGTCTCCATGTTAGCGCTCATAACGGCGTCTAGCGTACCAAAATGGTTTGCTAAACCTCGCGCAGTAGCCACTCCAACTTCTCGAATACCTAAGGCAAAAAGGAAACGAGGTAACGTTGTCGATTTACTTTTTTCTATTGCCGCGAGTACATTGTCAGCCGACTTGTCGGCCATACGCTCAAGACGACTCAATCTATCTCGCTTAAGTCGATAAAGGTCTGCAACAGTACGCACCTCATTTTGATTAATCAGTTGCTCTATCAACTTTTCACCAAGCCCCTCAATATCCATCGCTTGGCGCGAAACAAAATGCTTAAAACCCTCTTTACGCTGTGCGTCACAAATAAGTCCACCACTGCAACGTGCCCGTGCCCTCGGGGTGCTACGGCTAATAGTCTCTTCTTTGATTACCTTTGATCCACATACCGGACATAAGTCAGGCAGAACAAACATAGATGTATTCTCAGGCCGCTGGCTCAATACTACGCTGACCACTTCCGGAATCACATCCCCTGCACGCCGAACAATAACCGTATCGCCGTTGCGCACATCTTTTCGCAACACTTCAGACTCATTGTGTAAGGTCGCGTTAGTCACCGTGACACCACCGACAAATACAGGCTCTAAGCGTGCAACGGGTGTTAAGGCACCTGTGCGCCCAACTTGGATATCAATATCGATGACCTTGGTTAACGCTTCCTGAGCTGGGAATTTATGCGCAATCGCCCAACGTGGCTCACGTGATAGGTACCCCAACATTTTCTGCTGAGCAATATCATTGACCTTATAAACCACACCGTCGATGTCATGTGGCAAATTATCGCGCATAGCAAAAATTTCTTGGTAATAAGTAAGACAGGATGAAATATTTTTAAATAATTTCATCTCTTTTTGTACTGGCAGGCCCCAATCTCGCAGTGCACGTACAATTTGGTAGTGTCCCTGCGGCCACGCGTCATCTGGAACGTGCTCAACTATTCCCGTCGAATAGCAGTAAAATGACAGTGGGCGTTGCGCTGTAATTTTTGGGTCCAATTGACGAAGACTACCGGCTGCTGCATTTCTTGGGTTAACAAACGGCTTTTCTTGCTTGTTTAGCTGCGCTTTATTGAGTTTACAAAAACCTTCCTTAGCCATAAATATTTCGCCACGCACTTCTAGTCGCCTGGGGAAATTGTTGCCACGTAATAACAAAGGAATCGCATCGATAGTTCGTACGTTATGGGTAACGTCTTCACCAGTAGCGCCATCACCACGTGTTGCAGCACGCACCAACTCACCATTTTCATACAGCAAGCTAATTGCTAAACCATCGAGCTTCGCTTCAGCAACATATTCGACATGATCAGTATTAAGCCGCTCGCGAACACGCCGATCAAAGTTCATCACATCATCATCAGAAAAAGCATTACCCAATGACAACATTGCTTGTTCATGAGTCACTTGAGAGAACGCACTGAGTGGAGTCGCTCCAACACGTTGTGTGGGTGAGCTTGCAACAATTAAACTTGGATGCTTCTCTTCAATTTGACGCAGCTCACCCATCAAACGATCATATTCGGCGTCTGGCACCTCAGGATCATCAATCACGTAATAACGATAATTGTGATAGTTAATTTGCTCACGTAGCACGTCAACACGCTTAGTGATTTTAGAATCACCACTCATGGTTGAGAAAGACTGTATGGAAAAAGCATGTAGGGCACCTCTATTAATTGCTTATGGCCTCTGCCTGATCTGAAGCGTGCAGATGCAAGGCGCAATCCGCCGACAAGGCTGGTTGCCTTATCAAGGATTGTAACGCAGTAGATGCGTGCTTCAGATCAGGCCCTACGGGGCTTACAGACGAGTTCAGGCTCGGCGTTATCATTGCTTAACAGACCACAAGCCTGCCTGCGCAATGATGCCTTGATCCTGAACTCGTCTGTAAGCCAGAGACCATAAGCAATGAATAGAGGTGCCCCTAAGAAGGATTACAAGAAATCAGAGATTAAGCTGACCTTGCTTCCCAGTGCCCTTGGGCCGCGACGTGCCATCGGGGTACATTTTTCGTCGACTGTAGAATTGATGAATAGACTCTTTAATTAAATTAGCGCCCTGAGAAGTCAAAGTGCTACGTTGACTGTCATGTAATTCACCGCCTAGGCGTTTTGCCAAACGGTTGCCTGCATCAAGTAAACTATCAAAAGTCTGCGCATTATTATTTTCACCAGGCAGCAACATGAACAAGGTCAGGCCATGTGTTTTAACCTCACCCATATTCTTTAGATCAAAAGTGCCTGGCTCCATCATATTTGCAGCGCTAAAACGAATCGGCCCACCCTCTTGCTCAGCGTCGAAAAAATGGAAAATATCACGATCACCATGCTGCAACCCCACTTGATCAAATGCTTCTAACAATTGATCACCATGAAACGTTCGTCCTGACTTTGCTACAACATGAACGCTCACCACCATTTCAGCATCATCAGAAAGCTTCGCTTGGTCTATGGGCTTGTCTTGCAATGCCTGCAATTGACCTGCTGCTAAATGATCGCTCTCATCCTCCATACTTGAATCAACAGCAACAGAATCGTAAGTCTCATGACTCTCACGCATCAACTTACCTAGCTGGTCTAGCTCTTCATCAAAGGAATCATCCTCTATGGTTGAAACCCTAAGTTCAGCATGGTTCAGTTCACGTGCCTCTTCACGCCCTTCCGTTACAAAATTAGCATTTCGGTCAATACGTCGATCATCAGTACTTTGATGCTGCATAGTGATTGCTGTCAGTTGATCGATATCTGATACCGCTTTTTTTGCTAATGAAGAGTCATCGGTATCAATTTGTTCCCAGCGCACATCATCGTGACCAAAGCTAGACTCATCTTCTATATTCCGCCGATACCAGAGATAGCCACCCACGCCAATCAAAGATAATCCCAACACACATAGGATAAGAGTAGTTAGCATAAAATATTATCCTGTCGCACGACCATCTGTTAACTCTACCGCCTCATCAACATCAACGGCGACCAAGCGTGATACGCCTGGCTCGTTCATCGTCACACCAAGCAGTTGATCAGCGAGCTCCATGGTGATCTTGTTATGGCTAACAAAAATGAACTGTACGCGTTTTGACATTTCTTTAACGAGCTCACAAAAACGGACAACATTAGCATCATCAAGTGGCGCATCGACCTCATCGAGCATACAGAACGGTGCGGGCGTTAAATCAAAAATAGCGAACACCATCGCTACAGCCGTTAAGGCTTTTTCACCACCCGAGAGTAATTGAATCGAACTATTACGCTTACCAGGGGGACGGGCCATCACGGTGACACCCGTATCCAATAAATCAGTGCCGGTCATTTCAAGGTACGCTTCACCACCACCAAATAAGCGTGGGAATTTTTCTTTAATGCCACTATTAACCTTATCGAAAGTCTCTTTAAAGCGTAGTCGTGTTTCGCCATCAATTTTGCCAATTGCTTCTTCTAAAGTCGCCATCGCCTCAGTTAAATCGTCATTTTGCGCATCAAGATACGTCTTACGCTCAGTCTCAGACTGGTATTCATCGATCGCTGCTAAATTAACGGGTTCTAAGCGACGAATTTTTATATCAATTTTTTCAAGTCTCTGCTGCCATAAAGTATCCTCAGCATCTTCAGGTAGCGTCTCAATAACTTCTTCAACTTTATACCCGCCCTCTTCAACTTGTTCAACGATAGTGTCTGTACGTACTTTTAATTCGCCCATACGAATACGGGCAGACTCTAAACGTAAGCGTACTTTCTCGATCTCTTGATCAATTTCATGACGTCGCTTATCAAGCGACATTAATTCGTTATCAAGTGCAGCAACTGTGTCACGCACTTTATTCAGTGACGACTCAACTTCCAGTCTTTGCTCAAGTTTTTGTTGCAAATCAGTAGACAGCTTTTCGATAGGTTCATCTGCAGTAGTCAACAATAATTGCAATTGCTCACGACGCGAATTGATGGTGTGTAATTGCTCCGTCACACGCTCTAGACTTTGCTCAGTCAAACGTAGCTGTGTCCGCATCGACTCAACACTCAATGCCAGCTGATGCTTAGCGTCTCGATCTGTCTGAGCTTGCGCACGGAGGCTGCCAAGTTGCGATACATGAACCTCTCGCTCTTGGCTCAAGTTACTACGGCTGAGATCTGCATGTTCTGTCTCACCCATCACATCACGCAAGCGTAACTGCACATTACCCAGCTCATTTTCAGCCGTTTCCAGACCCGCACGTACCTCAGTCAATTGCACCTGCATCTGCTCAAGTCGAGCACGATGCTGTGCTAAATGCGCTTTCTTACCACTCAATTGCTCACGCAACTCAGCGTGACCAGAAGAGATAATAGCGAGCTCAGCTTGCTGTGTTTCTCGTGCCGCCTCGGTTTTAGTAATCTCTTCTGCGATATTCGCTAAAGTTGTTTTCTGAGTTTCGATTTCGCCATCTAAAGAGTTTGATTCACCTTGAAGATGCTGTATCACTTTTTCACGTGCAAGCACACCAGCGGCCTCATCGCTTGGCTTTAATACACGCACCCAAGATGAACTAAACCAAACACCCGTACGCGTGACAACAGACTCACCTTCAGCCAAACCAGCCCGGATCGATAGCGCCTCATCTATTGAATCACAAATGCCGACGCGAGCGAGCAAATTCATTACTGGCTGTGGGGCTTTCACTTTGCTTGCCAAATTAACAAAATTAGACGAAGTAGATACTATTGATTCATTACTCACCAAGTTCAATAGCTCTAGCTCGCCCTGCTCGAGCTTATCTAATATTTGTGCATGACTACTTAGGTCATCAACACATACCGCTTGCAAATGAAAGTCGAGTACCGACTCAACAGCCTGCTCCCAACCCTCATCAACTTCGACAATATTTGCCAAGCGCTTAGCTTCTGCCAGGCCACTTTGCGCCAACCATTCTCCGACCTGCTCTTGCTGACCGCCTAGCGCTGCCTGTTGCAGACCTTGCAATGAAGCCAACTCATGCGTTAATTGCTGGCGTTGACTCCGCCCTCGTTCAAGCTCTTGCTCTATAGTTGTTTGATTTTGACGCTGTTCGCTTAATGTCTGACCATATTGCTGTAAGCGTTGGCGTGCATCACCAAGCTTGCTGCTGGCTTCTGTGGAAGCCGTCTCCAAACCCTCAATCTCAGCTTCATTGTCAGACAGGTTTATGCTCGCAATTTCGGCATCTAGACTCTCATTTTGCTGTGTAAGCTGATTACGACGTTGCTCCAGGTGATGACCACGCTCGCGTTCAACTTCTGCTACACGTTGTTGCTCTGCGGTTTTCGCAGTTAACGCATCCCAAGCTTCTTGCCAAACCTGCATTAATGACTCTAATCCCGCTAGAGCAGTAACGTTAGATTCCTCACTTTCACTGAGTTGCTGCAAACGCGGTTCATTTTCGGCCAAACCTTGTTGCAACTCCGTTACTTTATTGTGATCTTGTTCAATATGCGCATTGGCCAGTGCCCACGCGTTCTCGGCACTTTCAAGTTCAGATTTCTGTTGCGCCTTTTTATCTTTTGCACTATTAATTGATTCTTCAAGTCGCGCAATATCCGCACCTAACTCATAAAAACGTGCTTGAACGGTATTTAATTCGGTATCGTCTTCTATTCTTTGTTGACGTTGCTTTTCAAGACCTGTTTCAACACTGCGCAAATCAGCCTGATGTGCTTCTAATTTTGTTTCGTCTTCGCGCAAACTAACCCATTGCTTCTCAACACCGACTTGCAACGTTTGCCAGCGTAACACCAAGGCCTGCGCTTTAATTTCACGTGACTCTTGTTTTAAAACTTTATACTTCTCAGCTGCCTTAGCTTGACGATCAAGCACTTCAATACGCTTGCCAATCTCTTCTCGGATATCACTTAAGCGACTTAGATTTTCGTGCGTATGACGCAAACGCGTTTCAGTTTCTCGTCTACGCTCTTTATATTTGGAAATACCCGCAGCTTCTTCTAACAAGTGTCGCAACTCATCGGGTTTAGCTTCGATTAAGCGAGAAATCATTCCCTGTTCAATAATGGCGTAACTGCGCGGACCTAATCCGGTGCCCATAAAAATATCGGTAACGTCACGGCGACGGCAACGGGTTCCGTTTAAAAAATACGTAGATTGACCTTCTCGTGTCAGCAGGCGTTTTATTGAAATTTCGCCATATGACGCATATTGCCCTCCTGCAGCACCATCACTATTATCAAATGTCAGCTCAATAGTTGCTTGACCCACTGGCTTACGGGTATTTGACCCGTTAAAAATAACATCTGTCATTAATTCACCGCGCAAATGCTTGGCGGAGCTTTCGCCCATCACCCAACGCACAGCATCAATGATATTGGATTTACCACAACCATTTGGACCAACAACACCAACAATGTCACCTGGCAGGGCAACACTGGTGGAGTCTACAAAGGATTTAAATCCCGCGAGCTTGATTTTTTTTAAACGCATTATACTTCTATTATTATGAGAGACCTTTGCACGACGTAGATTTTTCGTTAGGGCAAGGCAAAAATCGTCCAATACCCCTAAGGGTTCTTTTCAATACCCCCTTGAGGGGTACACCTAGAAAGCGCAGTTTACACAAGTAAATGCGCATTTTGAGACTATTTTTAACGCCGCCATAGCGGAAAAGATACTTCGTGCAAAGGTCTCTATGAGAAATTAATCATTAAACTCATCGTTGCTGTACTGATTCGGTACAATGCGGGTTTACCCGCAGAATACGAAGACCATGACAACAACACCTAGCAAATCACTGGAAACCTTTCCAAACCCTAACTCTGAACGAGATTATACTATAAGGATTCATACCCCGGAATTCACCTGTCTGTGCCCTAAGACCGGACAACCTGATTTTGCCACAATCGACATCGAGTATGTACCGGAAAATTCATGCATCGAACTTAAGTCATTGAAACTATACGTTTGGTCCTTTCGCGAAGAAGGCGCTTTTCACGAAGCCATCACCAATTCTATTCTCGGCGACCTGGTTAAAGCCTGTGCACCGCGCTTTATGCGTATTACCGCCAAATTCAATGTTCGTGGTGGGGTTTATACTAGTGTGGTCGTTGAACATCGTGCCAAAGACTGGGTTCCACCGCAACCAGTGATCTTGCCGCAATAACTCGACTCTGTCACTGCTAGCCAGCCCGCACACTGTGCCAAATACTCAGCCACTCTATCTTGGCATTGACTTTGGCACTTCTGGATGTCGATTAGCCGTTATTGATGATAAAGGTCAACACTATGGTTTTTATTCAGCACCACTACCGCCCTCTAGGGGCAGCGGCACTCATGCTGAGCAAAACCCACAAGATTGGTGGCACACTCTTGAAGACCTAATCATCACTAAGCTGGATGACGCACTCAAACATCGTATCGCCGCAATTGCAGTGGATGGCACGTCGGCAAGCTTGCTACTCGCCAACCACCAAGGCCACCCTGTCACCCCTTGCCTCATGTATAACGACCATCGCGCAACTAGCGAAGCGAAAACACTGCTCGCTAAAGCACCGAACGCAATAAGCGCTGTTCAAGGCCCAAGTTCAGCACTGGCAAAATTACTTTATTTCGATGCTCAGCACATAAAGGGTTCACATTACGCTTTGCATCAAGCTGACTGGATAAGCAATCGCTTAACTGGGCAGTTTGGCTATTCTGATAGCAATAATTGCTTAAAACTTGGTTACGACGCGAAAAGACAAGAATGGCCACGCTGGCTACTCGATTTAGTTGCCAAGCCTCATGTATTACCTCATGTCGTCGCACCTGGAAACTTTGTTGGCTATATCAATAAGGCTATTGCCGACTCATGGTCATTGCCAACAAGTACGTTGATCGTCTCTGGCACCACTGACAGCATTGCTGCATCGCTCGCCGCGGGGGCTAAAACACCCGGTGATGCCGTCACATCGCTAGGCAGCACCTTAGTCGTAAAGGTCGTATCCGAACAGCCCGTTTCTGCTGCTAAATACGGAATCTATAGCCACCCTTATGGTGATCACTGGTTGGTTGGTGGTGCATCGAACAGTGGCGGTGCTGTGCTACTCAAATATTTTAGCTCGCAACACATTGCAGCGATGAGCGAAACAATTAATCCTGACCACGCCACAGGGCTCAATTATTATCCATTACCTTGCCTCGGCGAGCGCTTTCCTATTGCTGACCCCGACAAATCACCGCAACTATCACCACGACCTGAGCAAGACGTAATATTTTTTCAAGCCATGCTAGAAGGAATAAGCAATATCGAAAAACTAGCTTATCAGCGACTGGCAGAGCTCGGCTCAACACCCGTCAAACGTATTATCAGCGTTGGTGGTGGCAGCACTAATACAGCATGGCAACGACTACGCGAACGAACATTGAAGTGCCTTTTTACACCCCCACTTTATAATGAGGCAGCGTATGGCAGTGCACTACTCGCTCGCACAGGCTATAGTAAGCAGCAAAAACTACTCTAATGTGTATTAAACACTTATTCGATGATGCAATTTTTACGTGGTGCTAACTTTTTTTTGAAAGGCTTCGGTTTAATACTGAAACCTAACATAAGACGCTTTACCCTTATTCCTCTAGCGATCAATATCGTATTATTTACTTTGCTTATCCTGCTCGGCTATAGCTACACCAGCGATCTCATCGTGTCGTTGACCAACAAACTAGACTTATGGACTGAGCAATTGCCAGGTTGGTTGTCGTGGCTAGGCTCTATAGTGAGTAGCTTTCGCTGGGTTATTTGGCCATTATTTGTGGTCTCTGCGCTATTTTTTTTATTCTTCTTTTTTTCGATGATCGCAAACTTGGTGGCTGCACCCTTTAATGGCTATCTCGCTGAAGCCGTTGAACATCACTTAACAGGCGACGCACCAACGAATAGCAACCACAACTTAATTAAAGACAGCCTTGTCGCCATAGCACATGAGCTGCACAAGATTGGCTACTTTATACTTCGGGCTATACCGCTACTAATAATATTTTTGATCCCCGTACTCAACATTGCTGCGCCCATACTATGGCTAATTTTTAGCAGCTGGATGCTCGCCGTTGAATATCTCGACTACCCCATGTCTAATCACCGCATACCTTTCAAGAATCAACGGCAATACCATAAACGTCAGCGCGGCCTATCTTTTGGGTTTGGTGCTATTGTCGCGTTTGCTAACGCTATTCCATTACTTAATTTTATCGTAATGCCTTGTGCTGTCGCCGGCGCAACCGCATTGTATTGCCAGAATAAGTAGCAAAACCGCTAAAATAATAGGATTCAGCGATAGGCAAATATGCCGATATTGAATCATAGAGATGCTACAACTTGCATCATCTGACAGATTACTTACACTAGGCGCACCATGATCCATCGCTTTCTTACATTAATACGAATACCCACATTCACCGTAATACTGCTCGCCAGCATTTTAGTGTGGACAACTAGCCTCTCTGCTAATCAGCCTTATGAGCCCTGGATACTGATTGATACGAAAGCCGAAAAATTATTAATTAAGCGCGAGGATCACACGGTGAAAATATTTGAAGATATCGCCATTGGTCGTGGTGGTGCTGCACAGCTACGTGTTCGCGATGATGGGAAAACACCACTCGGTGATTTCAAAATTGCTTGGATTGCTAAAGAAAGCCAGTTCCATATGTTTTTTGGCCTCAACTATCCCAATCTCGAACGCGTTCAAAAAGCCTATAACCGAGGTGAAATAGATCGGCGCGACTATTATCGTATTAAAGATGCCATTGCTCTCGGTGAGGTTCCGCCGCAAAACACCAAGCTAGGGGGCTATCTTGGTATTCATGGCCTCGGCAATAAAGATCTCAAAATCCATCAGCGATATAATTGGACGCTTGGTTGTATTGCACTGACCAACAAAGAAATAGAAGAACTTGCTTTATGGTTAAAAATAGGTACACGAGTTGTTATCCGCTGAACCCTAACTGAATACAAAATAAAGTTAAAAAACCGCATTAAGTATTTGACGAAACTCAAAATATTGCTACCATTGCGGTTGAAAGCTTAATGCAGCAATTCTTCTGTATCGATTGGGCTCAAAATTAAAGAGGGAGAACACACTCATGATCACATTGAAATCTTTATCTAAACTGGCAGTCGTTGCCATTACCGCTGGTGCACTTTATGGTTGCGCTAGTCATGAAGGCCTTGAAGCTTCCGTTGCTCAAGCTCAAGCTGATGCTGCCTCTGCCGCTGCTGATGCTTCTGCTGCATTAAGTGCTGCAAACAGTGCAAAATCTGCTGCTGCCAGCGCATCAAGTGCCGCAAGTGCTGCTCAAAAAGACGCTGATGCTGCTTACAACTTAGCTTCTGACGCTAGCGAATGCTGCGATGCAAACACAGACCGTCTTGATCGTATGTTTAAGAAGTCTATGCAGAAATAAGCAATCCCCCGAAAACGAAAAAGCCCGCATAATCTATGCGGGCTTTTTTTATGTTTAAAAAAACTGGCTAATACTCAGTCGGCCTATTCAGACAAAGACACGACATTAGATTCTAATTTCAGTGCTGGCTGCTCACTTAGAGGTAATGATATTGGCACTGGCAAGCCACTTGCCTGATCAACAACTAAACGCAAACGCGACCACTCTATGCTTGCTTCACGCTCATGTGTTGCATCAATAATCGCTTTAACGGCCGTCGTCTTATCTGAACTATCAGTTTCATCCGCTTGTCCAAGCGCTTCATGCACTTCTATATACAAGGTATTATCCAGCCAACCCACCTTAGTCGGCTGATCAACCAAACGCACTTTAACGCCAACATCAACTGACTCAAATAATGATTTGATGTTTTCTGGATACAAACGCATGCAACCATGGGTAACCTGCATACCTACACCTGCAGGCTTATTGGTGCCATGAATCAGATAACCCGGAATCCCCAAATTCAGTGCAAACTTGCCCAAGGGGTTATCTGGGCCAGGAGGCACCACACTAGGTAATGGGTCACCATTATCAGCATGTTCCTTGAGAATCGATGCCGGTGGACGCCAAGTTGGGTCTTTACGCTTGCTCACAATCTTAGTCAAACCAAGCGGCGTTGCCCAATCGACTCTGCCAACACTAATTGGATAAGTAACCACTTGCGCGGGCTCATCTTTAGCGGGCTTAGGAAAGTAATACAGCCGCATCTCTGAGATGTTTACAACCACACCTTCACGCGGAGCACGAGGCAATACGTATTGAGTAGGTAAAATAACCTTAGACCCTGAACCTGGCAACCATGGGTCAATGTCAGGATTAGCACGAACGATCTCTTCGTAACCTAAACCCCATTCGCGTGCGATATCCGCCAAGGTATCTTCATGTTTAGCGTAGACATAATCTACCTTACCAATCACATCTGTTTCGGGTGGTGGCAAAGCGAACGTTTGCGCAGCACTAGAACCACTTATAAAAACAGTGATCAGCGTGCTAGCCAGCAATACCCATAAACGAGTTTGAGATACTATTTTCATCATGAACAATCCAAACCAATAGCCAATTTTATCATACCCACATCACACTGAACGTCGCCTAACGCGATCGCTTTAAATAGGTTGATAATCGTTCAACACCCTCACGTAAATGCGACAAGTCAGCCGTATAAGCAAACCGCACATAATGATTGGACTTATTGAGACCAAAATCATTCCCTGGCGTCAAAGCCACTGCCGTTTGCGCGAGCAATTCATCCGTCAACGCTTGGCTATCGTCACTTAAAGCAGCGCATTGAGCGTAAATATAAAATGCACCTTCAGGCTTTACTGGCACCCCAAAACCAAGTTTCTTGACCGCCTCAACCAAGTAATCACGACGTTGCTTGAGTTGCTGGTGTCGGTCTTCTAACTCACTTAAGGTTTCTTCACTAAATGCGGCCAACGCTGCATATTGCGCTGGAGTAGACGTGGCAAGAAAGAAATTTTGCGCCAATTTATCCATTATGGGCACATATTCAACTGGCGCAATCATCCAACCCACACGCCAGCCTGTCATACCAAAATATTTCGAGAAGCTATTAATAACAATAACCTCATCACTGAGGGATAACACTGTTTCAGGCTCACGGTCATAGACCAGAGATTGATAAATCTCATCGACGATTAAGACACCACCTCGGCTTTTAACGAGCTCAACGATCAGTTTGAGCTCTGCTAAAGAACAACAGGTCCCGGTAGGGTTAGAAGGACTCGCCAACAAAACCGCTTTGGTCTTTGCCGTCCAATGCTTATCAAGTAACTCAGCTGTCAACTGATATTGCGTTGACTCATTCACCGCTATCAAAGCAGGTTGGCCATCGAATAAGCGGACAAAATGTCGATTACACGGATAACCCGGATCAGCCATCAACACTTCATCACCCGGGTTTAGCAAAGCCGCCATCGATAATTGCAACGCACCGGAGCTACCCGGCGTCACGACAATACGATCACTGCTGACGCTGACACCAAACTGGGATTGATAATATTGGCTTATTGCTTCACGCAGCTGTGGTAGGCCCAAAGCCGGCGTGTAATGCGTAAACCCGTTTTCTAATGCACTAATACCTGCCCTAATAATCGGCTGCGGCGTGGCGAAATCAGGTTCTCCTATTTCCATATGAATAACATCGTGACCCTCTTGCTCCATCGCACGGGCACGGGCCAATACGCCCATCACTCGAAAGGGTTCGATCTCTAGCGCACGCCTTGAAATTCGCATTAAAAACTACCGCAAGCGATCGAGTGTTTCAACATCCAGCATCAACACGCCATTAAATTTATCTGCCTCAGTACCGCCAATTATTTTCATAGCGCTATCTGGCTCTCCAAGGTCTGACACAATCAATTCGGCACCGCTAAAATTATGGTCATGGGTGAAATCGTTAACCGTTATAAGCGTTGTTAGGTTGGCACCTTTTGCTGACAAAATGCCATTACGTGAATCTTCAAAAACCAAGCACTGCTCTGCCTCCAATCCCATTTCTTTCAAGGCATAATGGTAAACATCCGCTGCCGGTTTTTTATTGGCAACAATATCCCCTGCGGCAATCAACTCAAACCAATCAATTGACTCCTTACCCAAGGTATTACTCAGCAAAGCCGTCACATTGCCATATGTCGTAGTGGTTGAAATAGCCAAACGCCTGTTTTTCGCGCGCGCTTCCCTAAGAAATCGCTCTATACCAGGACGTAATGCAACAGCACCATTATCGACCATATCCTTAAAATGATCGGTTTTAACAGCGTGTATCGAAGAAAAGTAATCCTCCAAATCTATCGACACATCAACAAATGGCGGATCATACTTCTCAAGATAATGAAGCATTCGCTCCTTACCACCCGTCACCGCAAGTAATTCAATATAAAGTTCAATCGACCAATGCCAGGCGAGCCCGGCATCAGCAAAAGCCTTATTGAAAGCAATCAAATGGCCATCACGTTCTGTATCGGCCAAAGTACCATCCACATCGAACAGATACGCATCAAAACAATCCATCACACCTCCTTCTTGGCGTGTAAACTTGTACCATAAAAGACAAAAATAGCTGCGCGCCAGCATAGCAAACCCACACCTATGCAGATAGTCAATTTAATTATTTGAACTTGGTCAAGGCGCACGAATATGCTATAAGGTAAGGTTTATTGTGGCGAGTGAGGGAGTACAGCATGCCTAAAGGTAAAAATAAAAAGGCGCCTGTAAAGAAAGCGGCCAAAAAAAAGGTCGTAAAAAAGACGGCAGCACCTAAAAAGTCTGTTATTAAAAAAAGCGCGCCTAAAAAGAAGGCAGCGAAAACGTTAGCAAAAAAAGCAGCGCCAAAAGCTGCTGCCAAGAAAACGGCGAAAAAAGCTGCTGCACCGCCTAAAAAGAAGGCCGTAGCAAAAAAAACAGCCCCTAAAAAGAAAGCAGTGGCCAAAAAAGCACCTGTAAAGATAGCACCTGCTAAAAAAGCAGTTGTCAAAGCAACGACGGTGAAAAAATCCGCTCCCAAAAAGAAGGTATCAGTGAAAGCCGCATCAGTAAAAAAAGCAATGACTCCAGCACCTAAAGCTAAATCAATAAACGCAACCCAAAAACGAGCTGCACTAGAAGGAACAGATATTCTTGCGATGGGTGACACACCTATTGCACCGTATAAAGAAAAACGTGGCGAATCTTATATGGGCGATGAGCAAGCTGCTCATTTTCGTAATATTCTCCATACCTGGAAGCGTGCGCTAATGCAGGAAGTTGATCGCACCGTGCATCACATGCAAGATGAAGCGGGCAACTTTCCCGACCCCACCGACCGCGCCACCCAAGAATCCGAGTTCACCATCGAACTTCGCACGCGCGATCGCGAACGCAAGCTAATCAAAAAAATCGATGAATCGTTAAATCTTATCGAATCAGAAGATTATGGGTATTGCGAAACGTGCGGTATAGAGATCGGTATCCGCCGCCTCGAAGCACGCCCTACTGCAACACAGTGTATTGATTGCAAAACACTTGACGAGATCAAGGAAAAACAAATCAGTCGTTAGCATGCATTAATAAAACACATCGGAGTCAATGGTGACGAATAAGTCGCGTAACGACACTATTGACTCTATCTTAAAAGAAGATCGCCGCTTTTTGCCGTCGAGTCAGTTTGTTGAAAATACGTCGATCAATAATCATAATTTAAAAACACTCAATCAACTGGCCAATGACGATCACGAATTGTTTTGGGCAAAGCTCGCGCATAACGAAATCGACTGGCAAACACACTTTAGTAAAACACTCGATGACAGCAAGGCACCGCATTATCGTTGGTTTGACGAAGGCACACTCAATGTTAGTGTCAATTGCATTGACCGACATCTCATTGACCACGCCGATAAAACCGCCATACTCTTTGAAGGCGAACGCGGCGATACGCAAACGTTAACTTATCGACAATTGCATTCCGCCGTATGTCGCTTTGCCAACGCACTCAAACTCCACGGAGTAAAACTCGGCGATCGAGTTGTTCTCTATATGCCTATGGTGCCTGAGGCCGTTATCGCCATGCAGGCGTGCGCACGTATCGGTGCCATACATTCTGTTGTATTTGGTGGTTTTTCTGCAGAAGCCTTAAAAAATCGCATAGAAGATGCTCAAGCCAAGGCCGTAATTACTGCTGATGGTGGATACCGTGGCGGCAAAATCATCCCATTAAAAGCAGCCTGTGATGAAGCCTTATCGCAAGGTTGTAGCAGCGTACAAACTGTCTTTGTTCTCAATCGAACCGAAGAAAATGTCACCATGGTGCCCGGTCGCGATATCTATTGGCACGACGCCATTCAACATATCAGCGATGACTGCCCACCGCAATGGGTCAACAGCGAGCACCCATTATTTCTTTTATATACCTCCGGCTCAACCGGTAAACCAAAAGGTATACAACACTCAAGCGCAGGGTACTTACTCGGCACCATCGTGACCATGAAATGGGTATTCGATGCACAAGCAAGCGACGTCTTCTGGTGCACCGCCGATGTAGGATGGATAACTGGCCATTCTTACGTCGCCTATGGCCCGCTGGCTTTAGGTATGACAATCCTTATGTACGAAGGCGCGCCAACCGTGCCCGATGCTGGACGTTTCTGGAAGCTTTGTGAAGACCATAAGGTCACCGTATTTTATACCGCACCAACCGCCATACGCGCCCTCATGAAAGCAGGCGATGAGTTTCCAAACCAGTATGATCTCTCTTCATTGCGACTATTAGGCACGGTTGGTGAACCTATCAACCCTGAAGCATGGATGTGGTATCACCGCGTTATTGGCAAAGAGCGCTGCCCTATCGTTGACACCTGGTGGCAAACCGAAACCGGAGCTCATGTCATCGCACCAATACCCGGTGTTGTTGCAACTAAACCCGGCTCATGCACACTACCCCTACCCGGCATGGATGTCGCTATCGTTGATGAAAGCGGTAAAGAAATAGAAGAAGCCGATAAAGGTGGTTACCTAGTCATACGAAAACCCTGGCCTTCAATGCTGCGTACAATTTGGGGAGATGACAAACGCTATATAGAAACGTATTGGCAGCGCTTCAACAATAAATACTACGTTGCTGGCGATAGTGCGCGACGCGATAAAGACGGTTATTACTGGATTATGGGCCGCATCGATGACGTACTCAATGTGTCTGGCCATCGCCTGGGTACAATGGAAATCGAGTCCGCCCTTGTTGCCCATAACTTGGTCACAGAAGCCGCTGTCGTTGGTCGACCCGACGAGATCACCGGCGAAGCCATCTTTGCCTATGTCGTCTTAAAAGGACAACGTCCCGAAGGAGGTATTGACAACAAGCTAAGCGTTGAACTGCAGCAATGGGTGACCAAGCAAATCGGTGCCATCGCCCGGCCCAAAGAAATTCGCTACGCCGATAATCTACCTAAAACGCGTTCAGGTAAGATAATGCGACGCTTACTACGCAGCATCGCCTGTGGTGAAGAAATTACCCAAGACACCTCAACACTCGAGAACGAGGCAATACTTGAGCAATTACAAGGTAAGCAATAGTTCAGCTTGGCTTGATATAATCAAATTAAAACCAGGCTACTATCGTAGCTATTTATAGAGGCACCT
>NVRQ02000179.1 GCA_002400905.2 Gammaproteobacteria bacterium | reverse complement strand
CACTTGCCAACGCTTGCAAGCGTTTGAGTCGAAGTGCCTGGGCCATGGCTGGCCCGGCAATACCTTGCTCAACCAAGTCAGCACTAGTAACGAGTGATATCTGCTTAATCGCCTTCAACACCAAGTCAGCCTGGGGATAGTCCGTTACCCCCTCATGCAAAAGTTGCCAGTGGCAACGCGCCAAAGGGAGTAATGACTGGATACGCTGCGGCCGACGTAGCACATCCATTGACTCAAGCAGATGTAAACGCTGCTCAGCATCCATCGATGTAAAGCGGTGCAAACTATCAATATGGCCTGCCGCCAACTCGGCCAACTGGCTATAAGACTTCGGCACACGCAGCCTATCAACCAACGCGCGGAAAGAGTCGTGATCAATCGTCATTGCTATCGCGGCAAAACGTAGCTCAGCTCTGCCTGGCGCAGCAGACAGATTCGAGACATCAACAGAAGGATCAACTTGCGCTATGGCATTGAGAAGTTCACGCGCGCTGGGTGTGCCTTGTCGCCAAACCGAAGCGATCTCAGGAAACACCTGCTGCAAGGCAGCACATTCATCGAGCACATCGAAATAGGCGAGTGGGTCAGCTTCGGCCAAAGCACGATTTGTCTCGACCCAAACTCGTTCTGCTACCAATGTGCCAAGCTCGCCGTCAGCCGTCATCGTCTGCATGAGGTTTAAGGTTTCAGGGGCAAGATAAAAACCCAAGGATGAAAAGCGCGCAGCAAAGCGCGCAACTCTTAATACACGTAAAGGGTCTTCGACAAAAGCGTCCGTGACATGACGCAATACTCTTTGTTCTAAGTCTCGCTGGCCATGGTAGGGGTCGGTGATAGTGCCTGCACCATCTTGCGCCATCGCATTAATCGTCAGGTCGCGCCGCGCCAGGTCTTGCTCAAGACTGACATTAGGATCCGTATGCACAACGAAACCGGTGTAACCCGGCGCAGTCTTACGCTCGGTACGCGCAAGCGCATATTCTTGCTTCGTCTCGGGATGAAGAAAAACAGGGAAATCGCGACCGACTTGTTGAAACCCTTGATCCAACATTTGCTGTGGTGTCGCGCCAACCACCACCCAGTCAACATCATTAACTGGCAGACCTAATAGCTGGTCACGAACTGCGCCGCCAACACGATAGATATTCATCCTAAGTCGCCCGCTATTCGTGGCGAGCAGCCTCACGTAAACGATCAAAGTATTCGCCGTCACTGCCTGGTGACAAATAACTCGGCACAATAGCCTCGATGCTAGTTGGCTCAATGTTGAATATTGGCGGGAAGCCATCTTTGCAAACACTGTCGGCTTTCATCGAAGCAAGATTATCTCGTGTCAACGGTTTACCTGGCAATAACTCCATAATTCTTGCCATTATTTCAGCAAGGCCGTCACTCAATCCAATGATCTTCCGCCTACAACCACTCACCTGGGCGGTATATTGCACCAACTCACGCAAGCTGTACTCATTGGGGCCACATAAGTTATAACGCTGCCCATAGGTTTCTTGCGTATCAATTGATGACACCATTGCCGCGACGACATCACCAATAAAAACGGGAGCAAAGCGCGCATTGGGCGCCGCTAAGGGAAGCAAGCCAGGACTCAAACGCAGCAGTGTAGCAAAGCGATTAAAAAACGAATCATCCTCGCCGAAAATAACGGACGGACGAAAGCTAGTCACCGCCACATCATGCAAGGCATGTGCGTGATTTTCTGCCTCGCCTTTGGTCCGCAGGTAAGCACTCACACCACGCGCCTCATCCGCATTAAGCGCACTCATGTGTAATAAGCGACACACACCTGCAACACGACACGCTGCTGCAACCTTACGCGCCAAAGCAATATGGATCTGAGCAAAGCTATTTTTGCCTGACTCATGCAATAAACCAATGAGGTTAATCACGGTATCCATACCACTAAAATGTTCAGTCAGCGCTTCTTCATCGCAAACATTCGCTGCGACAACAGTGACAGCAGGCAACACAAGCAAGTGTCGCTGACGCTCGGGGCGGCGCGACAAAACCGTCACCTGATAACCCTCATCTGACAAGCGACCAACCAAATGCGTGCCAACAAAGCCAGACCCACCCAGAACACAGACATGACGCTGTTTTTTCACAAACACTCCTCACTGCAAACTATAGCCCAACGCGCTATAGCCACTTTCAACGATTATATGGTGACATACGGCGCACTCGATCAGCGCCTATCCTGGATTGTCAGAGCACGCCACCACAAAAAGAATAGGGAGACTACACTAAACCCTAATATCTGTTCTACACTTAAACATAATACGCGACGCCGCAGTAACGACAATGGAGACGATGCTATGGGATACACATCAACAAACCCCGCCAATGGCGAAATCACTCAACGCTTTGATTCGTGGGATGAAGATCAACTTGAAAATGCCTTAGCATGCGCCCATAGCGCCAGCAAAGCATGGAAAGCGACGAGTTTCGATGAGCGAGCAACGCTATTATTCAAGCTCGCTACACAGTTACGCGACGACAAAGAACGCTTGGCGCGCATTGTCACCGAAGAAATGGGCAAACTCATTATCGAGTCACGCGCCGAGGTTGAAAAGTGCGCCGACGTTTGTGACTACTATGCCGAGCATGGCGCTGACTTCCTCGCGGATGAAATGATCCGCTCAGACGCCAGTCGCAGCTTTGTCGCCTACCAACCTCTTGGCGTTGTGCTCGCCGTCATGCCGTGGAATTTTCCACTATGGCAAGTCATGCGTTTTGCCGCACCTGCGATAATGGCCGGCAACGTCGGGCTACTTAAGCATGCCTCAAACGTACCACAATGCGCACTCGCCCTTGAGCAGCTATTTGATGATGCAGGATTTCCGGTCAACGTATTCCAAACACTGCTTATTGACGTCGCACAGGTCGCCGATGTCATTGCCGACAAGCGCGTACACGCCGTCACGCTAACCGGTTCGACCTCCGCCGGACAAAAAATCGCCAGTTGTGCCGGTCATAATATTAAAAAAAGCGTATTAGAACTGGGCGGTTCAGATCCATTTATTGTGCTGGATGATGCCGACATCGATCTCGCGGTAGAGAACGCCGTCAAATCACGCTACCTCAATGCAGGGCAAAGCTGTATCGCTGCCAAGCGTTTTATTGTAACGCCCGGCGCTGCCGATGAGTTTGTCAAAAAATTCAAAGTCGCCGTCGAACCGCTCACTCCTGGCGACCCAACGTTAGCAACCACCACCTTGGCACCAATGGCTAGAATCGACCTGCGTGACGAAATACACGAGCAAGTCACCGATAGCATTGCTGCCGGCGCCAAAGGTATCATCGGCTGTCACACTATCGCAGGGGAAGGCACTTTTTATCCCGCCTCCATCTTAGATTACGTCACGCCTGCCTGCCGTGCCTACAAAGAAGAATTATTTGGCCCTGTCGCCATTGTCATTCGTGCCAAAGATGAAGACGACGCCATCAACATTGCCAACGAATCCGAATTTGGTCTGGGTGGTAGCGTCTGGTCACAGAATTCCGCGCACGGCGAACAGCTCGCGCGTCGCGTCGACTCCGGCGCAGTCTTCGTTAACGGCAGGGTTAAAAGCGACCCACGCTTACCTTTTGGCGGCATTAAACTTTCGGGTTACGGCCGCGAATTAGCAGAGCACGGTATTCGCGAATTCGTCAATGCGAAAACCATTTGGGTACGTTAGCCAACGTGTTCATTATGTTGACCCTCCGAGCTTAGGATAAATGCCTTCTGGATACTATTAGCCTTGCTAGCTATCTAGCGATCGGTGTCGTCGCTGGCACCAGCGCGGGAATGTTTGGCATTGGCGGCGGCATTATTGTCGTACCGAGCTTGGTGCTGGTATTTACTGCATTGCAGTTCAACCATAACACCCTCACCCATATCGCTGTCGGCACATCCTTAGCAACCATCATGGTCACAGGCAGCGCCGCGGCGTGGGCGCATCACCGCCACCAAGCAGTCCTCTGGCCTCTCGTTTGGCGTTTATTGCCAAGCATTGTTGTCGGCGCTGTCATTGGTGCCGTATTCGCCGACAGCCTATCTAGTGACAGACTGCGCCAACTGTTTGGATTATTGCAGATCATTCTCGCCACCAAATTGTTCCTTAACCTATCACCAGAACGAAGCGACTTTACGCCATACAAATTTGAGATGCCCATTGTTGGCACAATCATCGGCAGCCTTGCTTCCTGCTTTGGCATTGGCGGCGGTGCCTTGACGGGGCCTTACTTGATTCTGCGTGGCCAAACCGTCGTGCAGTCCGTCGCAACGGCATCGGCAGTCGGCGTACCCATCGCCATAACCGGCACCATCGGCTTTATCTTCACAGGTCTTGATGCCCATGACTTACCCACATGGAACAGCGGCTACGTCTACTGGCCTGCATTCTTCAGCATCAGTGCGGCAACACTGGTGTTTGCCCCTATCGGCACACGCTTAGCACATCGATTAGACCCTGTGGTTTTAAAGAAATCCTTTGCCTTACTGCTGATGGTTATTGGCGTAAAAATGCTACTCGGCTAACACTCCTACACACTAGGAGCCTGTCGGACTTAGGATAAATCTACTGCGGCAAAGCAAGCTAAAACGGCGCACCTGCCCACATACTGGCGGTGATCGTCTGCTACTGTCAGGCAGCAAACTGCGCAAAATATTATCTGAAGATCATGAAGTGCCTGAAGCATTCAACCGACCTGAAGTATTGAAAATACTGCGTGAATACACCACCACCATTAAAGAAGAGAACAAAATTGACGTCGTACTTAGCGAGCGCTCAGCACGCCAAGACCTGAACTCAAAGCAGAAACAAAAAAGGCGTCCCCCGAAATATTCAGGGACGCCTTTTTTATTGATCTCGCCATGAAACGAGTTCAGTAACTTGTCAAAATTTAGCTCTTATTCTTACCAAATCCTGTCGCAATACTGACAACAGTAAAGAATATGGCAATACCAATACCAATAAACACAAACTGCATCGCAAAGCTATCATTGGTTTCTTTATAGAGATATTCATCTTTCATTAGACGCTGAGGGTCTGCAACGACATGAGTCACCGCACCGCTGCTTGCAGCAACTGCACTGGGATTAGCCACCGCAACACTCATAAAACTGCTCGCTGCCAACAGCATACCGAGCAATAAGGGCAGCGTGCTCTTGGGGTGCAACATCTTAATAAGTTTCATTGTTTCGACCTCAACTCCCAATAGGCATATAAATTATGCCGGATTAACCGCCTAGCGGCGAAAGCAGCCAAGGATACTATCCTATGAGCAAGAAAGGGAGTTTTATAGAAAGCTTTTAGTAAACGCCCCTCCCACTTATGACAAAATTTTGACCATTGAGACCCACTACATCTTGTGCACAACTTATACACAGGATACCCCCTCTGCAAGCTGTTGATTTCATTATGATATTTATAAGTGATTGATTTTAATAGATTAATATTTTCTCCCTAAGTTATTGACGTAGCCCATAGACGGGCGTAGTCTTGGCGACCTACCACAACATGTAGTGGTTTCACTATTCTTCACGTAGCAAACAATACAACACTGATTAATATATAAGGGGAGCATTTGTGAGCGAGCAGGCCCATCTCAAAGTTGTTACAACAAATAAAACTATTCCAATGCAGGCCGCCTCAGCCGATATTTGGGATAAGAAATACCGCTTAAGAAGCCGTGCTGGAGAGAACATCGATGCCGATATCGATGGCACTTACCGGCGCGTTGCTCGCGCCTTGGCCGATGTAGAGCCCAATGAAGAAAAACGTGCGCAGTGGTATGAGAATTTTTTATGGGCCTTACGTCATGGCGCTATCCCAGCAGGACGCATTATCTCCAATGCCGGCGCACTTGCCCACAAACCTGCTACCTCAACGATTAATTGCACCGTATCCGGCACTATCGAAGATTCCATGAATGGCATCCTCGGCATGGTGCACGAAGCTGGCCTGACACTAAAAGCCGGTTGCGGTATTGGTTACGAGTTTTCCACCTTGCGGCCCAAAGGAGCTTATGTGACGGGTGCCGGCGCCTACACCTCTGGGCCGCTTTCTTTTATGGATATCTACGACAAGATGTGTTTTACCGTCTCCTCCGCTGGCGGCAGACGGGGTGCCCAAATGGGGACTTTTGATGTTGGGCACCCCGATGTG
>NVRQ02000178.1 GCA_002400905.2 Gammaproteobacteria bacterium | reverse complement strand
TGCCATGTTTAGTGCGCCGTAGGGGCTAGTGCCTTCATCGTAATCGTTTCTGTCGGCCGTATCAAAAGGACCATCGTCGGCACTATTAAGTTTCTTTGGATCAAAACTATTTCCCTATGGGAAATAGTTACCGTGTGTGCCGCGAGCTGCTTTTTCCTATTCTGCCTCAGTAGGGAGTCGTGCGCCGCGCCATGTGCAATAGGCTTGGGCGCTATCATGATCGAGCAATACCGCTGGATGATTAGCGCGACCGATAGGTATTTGGTTGTTACTCCAAATAAATTTTTTGGCGGTGCTATAGGGATGGATCCATCTGTACCCTTGCCAGGTCGCTTCATCGACATCCGGCGCAATATGCTGTGTCGCCTCAATAAAGGCCAAATAGTCTGTGTTGCTAACAAGATTACGATGAATCGAGTACTCAGTTAACAGTTTTTTGATTCTTTTTTCGCGTTCAAGCCAGCGATAACGACATGAGGCTCCCTAGTTGGTAGCCATATTCACGTTTAGCTCGGTCACTACCCATAATAAATTCTCCAGTGGAGATTTGTATTTGAACTGAACTGCTAGAAAATGCGGGTTGATCTAAAAAGCTGGCTGGATATAGCAGGATCGTCGTGATTAGTCATGGCAAGTGGGTCGGCCTCATATCTTTAGAGGTAAGCATAGACATCGTAATGTAAATGTCGCCATTTTGAGTGGGTTAGTGTGTTGCCAGCTGGAGTAGGTGTCAACTGGATGATATGTGTGTTCTTGTTTTGTTCGGGTTGATGAGTATATTTTTTGCTTGTTGTTGTGATGGATTTCACACCATATTATTGGTTAGCTTGTATATGTCTCATGCGTCCATCACAAAAACATTCTATTTTGTGATCAATTTACTGTTAAATAATTTTCGCTCAGGTAATGTTTGTTTCGGCGATGAGTCGTCCGTCAAAATAGAGTTATTGATTGCGTGACCTGGGGATTAAAATGAAATCAAATATCTTTCTGAGTGGTATGGTTTGCGCTTCATTTTTGCTGTGCTCTTCATTTGTATTTGCGCAAAAAGAAAAAGTGGATGCTACCGAAGCCACAGACCAAGAAGCGCTACAGGAAGCCAGGGCACCTAACTTTTCTCTGCCTGGCATCGCCGAAGAAGTGGAGCTTTTGAAGCATCGAGGCAGTATTGTTTACGTCGATTTTTGGGCGTCATGGTGTACGCCATGCAAGAAATCTTTCCCATGGATGAACGCGATGCAAGCTCGTTACGGTGAGCAAGGACTAAAGATTATCGCAATAAACTTGGATGAGTCGCGTAAGGATGCAAAATCTTTTCTAGAAGAAAATCCGGCACAGTTTTCCATTGCATTTGACCCTAAAGGCAGTACTGCGGAGCTGTATGAGGTGCAAGGTATGCCGAGTTCATATTTGATTGGCCCTAATGGAGAAGTTGCTTATCGTCATCTTGGTTTTCGCCCTACAGATAAGCGGATGTTAGAGGCAGCCATAGAACACTTAGTGAGTTCTTTATGAAAAAAATAGCAGCGTTATCTTTAATATTGGTCATTGGTTTATCTGGATGTTCAGTACTTAAAAAAACAGCTAGTGGAGCCAAGGGTGCGGCTGTTGGTGCCGGGAAAACGGTGGGTCAAATATTCAAACCGGAATCAGTAAAGCCATGGCAACGGAGCATTCTTTCTGAAGACAGCATGCAATTAACCCCGGATGCCATGGATGCTTATGTTGATGAGCATGTCTACTTTAGTAAAGAAGGTTCAAGGGGTGGCAGTAGTATCGGTGGCGGCGGATGTGGGTGTAACTAGATCATGAAAAAACAAAAATCAATACGCAATCGCCTAGCTATGGCTATGTGTGCGTTAGCGGCTAACCCTTCTATAGTGGCTGCTGAAGAGGGGGATCGTGCTGTAGAGAACGACTGGATTATTGATTCGTCCGTATTACGCTACGATGAAGAAGACCGTGTTTCAGTTACCAAGGCACTGATTAATGTTGATGGTAATGTTAGCAATACTGACAATGTGAAAATAGGTATTGTGTTTGACAGCCTCACTGGTGCAACGCCAACAGGTGCTATTAACGGTGAGGGTAATGTGGCTGTGTTTACTAGTGCTTCGGGTGGCGGGAATTTTACCGCGAGTAACGGTGGTACGGTAGAGCTGGCAGACTTTGAGGATACTCGTTTGGCCGTTACGCTTGATTGGGAGCATACGAGCACGCGTCGTCTTCGCCATAATTATGGTGGTGCATTGTCAGTAGAAAATGACTGGCGCTCTTTCGGTGCAAATTATCAGTTAAATTTTGATTCTAAAACGAAAAGAAATACGTATATGGCGGGTGTTGCCTATACGAATGACGAAATCTTTCGCGTGGGCGGTGGCACGCCAACCGGTTTAGCGCGTACCGATACGCCTATTACGTTTGGCGAGGGTTCACGCAACACTTTTGATTTTTTGGCGGGTGTGTCGCGAGTATTGAATCGTCGAACGGTTGGTCAGTTCACTGTTACTGCTGGAGTGTCCGACGGTTATCATAGTGATCCATATAAAGTCATTAGTCAGATTGATTCAGACAATAGTAATTTGGAGTCAGGCCGGTTTTTCGAGAACCGTCCCGATGAGCGTACACGTTATACTTTGGCTGGTAAGCTTGTGCATAGATTGCCTAATGAACGTGATACGGCAAATATTTCTTATCGCTTCTATGATGATGATTGGGATATTGCCTCGCATACGGTGGACCTGAAGTATCGACGGAGTTTGGGTGCAAAGGGTAAATTCTTAGAGCCGCATTTCCGTGTTTATCGTCAATCGGCTGCATTTTTCTATTCAAATAGCTTGGAACTAGGCTCTGAGTTGCCAGAATTTGCCAGTGCTGATTCTAGGTTAGATCAATTTACTGGTGTTACTCTAGGGCTGAAATACGGCATGCCTTTAGGCAGCAACGGTAAATTTAGAGTGCGCGCTGAGTATATTGATCAATCGTTTGATCAAGCGCAGTTCGATACCTTGAATGCAACCTTATTTCAATTGAGCTATGAAAAAGCATTTTAAATAGGAAGCTAAAAGGCTATAAATAATCATTTGGATAGTCGCCGTCAATTACGGTGGCTATCCAATGTTAACGCCTTTGATTTTGACGTTTAGTCATAGGCATTAATCTGACTTTATTGGCTCTAACGTTGCTCCAGTTTGCTGTAATTGGACGTTTTAGAGTGAAGAGTTGTTGTTTTTGAGCCGAATGCGCTATGTGACCGAAATATAAGGGGATATGCGTTGACATCAGGATTAATCCGTATACAATCCCATTTAGCTTGAAAGTAAGTCTTATTTATGCACACCATTTCGATGTCTATCTTAATCCTGTCCGACATAAGTAATAGCAATACTTCTAGCACGATGGCCTCGTTAAACAGGCTTTTATTACTCTTGAAAAGATAGGTTATTATTATGTCTACTACTACCGGCACTGTTAAATGGTTTAACGAATCTAAAGGTTTTGGCTTTATTGAGCAAGAATCTGGCCCAGACGTTTTTGCACACTTCAGTGCTATCTCTGGTTCAGGCTTCAAGACTTTGGTTGAAGGCCAGAAAGTTGAGTTCACCGTAACTCAGGGTCAAAAAGGCCCACAAGCAGAAAACATCGTAGCGCTTTAATAGCCGTTTACGATTTACCTTACGTTAAAATAATGTAGGGTAGCATTGCCTCCTGAAGGAGGCATGTAGAAAGGGCAGGCCTTTGGTTCTGCCCTTTTTTATTGGCTGTAATTAGCCCGCATCCCCTGCCTGTTGTTACGGCACAATAATTAATACAGCTTGCTGCTTTAGTGACGATGCAGTGATAAAGGACAAACACCGTGAGTCAAACTGATTTTGCATCCCTTAACTTGCATTCCGTGCTGATAGAGAATCTTGTCTCTTTGGGTTATCAGACAATGACGCCTATCCAGGCTAAAAGCTTGCCCCATATTTTGGCTGGCAAAGATGTTATTGGGCAAGGTAAAACAGGCTCGGGCAAAACAGCAGCTTTTGGTTTGGGGTTATTACAGAAATTAGATACGAAGAATTTTAATGCGCAATCGCTGGTTTTATGTCCGACTCGTGAGTTGGCAGATCAGGTGGCGAATGAGCTACGTAAGCTTGCCCGTACGACTCCGAACGTTAAAGTGTTGACCTTATGTGGTGGTGTCGCGTTTGGGCCGCAAGTTGGCTCGCTAGAGCATGGTGCACATATTATTGTTGGTACGCCAGGTCGTGTTGAGGAGCATCTACGAAAAAACACATTGAAACTGAGTGGTTTGACGACACTGGTGCTAGACGAAGCAGATCGAATGTTGGATATGGGCTTTGAAGAATCGCTTGATGCGATCATTGAACGGATACCGTCCCAGCGTCAAACGCTATTATTTAGTGCGACTTACCCAGATCAAATACGTGCCATTGCCAACCGTATTATGAATAAGCCGGCAATGGCGCAGGTAGACTCAAGTCACACTAGTGAGAGTATCCAGCAGGTTTTTTATAAATTTAGTAGCAATGGTAACGGTAAACGCCTAACGGCCTTACGTTTAGTTTTGATGCATTATTGTCCTGAGTCTGCGGTGGTATTTTGTAATACTAAAGTGGAAACTCAGGAAGTCGCTGATGAGCTTTGTCATTACGGTTTTAGTGCTATCGTTTTAAATGGCGATATGGAGCAGCGAGACCGTGATCAAGCTATGGTGCGTTTTGCCAATAAAAGTGCCTCAATACTTGTCGCTACAGATGTTGCTGCACGTGGTCTAGATATCGAAGCTTTAGACTTGGTCGTTAATTATCATGTGCCTCGCGATAATGAAGTGCATACCCACCGAATCGGTCGTACAGGACGTGCAGGCAGCAAAGGTATGGCGTGTACGTTATACAGTGATAAGGAATCTCATAAGATCGAACGGCTGGAAGCGTATATGGGCCAGACTTGCGAAACCGAACCGCTGCCGCCGATTGAGCTACTGGAGCAACCTGCTTATCAATCGCGTATGGCAACATTGCAAATTGATGGCGGTAAAAAGCAAAAAATTAGGCCTGGCGATATCCTCGGAGCGCTAACTGGAAGTGCTGGTATTGAGGGTGAGCAGGTCGGCAAGATTCAAATTAGCGAGAGTTGGGCATATGTGGCCGTAAAGCGTGAAGTTGCGCAGGTGGCCTTAGCAAAGCTACAAAGTGGGAAAGTAAAAGGGCGCACGTTTCGAGTGCGACAAATATAGCAACATTGCTTCCTTGCTTATTGTGTCACTTCTAGCGGTGCCCAGGCTTTTAAGCTAGAGAGTGTGTTCGCTGTTAAGCGCTTTTTTATGCATTGCTTCGGCGAGCATTGGGCGCTGCTTTCCTGCCAGTAGTGCTTTGTTTGCCACGATATTTATTTTTCGCGGCGGGTCTATGGCCTTGTGCATTCTCTCCTGAACGTTGACCGTCCTTATGTTCGATTTTTGCCCGTTTTGGTCTATGGGAATTTTTAGGTTTGCCTAATTGTGTGGCAGGTACGTCATGTGTTGGCTCAAAGCCATCGATGTATTTGCGTTCAAGCAATTGTTGAATAAGTCGCTCGATATCAGAGAGTTGTTTTACTTCGTCAGCGCTAACTAGGGATATGGCTTGACCAGTGGAGCCGGCACGACCTGTGCGGCCAATACGATGAACGTAATCTTCAGGGACGTTGGGGAGATCAAAGTTTACTACCTGCGGTAGTTGGTCAATGTCTATTCCTCGTGCCGCGATATCGGTGGCGACTAATACCCGAACCGAACCATTTTTAAAGTCTGCAAGCGCTTTTGTTCTCGCACCTTGACTCTTATTGCCATGAATGGCTGCGGCCTTAATGCCGTCAGTTTCGAGTTGGCGCGTTAAGCGATTGGCGCCATGTTTGGTTCTTGAAAAGACCAAAACTTGCTGCCATTGCTCGCTGTGAATCAACTTGCTAAGGAGTGCTGCTTTTTGCTTTTTATCGACAGGGCAGATCCAATGTTCAACAGACTCCACGGTGGTATTGCGTGGACTAACTGAAATTTCCACTGGGTTATTGACCAAGCCTTTAGCAAGGTTGCGAATGTCGTCGGAGAATGTTGCAGAGAATAATAAATTCTGACGTTTCTTTGGTAAGGCAGCGATAATTTTTTTAATGTCGTGAATAAAGCCCATATCAAGCATGCGATCAGCTTCATCCAGTACTAATATTTCGAGTTGATTAAATTTCACTGCGTTTTGATTGTATAAATCGAGTAAGCGACCCGGCGTGGCGACTAAGATATCGACGCCTTTACGCAGTTTCATCATTTGCGGGTTTATTTTAACTCCGCCAAATACAACGGCTGAGCGCAGAGGTAAATTTTTGGCATAGGTGGCGACACTTTCGGCGACTTGAGCAGCTAACTCACGTGTCGGTGTCAGTACAAGCGTGCGGACTTGATTGCCCTGGGCAGGCTCGCCACGTGACAGTAGCTCTAATAGTGGCAGTGTAAATCCGGCTGTTTTCCCCGTGCCCGTTTGCGCGGCCGCCATGACGTCTTTACCTTCGATGATTGCAGGTATTGCCTGTGCTTGAATAGGGGAAGGAGTGTCATAGCCTTTCTCAGCAACAGCTTCAAGAATCGGGGCTGATAGGCCCAGGGAGGAAAAACTCATAGGATGGTCTCGTTTGGTGCGTATTATGGGGGGAGCCGCCAGTATGGCGGCCAGGAATTTTACCGTAACTCATTGATAATAGCTATGGTATTGATGTTTGCCTCATAGCTAACACGGAAAATAGTAGGCCGATTGATGATCGAGTATTGGCGTGCGCTCAATTAGATTGAGCTTTGTTAGCAATATAGTTGTGTGAGAGTGGTGCCGGGAGCTGAGTGGGAATCAGCGAAGATGAGGTTTTGACAGCGAACTAAAGCGTAAGCAAGTCATGGATAGCAAGCAGCGCCAACGATATGATGCCGTTAACGCTGCTTTGCATTATTTGTAATACTTACAGTTAGGGGAACATGGGTGCTTCACCGGCAACCGTTTCATCAAGTGCAGGTTCTCCTGTTATTGAGTATCGATCATCTTGAGTTAATACTCCTGGGTTTGTAACACCAAAGTAGCTATAGATGCTTGATGCAACGGAAAGGGGTTCAGCTTGATAGCTGCTGCTGGTTGGTCGTGTGAATTGTCGGTTTTGACCAGAGTTGCCAAATCGTTCTGTTGCGCCGACGACTTTGCCTAGGGCGGCTAAGCCGCCTGGACGCACCGTACTGCCACCAAAAGTATAGAAGCTTTGATTGTTACCATGATCCCATCCTTGAGAGTTATTGAGGTTAACATTGCGGCCAAAGTCGCCATGAACATTGATAATGATATTGCGAGTGTCGCGTGTACCGCCTTGAGAGACATCGGAGAAGCGAATATGTTTCATAGCAACACGAATGGCGCGCATGAGATCACGCATGCGCGGGATGTAACGTTCAAATGCAGAGTTGTGATCATCCCAACCACCTAGGCCGCCACCAACGGTGATGTACATGCTGTCGGGGTTGGCGATAGCAAGCGTGGTTGCCGCGCGTAGGCGGTCTGTGTAGCGGTTGTTAGCAGGGTATTGTAAGACGCCACCAGCATCTGCGTCAGGGTCGCCTATTCCAACGTTAGGAAGGTTGTCGGACGCTGTTTCAAAATTACCGACCAGAGAGTCAAGTTGCGAGCGCGTATCAAAGCCGTCAGCAACCTTATCGTAGCGAGCGCGCATTGTCGGGTCGAGTATTTTGGCGACGAGAGCTTCTAAAGCAGTGTCATGTGGATTGTTTCCTCGACTGTAGGGGTTATCAAAATTATCGTCGAGGCTGATGTCTTTCAAAGATTGCGGTAATGCGATGTAATCGGGGTTACGTCGAAAAGCGACAGTGTCACCTTCGAAAGAAACAAAGGGCAATACAAGTTGTTCAATGGATCGGCCGCCACTTATTAAGGTTTCTACAGCGCCGCGGTTGTTAAACAGTACCGTGGCAAGCGTATTACCGATGCCGGCACTGTTGTCGATGTCGAGGTTACCCATTTGGCTCGAAAAGACGCTAGGGCGATGCGCGCGCGTATTGTTTTTGATGCGGTTAAGTGTGCGATACACGGTGAGATCATTTGATGTCAACATGTCTTCCATTTCGTTGCCGCCGGCATTGCTCCAAAAACCGTTGCTAGTAATGCGTCCATTGTTGTCAGTAGTCGCACGCAATAAATTACCAGGGTAGGGGTTTTGTGAGTTGGCGTTAATGTCGGCGATATTGGTAAGGTTGCCTGCTAGCTCTGAAGGTCCGCCATAGAGAAAAATGTTGATCACCTGGGGTAGCACGCTAGGCGCAGTATAATTGACTGCGTTGACCATGGGTGAGGCTATCGCTTGGCGAGTGAACAGGCTACTTATTGATAAGCTTGGAATAATGCTAACTGTGCTAGCAGCGCCGACGCCTTTGATAAAATTTCTACGTTTCATTTTATTTCTCTCTGTAAGTACTAGTTAGCGGCGATTTGATTAAAGTAATAGATCTCGGGCAATCGCGATATATAGTCAAAAACGATTTGAGCGATTTCATCATGGCGGTTGTTGGCAACGGACTGATTGCCGTTTGTTAGATGACCTTGTGCAGCAATTAGTGCTGTTAAATCAGTTTGTTCATCAGCTGCCGCGCGACGCAGACAAGTAGACATAAATAGATAGTCAATATAATCATTGGTCGATAAGGCTCTCACTTCAGTGTTGACTAGCTGATTGCGCCAGCGGCTACTATCGAGCATCAAGGTTTCACGAAACCCTTTGTGAAAGTTAGCAAAGGCAAAAGCATCTTGTGGGATACCAGCAAGGCGACCAAGTTTAAGTTTCATGGTTGGCCAGCCCATTTGTTCTAAGTCAGTGTTTCTTGCTCCGCCGCTTCCGCTAGCCATGCCACGCCAGATATTGCTTCGCGGATTCCAGCCGATTTGGGCGGAGGTGCTGAAGAAAATTTCTTCAAAAGATTTTGGTCGTTCTGTGAGCAGCAAATATTCGCGTGAGAAGATGATTCCTGCGACAATATCTTGAAATGTGCGGGCGCCACTTGCCGCAATGTCTTGCACCATTTGTCCGCGTGTCGCAGCGTCTCGACCTTGCATGAAATAGTCAACGAGAACGGAAGCCATGCGTGGTATTAATAATGGATGACCCGCAACGAAGTCATAAAAATCGTTGCAACGTGTAACAAAAGCGGGTGTGACAGGTAGTCGAGTCGAGTCGGAAAAAATCAATTGTGGCGTATTATTGAAATTGCCATCAGATAACAGCTGATAGCCATCATCTTCATTAGTGAGGTAGAGGTCTTGGCAGGCGATAGAAGCAAGCGGAACATCATCATCGCGATCAAATAGGCCAAGATAAATCTCGATCATTTCACGCGTATTGTCTTCTGGTGAGCGAAAGCGGCGCCAGTTTTCAATGCTACGCTGGTGGCGTGCGACGATTTGACGAATGCCTCGGTTGAGTCTTAGATCTTGAACTAATTTGCCGTAGACCGAAGCGACATCATCTAAGTTGGCACTGTCAATCTCTTCGGCAGGTGAAAACAATATTGTGTTCATTAAAATATACGCGACATAGCGATCAAACATATCTTTGCTAAGCGGGTACTCATAGAATTGAGCAAGAGGTTCCTCTTGTGCTCGTCCACGCGAAAAGCTATAGCTGTTATTAATGCGTATGTCTGCTTGTGCTTGTGTACCAACGGTTAATGAAGTTGTAAGCGCTCGTCGAGTGTCTGCCAATAAAGTTGATACTCTTGAGGATGATAACGTGGCAGATGCGGTGACTGCTGATGCAGTTGTTGCTGATGACATGCCTTGTGAGATATTAAAGAGCTCATTGACAGGCATGCCTTTCATCATAGTGCCAAGTAGCTTGTTAGCGGCTTGCAGTTGCTGTTCATCGCTTAGCGTATCGAGCTCTGTCTGGCTTAGCGCTGTGGCAGAGCCAGTCATGGTTGCTAATTGGGGATTGGTGGTTGTTCTTGCGCTGCCACCCGGGGCGCCACCGCACGCAGTAAGTGATAAGCTTAGACCTATAATTGCTAGTTTTGTGATATTCATCAGGATGCCTTATTCTTATTTATCAAGCTCATGCACCCCTTTGTGCAATACCCCGTACTGCACCGTCGGAGACAAGTCTGCCGATGATTACAGTTGTTAACTGCGAACAGCTTCACAAAGTGTTGTGTTCGGCGAAACAATAAAGTGACTGATCAACGCAATGCGGCCTGTGTCGCAAGTTTATATTCATGAAAATAGAGAACCGTGAAACCACGTTGCAACAAAAGGATGGCTGCTGGTTTGGTGAGTTTGTTGCAATGGCGAGCCCGTGCCAATTAATGATTGATGGCGGTGATGAATTGCAGGCGCGCCTGTTGCTAGATAAAGTTGCCAGTGACGCATGGCGAATTGAAACGACTTATAGCCGTTATCGCGATGATAATATTGTTAATGAGATTCACAATGCTAAGGGTAAGCCAGTAAAGATCGATGATGAAGCGGCGCGGCTATTAGGTTTTGCCGATGAGTTATATGAAATGAGTGATGGTTTATTTGATATTACATCGGGAGTATTGCGTCGTGTATGGAATTTTAATGGTGGTGATAAAATTCCGGAACAAGCGGCGATAAATAAAATATTACCTTTGGTGGGTTGGCATAAAGTGAGCTGGAAAAAGCCTTATTTAACATTGCCTTTAGATATGCAAATTGACTTTGGTGGTATTGGTAAAGAGTATGCAGTGGATCGTGCTGCCGGGTTAATGTCAGCAGATTGTGAGCAGAATTTTTTAGTCAATTTTGGCGGAGATATGTACGTTAGCGGGCGTCGTGACGACGGGCGGGCCTGGCGTACCGGTATTGAAAACCCTGCTCGACCTGGCACCGCAGTGAGCATGTTAGATGTTTATAAAGGCGCATTGGCAACCAGTGGGGATGCTCGACGCTTTTTATTGAAAGACGGTGTTCGATACGGTCATGTTTTAAATCCGAAAACGGGCTGGCCTATTGTTGATGCGCCGCATTCAATGACCGTTGCTGCGTCGACGTGTGTTGAGGCAGGCATGCTTTCTACGTTGAGTTTACTGCAAGGTGCTGGCGCTGAACAGTTTCTCGACGAGCAAAATGTTGAGTATTGGTGTATCCGCTAGTCTAAGTGGTTATTTGCCAAATCCTAAACCATCGTTAATCGGTTGACTTTCAATAAGCTTTATCCATCATTTATCGCTGTCTATGCTGGTTCAGTAAACATACAGTGCTCATTTGCTATGTTAAGACATCGTTACAAATTGTTACCACAAGATTGCAGTAGTGTGATCGTTTTGGCGGATAGCTTTGGTAAGATTGCGCATAATTACACCGTAAGATTGAATCAGTGATTCGGTTGGAGACAATGATGAAAAGAATTTACAAGACAGCATTAGCAGTTTCAGTGTGTATTGCGCTGACTGCCTGTGCAACAGATGATCCAAATAAGCGCGCAAAAACAGGCGCGGGTATTGGCGCTGTTGTGGGTGCTATTTTGGGGCATCAAATTGATGATGGTCACAATTCAAGTAAAGTAGTTGGTGCTGCGGCAGGCGCCATTATTGGTGGTGCTGTTGGTGTGTATATGGATAGGCAGCAAAAGGAATTTGAAGATGCATTAGCTGATGAGAAAGACCAGAATGCGATAGAGATAGAGCGTCTCAAAGATAACACTTTGAAATTAAGCTTAAATAGTGAAGTCTCATTTGATTTTGGTAAAGATTCTGTGAAGCCAGCATTTTATTCAACACTTGATAAGCTAAGCGATGTTATCAATAAATATGATCGCACGGTCGTGCATGTGGTTGGACATACGGATAATGTGGGCAGCGATGGATTTAACCAGCAGCTGTCTGAGCGTCGCGCGCAATCAGTCTCTGATTATATGATTGATCGCAGCGTTCAAGTGTCACGTTTGTTAGCAGAAGGCCGTGGCGAGTATGAGCCACGTGAAAGCAATGCCAGCGAGTCAGGCCGCGCCTTGAATCGACGAGTTGAGATTTTTCTTAAGCCGATAGTGGAAGGTGTAGAAAACCAAGCCTACGCATCACCCGAATACAACTAAATTCCTCCTGGGCTCTCCGAGCTATGAACTCTTATCTGGCTGCTGCTGGGTAAGAGTTTTTTTTTATTTTCAGTCGACTGAGAGGCGTCCTCGTTTAAGTAATGAGGCTGTTCTCGCGCGTAATGATTAAGAAAGTTGACTGCATCCCTAGATAAATGATTAGTTTTTTGCGCTGCTGCTGACGAATATCGTGCCGACTTAAATGCTCGCTTGACTGCATTTTTTTGGTGCGCATCTCGGTTAAAAACGCTGCTTTTTGCGTAAAACCTTAAGATTTTTTTGTGTAGCCAGTCATTCCGTACGGTTGCTGGCCACCGAACACTATTTTTTGCCATAATTTCGTTATATTTGTGAGATAATTATCACAGAAATAAGTCGCTAGCAATAGTAATCTCTGCTCCTCTAATAACAAGAAAATATCTATATATAGTGCTTTGTAGTGCTGTTTTCTAAAAAAAATCAAATTACAACAATTTTTTCACAAAACCGCCATATTATTGGCGCATATTGTGTTATGATTCTGTTAACAATTCGTTAGATTTGTTGGATGAGATTTTTTCCCGTGATTAATTTGTTATTTATATAAGATTAAGAGGTGTTTATGAAAAGAAGTAAAATATCGGCATTGGTATTGGCAGCGATTGTTGCGCTGCCATTAGCGGCAGCCCCTGTATTTGCTATAGAAGAGAGTGATGCAGTTCATCAGACAAAAACTCAAGCATTGGGTTATTTGGGTGAGTTGAGTGAATCAATCATCTTGTCTGGTCGTTTGCAAGAGTTTAAATCAACGGCAAGATATAATGATATCTATGCTGGCGGCGAAAGCGTGACCAAGCGTGTTAAATTTTGGCACAACGTTGCGCTAGATACCTCAGCACTTGACCATACCCCTTATGCTTCACCGGACTTTGAGCCGGGTACTGTTGGCGAAGCTTCCCCGGACCAAGGTGGTCCAACACGTACCAGCCGTGCAATGGCCATGGTGCATGTTGCTATGTTTGATGCATTAAACGCAATCGAAGACGAGTACAATTCTTATATCGGTGGTGTCAATGCTGCTGAAGGGGCTTCTGCTGATGCAGCAGTTGCCTTCGCAGCGGCAAGAATGTTGCGACGTCTATATCCAGTACAAAAAGATCGTATTAATGAGATCTTCCGTGCAGAAAAAGCGCGCATCAGAGATATTACTTCTCGTGATGAATTTCGCGCGGGTAGAGCAGTCGGTATTGCTGCATTTAAGGCCGTTCGTGATGCACGTAGAGGTGATAAATCACGTCGAGCTGAGCCAAACTTTGGTGACGGTGGACGTGTGGCCAATGGTGGTAAATTCACATACTTTGGCTCACGTGTTAACCGCGGTGGTGATGCGATTGGTGAATGGCAGTCAGATCCTAATGTGCCAGCAGCAGCGCCTGATTTTGAGCTTGCTTTGGGTGCATTCTGGGGTAACGTCAGACCATTCTTCTTAGATAGTGGTGACCAATTCCGTTCTCCACCACCACCATTACCGGATGTCGACTTTGCTGTGTATGCGAAAGCATTTGCTGAAGCCGCTGCGGTGGGCGGTGCTGAAGATAACGCCAATACGCCAAGCACCGGTACTGATCGCACTCGTTTTATTGGTAACTACTGGGGTTATGATGGTGTGCCGTTGATTGGTGTGCCGCCGCGTATCTACAATCAGATTACTTCTCAGCTAGCATTTAAAGAATACAAAAACGATGCTTTGGCATTTGCTCGTGTACTAGCGATGACGAATATTGCTATGGCTGATGTGAGTATCGCTGCGTGGGATAGTAAGTACTTCTACAATTACTGGCGTCCTGTAACGGGTGTTCGTGTTGATGATGCTAACCCATTGACCTTTAACGATCCAACCTGGGATCCTGTAGGCACATCAGTAGTCAATACTGCAGAAGCAATTCGTCCGACTCCTCCATTCCCGGCTTATCCTTCAGGCCACGCTGCGTTTGGTGCTGCAGTGTTTGAAATTTTGCGTGAATCAATAAGAGATAACACTAAGTTTACCTTCGTATCAGATGAATACAATGGTACCGGTGTAACGCCAACAGAAGCAGGTCCGGTCACACGTCCTCTTGTTCCTGTTCGCTTTGGCTCATTGACGGCCGCGCAAGAAAGCAATGGTGTTAGTCGTATCTACAATGGTGTTCACTGGAGCTTCGATAATACTGCTGGTCAAGACCAAGGTGAGAGTATTGCTCGCTTCTTGCTTGACGATGTGGATGCATTCCAGGTTAAATGGTAGCCTAAGCTAAGTACTTTTTGGTTAGTAATGCCGCCGGCGCTATCTTGGGATAGCGCCGGTTTTTTGCCCAGTGGGCTTTGTCCAGTGACGTAGTGAGAGAAAAACCCAAAATATGAATATGAAATTGTTACGATTGTTTGTTTTACTATTATTGATTTTCACAGTGAGTGGTGGCGCGATGAGTGTTGTCATCGCCGATGATGAGGCCGTTGACGGAGTGACGAGACAAAAATTTGTCGAGTTATTTCCATCGGACCTTAAGCCAGCATTTACTCAAAATACCGTGCTCAAGCTTAATGCTATCGTTCGTCGCTCGCTAGAC
>NVRQ02000177.1 GCA_002400905.2 Gammaproteobacteria bacterium | reverse complement strand
GTTTACGGTGCGCGACCACTGCGACGTGCAATACAGCAAATGATTGAAAATCCACTGGCACAGGATATTTTATCCGGGAAATTTGGCCCTGGTGATGTGATCGCTGCGGATTTGGCTGGCGACGATGTCACGTTCTCTCGCGTCGCCCAACGCGCTTCGGCAGCCTAGGAGTCTTGTTGGGCTTAGGGCAAATCTGCTGCGGGAAAGCCATTTTGCCAGATTCCCCGATCATTATTCGTTAAACAAGCTCATTATTCGCCTCAAATGATCGACAAATAAGGCTAAAAATGGCTTATCCCTTGCTACGATTGCTTGAATTCGACAGGCCTCTAGGCCAAGTTAATAGGCTTGGCAGGTTTGCTCGACGTGCTTTAGTAAGTTTGATCGATGGGTTCGCGGTTAGGCTGTCGCGGCGTAAACTCTAGCCCGATGTGATAGTTGTCTTCGCGTTCTTCGACCCAACGTACGATTGCAGCAGTGGGTTCTTTAGATACGTTAACCCCTTCTAGCCATACCGTATCGTTTAGTTGATGTGGTGCGACCACATCCATTCCGATGCCACCGTGGCCCAGATCGGTAACGGTACCGCAAAAATGCATGCGGTGGTGCGCCGAGTCTTCAGTAAAGTAAATGGTATCCAGCGTGGTATGTTCACGCGGATATTGACGATGCTCTGATGACATATTCCTCACTCCTTCCACTACTTCAGTTTGATGCTAGCATGTTACGTGCCTAGTTCAGTGCCTTTGCCATCTAGGCGGTATTGCACTGCCGATAAACGTAATATCGGCTTCTCCCAGAAATCTTAAGTGCTTATTGCCTATTATTACAGGGCTTCGCGTAATACGTACGGCAAAATGCCGCCATGGCGGAAATATTCGACTTCATTAGGTGTATCGATACGCACGACAACATGGAACTCACGCTGACTACCGTCACTCGATGTGATACTGACTTTCACGTTATCATGGTGGTCTAGTGTGGCAATACCTTTAATCGAGAAGCGATCCCCGGTTTTCAAGCCAAGTGTCTCGGCATTTTCGCCATTGTTAAATTGCAGCGGCAAAATACCCATACCGATAAGGTTGGAGCGATGAATACGCTCATAGCTTTCGGCGATGACGGCACGTATGCCGAGTAACTTTGGTCCTTTTGCTGCCCAGTCACGTGACGAGCCCGTGCCGTATTCCTTACCGGCAATAACAATAGTCGCAATGCCGTGTTCTTGATATTTCTTTGACGCATCAAAGATCGACATTTGTTTGTTATCAGGAATAAAGAGAGTTTCACCGCCTTCAACGCCTGGCACCAATTTATTACGTAAACGAATGTTGGCAAAGGTGCCACGTACCATAACTTCGTGGTTACCGCGGCGCGCGCCATAGGAGTTAAAGTCTTCTGCTTTGACGCCTTGGTTAATAAGATAGCGTCCAGCGGGGCTATTGACGGCAATTGATCCGGCTGGTGAGATATGATCTGTCGTAACAGAGTCACCAACGTGAACAAGAATATATGCGTTATTGATATCTTCGAGTGGTTCTGGCGTTATGCCCATATCAGAAAAGAACGGTGGCTCTTTGATGTAGGTGCTGGCCTTATCCCAGTCAAATAATTCGCTGCTAGAGCTATCAAGTTTTGCCCAACGCTCACTCCCTTCAAAAATATCTTTATAGCTAGTCTTGAATTGTTCGGTAGTCACTGCGTCGCGGATTAATGCTTCAATCTCTTCATTGCTTGGCCAAATATCTTTTAAATAGATGAGTTCGCCACTGGGGTCTGCCCCAAGTGGGTCAGAGGTAAGGTCGATATTGACGTTACCTGCTAAGGCATAGGCAACCACTAGGGGTGGCGATGCTAAATAGTTAGCTCGAACTAGCGCGTTAACGCGTCCTTCAAAATTACGGTTGCCTGACAGCACAGCAGCAGCAGCAAGGTCACCTTCTTGAATGGCCTGGCCAATATGTGGAGCCAATGGGCCACTATTACCAATGCAAGTAGTGCAACCATAGCCGACTAAATGGAAGCCTAATGCTTCAAGGTACGGCATGACACCGGCTTTATTTAAATAATCAGTAACAACCTTGGAGCCTGGTGCGAGACTCGTTTTAACCCAAGGCTTGGTGCGAAGACCTAAGCGCACGGCATTGCGAGCAATGAGGCCAGCGGCCAACATGACAGAGGGGTTCGATGTGTTGGTGCAGCTGGTGATGGCTGCAATAACCACTGAGCCATGACACATATTGTAAGACATGCCGTCTGGTTGCCTGACTGGGACACAAAGACCAAAGACGTCCATGTCTTCATCTGGGTGGCTATGAGCAAGTTCGGGTGCGACCAACATTGGTTGGCCACCTTCGCCTAACCATGAAGTGATAGCGTGTTGCTCGACGCTTGCTTCTTCGCCGACATGTTCGATTAAGGCATGGCGAAATGATTTGCGTACTTGACTGAGTGGCACACGATCTTGAGGCCTTGTTGGTCCAGCCAGGCAGGGCTCAACACTGGCGAGATCAAAATCTAACTGCTCGGAGTACTGTGGCGTCTCATCTTCGGCGTTATACCAGAGTTTCTGAGCTTTGAAATAAGCAATAGTACGTTCTATTTGAGCTTCGTCACGACCGGTTAAGCGCATGTAGTCTGTGGTTTTTTCGTCGACCGGGAAGAGGCCGCAAGTGGCACCGTATTCCGGTGCCATATTGGCGATTGTGGCACGATCAGCAAGACTGAGTGATACTAAGCCAGGGCCATAAAATTCAACAAACTTTCCGACGACGCCATGGTTACGCAAGCGTTGGGTGATCGCTAATACGGTGTCAGTAGCTGTGGTGCCTGCAGGAGCGGAGCCTAATAAACGCATGCCTACTACTTTTGGTATCAGTAGCGAGCTTGGTTGGCCGAGTAGTGCCGCTTCGGCTTCAATACCGCCGACGCCCCAACCTAATACACCGAGACCGTTAATCATGGTGCTATGTGAATCGGTTCCAACCAAGGTGTCAGGATAGATCCATTCGTCATCGACATCTTTGCGTGTCATCACGACATGGGCGAGATATTCCAGGTTTACTTGGTGGACAATTCCGCTATCGGGCGGCACAACACGAAAGTCGTTAAACGCATTTTGGCCCCAACGTAAGAATTTGTAACGTTCGATATTGCGTGTAAATTCAAACTCAGCATTGGCTGCAAACGCATGCGAGCTACCGAAATGATCAACTTGCACAGAGTGGTCAATGACCAAATCGGCAGGTGTATACGGATTAATAACAGCTGGGTCGCCACCTAAGCGTTTTATAGCATTGCGCATCGCAGCAAGGTCGGCAACGGCAGGAACACCCGTAAAATCTTGCAGCAGCACGCGCGCTGGCATAAAAAAGATCTCGCTGCTGGCGTTGTTATTAGCCTTCCAGTTAGCAAGGGTCTTAATATGATCCTGAGTGACCACGATACCGTCTTCATGGCGCAGCAGGTTCTCAAGCAATATTTTGATGGAGTAGGGCAGTTGGCTGACATTGCCAAAACCTGCTTCTGCTAAAGCTGGTAACGATTGATATTGATATGCGTTGCCACCCACTTTGAGAGTGCGTTGAGTCGAAAAACTGTTGAGGCGTGCCTTGCTCATGTGTCTGTTCCAGTCCTGCAAAAGCCCACCAATATATAGCATTGAGCCGATAATTTGAATAATTGACTGATTATTTGTCAGCGATACCTCCACACTATCGATAGAATAAGAAAATGCAAATTCTCTAATTCATAGATTTTTCATATCATTCCCCTTAATTCTTCACATTATTTTTTAATAAAAATTTTTTATTCCATGGTTGGCTGTTCTTAAGTCAGCGTCATTGATCATTTTCAGGAGAAATTTTATGCAATCACACATGATCTACGCGGGCTTTTTCTCGTTAGGTATAATCGTAGCTGCTGACGTCGCTGCATTTGAGCCTCTACCACAAAGCGCCCCGGTCCCTATTGGCAATCCGATGAGTGATGCCAAGGTTCAGCTAGGAAAACAGCTTTATTTTGATCCGCGTTTGTCACTTGACGGCACGGTATCATGCAATAGCTGCCATAACGTTATGGCAAATGGCACAGATAACCGTACTGTTTCAAAAGGCGTTTTCGGCCATCTTGGCGAGCGTAATGCACCAACTGTGTGGAACGCAGCCTTTATGACCGCCCAGTTTTGGGATGGCCGTGCTGCCGACCTGGAAACACAGGCCAAAGGGCCTTTTCTCAATTCTGTTGAAATGGGCATGCCCAGTGGTGAATCAGTTGAGCAGCGGGTGAAAGATATCCCCGGCTATAAGCAAAATTTTATTGCCGTATTTGGCGCAGGTGAAGCCAGTATAAGTTTCGATAATATTGCCCGCGCTATTGCAGCTTTTGAACGTACGCTCATTACCCCCAACAGTCCCTTTGATTATTTTGTTCGTGGTGACGAAGGTGCCATTGGCGATGCTGCAAAACGAGGTATGCAGTTAGTGGAAAATATTGGCTGTACTTCTTGTCACACCGGAGTCAATTTTTCTGGCCCTGAGTTGCCTGCCGGTAACGCTTTTTTACAACCGTTCCCAATCTTCAAAGACAATGAATATATTGTTCGCTACAAGCTGGATGAAGATGAAGGAAAGTTTGAATCCACGCATCGGCTAGAAGATAAGCACATGTTTAAGGTGCCCAGCTGGCGCAATGTTGCGCTGACAGCACCATATTTCCATAACGGTGC
>NVRQ02000176.1 GCA_002400905.2 Gammaproteobacteria bacterium | reverse complement strand
TTTAACGATCATGGCGGTACGAGAGGTTTTACGCATGGGAACACCCAGTTTATTTGAGGTTTCCTTGGCCATTGCTGAATTTGATAACAATGCATTACATGATTTGGTCGCCGACATGTTTGACACCATGGCGTTATACAGCGGTGCCGGGCTTGCTGCGCCGCAGATTGGTATCAATAAACGTTTAGTGATATTTGGTGTTGAAAAGAATCCACGTTATCCCGATGTCGAAGTGGTGCCGACGACGGTATTGATTAATCCTGAGATCGAGTTTCTTAGTGATGAAGGTGAGCTAGGCTGGGAAGGTTGTTTAAGTGTGCCTGGTATGCGTGGCGCAGTTGAGCGCTGCACGCAGATACGCTATCGCGGCTATGATCAGTATGGCCAAGAGATTGTGCGAGAAGCCGAAGGGTTTCATGCACGAGTTGTTCAGCATGAAGTCGATCATTTAGATGGCGTATTGTATCCGATGAGAATTGATGATATGACGTTATTTGGTTTTGAAAAAGAACTGTTTCCTGAGAAAACAGAAGAATAGCCAGAGGGGCTTGAGCGGAGCCTAGCAGGCTGTTGAAAAAGTCTCAGGTGAGTGCGAGACAAGGCAAAATTTGGCGAATACCCCAAGGGCACGTAGAAAGCGCAGTTTACGCGTTGTAAATGAGCCCTTTGAGGCGAATTTTAACGCCGTATCGTGCCACATGAGACTTTTTCAACAGCACTGCTAGTGCAGGTCGTCGCCGATTTCATAACTTATAATGGCCCCATTTCTTACCCTACAGCGTTACTCGTTGTCGCCATAGGCCCACTATGACTCCGCCTCGCGCCCTGTCGGGCAAAAAACGGGACTTATTCTACTGTTACAAAATGAGTGACGACCTACACTAGCGGTTATAAAACTCTTGAATGAGTGGCCAAAAATCTATTTCATCACTGTGCTGGATATCGTTATGCCCTGAGTTGTCTGCAACGACAATCTTTTTCGACGAATGGTTGATCGCATCATAAAGTGCACGCCCCTGCGCCAGGGGTACGATGCGATCTTGCCCACCGTGAATAATCAGTACAGGTGATGTAATGTCTTTTGCTTTTTCTAGGTTGTCGAAAACACTCGCAACGAGCCAGTCAAACCAACCAAAGCCCATTTGTCTTGCCATAGCGCGTCCTGAAGAGAGCGGTGCGACGAGAACAGTAGACGCTACTTGATATTGTCTGCAAAGTTCAATGGCGGCAGTAGAACCAATTGAACGCGCGTAGAGATAGATTTTGTTTTCAGCAAAGCCTTTGTCTTTAATTGCTGCGTGATAGCTTGCTTGAGCATCAAGATATAGCCCTTGCTCAGTCGGTTTTCCCGCGCTTTTTCCGTAACCGCGATAATCGACGAGCAAGACATTGAAACCCATGTCTCGAAGTATATTGGCGTGCCCTAGTCGGCTATAGGCATTGCCGGCATTGCCGTGGAAAAATAGAATAACTCGATCAGCATCGGTGTTTTTAAGATAAAAACTATGAATACGCACGCCATCTTCGGTTGTTAGCCAATAATCTTCAATATTGGCCTCGGCTATTGCAGGATAACTGCTCGTTTTTTCAGGTAAAAAGGCCAGCTTCCCAATCAAATAGTTTTTTGGCCATGAGGGTGCGTTGCAGCCGCTTGAAAACAGTAACGGAATTCCCAAAAGCATTGTTTTTAACGTATGCAGTCGCATGATCCTATTTCTCAGATAAGCGGGCAAGCAGCAGTTCAACACAGCGAAAGCGCGTATCAACTTCCTCCATATCTTCTTTAAAACGCAGTGTTCCAGGTCCGTCCATACGATAAGCGCCATGGGTCTCTTGCATTAATTTAATGATCGCCATCGGGTCAATATTGGGTTCGGCATTAAATAAGACACGACCTGACGTAGCACCTGCTTCAATTTTACGAATGCCTAAGGCTTCAGCCTGTACTTTTATTTCGCTGACGCGAAACAATGTTTTAGCACTGTCCGGCAACAAACCAAAACGGTCAATCATTTCTACCTGTAACTCATCGAGTGCCTCGATGCTCGGTGCATTTGCGATGCGTTTGTAAATAACCAAACGTGTATGAACATCGTATAAATACTCTTCAGGTATCAGTGCGGGTGTGCGTAGATCGATTTCGCAGCCGTGTTTTAATGGTTTGTCAAAGTCAGGGGTTTTACCGGATTTAAGGTCGTTGACAGCGCGTTCCAATAATTGCGAATACATGGAGAAACCTATCTCTTGGATTTGTCCGCTTTGTTCGCTACCAAGTAATTCACCGGCACCGCGAATTTCAAGGTCATGTGTCGCTAAAGTAAAGCCGGCGCCGAGTTCCTCTAACGATTCAATTGCTTCAAGTCGTTTTGTTGCATCGGGCGAAATGATCGATTTTGATGGGACCAGTAAATAGGCATACGCACGATGATGCGAACGTCCAACGCGGCCGCGTAATTGATACAGTTGTGCTAAACCGAAATGATCAGCACGATCAATAATAATAGTGTTCGCCGTTGGCACATCAATACCCGTCTCAATAATGGTCGTGCAGACCAATACGTGAAAGCGTTGGTGGTAAAAATCGAGCATGACTTTTTCCAGGTCGCGCTCGCGCATTTGACCATGCGCGACTTCAATTTCGGCTTCTGGAAGCAACTCTTTTAAGCGTCGTGCGACCTTTTCAATATCTTCCACTTTGTTGTGTACAAAATAAATCTGACCGCCACGTTTGATCTCGCGCCACATTGCTTCTTTTAATAATTGGTCATTCCATTCGGTAACAAAGGTTTTAATGGCAACCCGTTGTTTCGGTGGGGTAGCAATAATAGATAGATCGCGCATACCGGCTAGCGACATATTTAATGTTCGGGGTATCGGTGTTGCGGTAAGTGTTAATACATCCACTTCTGAACGCAGTGCTTTAAAGCGTTCTTTTTGGCGCACGCCAAAGCGATGTTCTTCATCGATAATGACGAGACCAAGTTGTTTGAATTTGATCGAATCTTGTAATAGCTTATGCGTGCCAATCACAATATCGACAGTGCCATTGGTAAGGCCAGCCATAATTGAAGCGTGCTGCTTGGTGTCGAAACGCGATAAGACCTCAATGCGTAGCGGACTGTCGGCAAAACGATCCGAAAAGGTCTGATAGTGTTGCTGTGCTAGGAGTGTTGTGGGTACGAGTACCGCAACTTGATAATTGGAATTAGTCGCAATAAACGTCGCACGCATTGCGACTTCGGTTTTACCAAAGCCCACATCACCACAGATCAATCGATCCATGGGGAGTGACGAAACCATATCGCTAATGACTGCTTCAATAGCGCTTTCCTGATCCGGTGTTTCTTCAAACGGAAAAGCACTGGAGAAGTTGGCATAAGCATCATCCGGTTGTGGGAATGCATGGCCCTTACGTGCGGCACGGCGGGCATACACATCCAGCAACTCTACAGCGACATCGCAGGCACGCTGAGCGGCCTTTTTCTTCGCTTTTTGCCACTGTTCAGTACCGAGCCGGTGTAGTGGGGCATTTTCTGCCGATGTGCCGCTGTAGCGGCTGACTAAGTTTAACGCCGAGACAGGCACATAAAGCTTATCGTTATTGGCATATTCTAGCAGCAGGAACTCGGTAGTAATGCCGCTGGTAGTAATCGTTTCTAAGCCGCGATAGCGCCCAACGCCATGGTCTTCGTGAACCACGGGTGCACCGAGTTGCAATTCAGAGAGGCTTTTAATAACGGCATCGGTATCACGTGTGCGTTCTTTACGTCGCCGCCTTTGCAGCACTTGCTCGCCAAATAACTGTGGCTCGGCAATGATGGCGATAGCGGGTTGGTGCAATAGTGCGCCATGTTCTAACGGTGCGACAGTGATACTGAGCTTGTTGTTACTCTGACAGAACGATGGCCAGCTATCTTCAGCAGTGGGATAGATATCGTAACGATGCAGTAACTCCAGCATTGCTTCGCGTCGTCCTGCGCTTTCAGCGACAAATAAGAGTCGGCCCTCAAAATTCTGAATAAATTGCTTTAACGCGCGATCAGGCTGCTCATCTCGATGGTTAAAGTAAAGTTCAGGTGGTGTCTGTGTGTGGTAATTTAATGCACCGTTGCCTGCTTGTTTGACAGATTTTAAATTTAACCGAGCGAGATCTTGATAGTGTTGTGTCAAGGTATCCGGTGGAAGAAATATTTTTTCAGGCGATAAGAGGGGCCGTCGAATATCGTGACGAGCTTGCTCAAAGCGCTCATTGGCTTCATTCCAAAAGCTAGCAGCAGCGGCTTCACAACCATCGAGCTGCACATAGAGACTATTGTTGGGTAAGTAGTCAAACAGCGTTGCCGTGTCTTCGAAAAACAACGGTAAATAATACTCAATACCGGGTGGTGCATTGCCGTTACTGACCTCGCGATAGATGATGGTTTCGCTGGCATTGCCTTCGAATTCATTACGATAACGTTGACGAAAGCGAGTAATGCCATTTTCATCAAGCGGAAACTCACGCGCAGGAAGTAAACGTAGTTGTTCAAAACTATTCCCTGAGCGTTGATCTTCTGGATCAAAACCTCGAATACTTTCAATTTCATTGTCAAAGAGATCGATTCGATACGGTGAATCACTGCCCATAGGGAATAAGTCGACAAGGCTGCCGCGCACGGCAAATTCGCCGTGTTCCATGACTTGCGAGACGCAGCGATAACCTGATTTCTCAAATCGCATGCGCATTTTTTCTACATCAAATTGCTGGCCAATATCGAGCAACAGGCTATTCGCATCGATATAGTGTCGGGGCGGTAAGCGATGCAATAAAGTCGCAATGGGTACAATGATAATTCCTTGCTGGTACTGTGGAAGCTGGCAAAGTGTTGCGAGGCGTTCCGACACAATATCTTGATGTGGCGAGAAGATATCGTAAGGCAGTGTTTCCCAATCAGGGAATAGGTGACTAGGAATATTTTTATTATAAAAACGCACTTCGTCGAGCAGCCGGTAGGCGCTACGTGCATCAGGTGTCACCACAACGATAGTCGATGCGTGCTGTTGCGCGATATTGCTTATTAGCAGGCCCGCAGCACTGCCATAGAGCTGGCCGCAGTCTAGTGACGAGCCACTGTGTGGAATGTTTGGCGTTAAAATATTTGATTCGAGATCAGTGTCTCGAGTAGCGACGGCAGTTGTCATAAAGTGAAAGGCTAGCGTTGTTGTTTTATCAGGACATAGACAGCGCCTGTGCCGCCATCGATTTGCCGTGCTGAGTTAAAGGCGACAACCGCATCAGAGCGACGTAGCCAATTATTGATGCGTGCTTTGAGTATCGGCTGTTGGTTTGGTGAGCGATACCCCTTGCCATGAATTATTTTTACGCAACGTTTGCCCATTCTTTGTGCGTGATAAAGAAATTCGGCGAGCATAGGTTTAGCAATGGCAACCGTCATACCATGCATATCGAGTTCAGCCTCAATAGAGTACTGGCCACGACGAAGTTTACGCATAATGCCGTGTTGTACGCCAGTTCGTGCATAAGACAGTGAATCCTCGGTATCTGCTTCTAATTGCTCTGCCCCGAAGTCAGCGGAGAACATGTCTTCAAGTACGTGTTGGTCGTCTTTCCAGCGCTGTCGCAGTAGCGGTTTTGGCCGCTCGGTTTGGTGAATCACACGATTATTTTTAATGCGCTTGATTGGCCCCACAGTGGCGCGGAACAGCTTGATATCGTTATTACTATGTGAGGTCATTATTGTTGCGGCTGCTACTGAATGAAGTGCAGGAGTCATTCTATATGTATCACAAATAATTACCACTCCATATGGCCATAATTATTTATACTGCTACAAATATAAAGGTTATTTGGTCGTTGCCGATGATACTAGTGTCATCGTAAATACGGGAGTGTGAAATGGACTGTCAAGATATGAGAACCAGCTTAGGGAGGGCAATCACTCATGGTGATTTATTCGGTCGCTTCTACGATATTTTCCTTCAGAGCAATAGTAAGCTCAAAACGATGTTCACGAATACGGATCTAGACGCTCAAAAGGCTCTATTACGCCAGGGGGTAAATTTAGCCTTGCTGTTTGCGGAGGGAAAATCGATAGGTAAGTCAGCGATGAATCGTTTACGGCACAGTCACAGTAAGCCCAATATTGGAGTCGAACCGTCTTTATATCAATATTGGCTAGAAAGCTTTATTAAAGCCTTAGCCGAATTTGATCCAGATTTTGACGGTAATCTTGAGAAAAAGTGGAGACAAGCTTTGAGTGCCGCCATAAATCATATTTCAGGCGGGTATTTAGAAGAAGAAGTGAAATCGGCGTAACAATTAGCTTTCTTGATTTTATTATAGATAAATGAGAGGTGGATTACCCGCCTCTCATAAAAATTGGCTCCCTGGGACGGACTCGAACCGCCGACAAAGTGATTAACAGTCACCTACTCTACCAACTGAGTTACCAGGGAATTACGTAAGAAAGCGCGCTAGTTTAGCGATGAGCCTTATATCGGTCAATAGCCGATAGCCATTAGCGCGAATATAACCATTAATTCGAGCAATTAACTGCTTTACCGTTGGGTAAATAGGATGCGCTGCGTAATCGACCTGTATTGGATAACACCAGAGCACGTTTAAGCTCGGTATCACGTGTATTACAGAGAGCAAACGTTCCATTGTAATGGGTGGTGCCGTCTGAGCGAAAACGCACGTAGTTATCAACGGGTCTGCCGTTATAAACAATCGTTATTGTGCCACCCAATGCGTTTTGTTGCCGCGTGAGCGGCTCGTCACTGTCTTTACGTCTATCACCATTACTGTCGTAATAGACCATCCACCCATTGTGCCAGCTATCGCCTTTAGCGCAGTTGATGCCGTCTTGGCTAATACAGATTACGACCTCGGTGCCTGTTTTTATCGCTTCGCTGCGTGCAAAGTTCATGTCAGTAATTAAGGTATTCAGCACAGTTGTCAGTTCGTTGCGCTGAATAATGTTGCCAAACCCGGTTGATGTTGTGACAAGAATTGCCGCGATGGCGAGTGTAATCATCAGCTCAATCAGGGTGAAGCCCCGAGCTTTTAGCAGGATATCCATATCCGTTTCCTCGTAATGTGCCGTCTTTTTGGCTATCTAGGAGCCTATCGGATTTAGGACAAATCTACTGTGGGAAAGCTATTTTTGTCAGATTCCCCGATTATTTTCGTTAAATAAGCTCACTATTCGCCTCAAATGATCGACAAATCTGATTAAAAATGGCTTTCCCTCGCTACGATTGACTAAGTCCGACAGGTTCCTAGCATTATCGCGGCTTTTGTAACGGTTGGTTACCCGCTTAGGCGAG
>NVRQ02000175.1 GCA_002400905.2 Gammaproteobacteria bacterium | reverse complement strand
GAGCATGGCGCTGCCCCGAATCTCACCTATGACGAGCGTTATTCTGTGATGTGGTATTTGGCTGGCAGTGATCTGTCCGAGTTTTTAGAATTGGCGCTGGAATATGGTGGTGACGCCAACTGGCTTGGAGGTAACTCTACGATTATTAATCCTGCGATTACCTTTGGCCGTGTAGAAAACATTAAAATACTGATTGATGCAGGGGCAGATGTTAATTTTCAAAACCGAGTGTCCGGTGGTACCCCTTTACATGCTGCAGGGGGTACGAGGCAATACCAAATAGCCTATATGCTGTTAGAGGCCGGTGCTGATCCACGTATCAATGATAACAATGGTCAGAATGGTTTGCTCGGGCCGATAGAGAAAAGCGGTAGACCTGGCGGCGATGATGTTTACGCCTGGCGTCAGAAAGTGATTGAGTATTTACGAGGTATAGGCATGGAAGTGACGCCACAAGATCCTTGAGGCAGGGCCTAGCTATCAGCTATTCGAGTGATTCCTTTTTGATGATGACGATGCATTCATGCATGATTCTAACGGAGACATTTTCACCTGCTTGAAAACCCGCTTGGTGCAGCCAGTTACCTTTGAGTACAAATAAAGGGGTCGGTGACGGCTGAGATTGATTCTCACTGAGTTGCTGTATTTATTCTTTCTTAGTGAGCACAAGGCATCCGTGCATAACTCTAACGGTAACGGCTTGTCCCGCCTGAAAGCCAGCTTTTACCAGCACCCCAAGAGTACTTTGTCACTTCGTTCGGGCGCCACTTCCCCTTTAGCAAAATCTCCGCAATTTCTGTTTGCTCTTTATAGCCATGCTTACCCTGATAAGCGTAATACCCAAGCTTAACCGTTAACTGCCGTTGCTGAATTTTCGTTGCGAGCGCCGCTCGCGTATCATGTCGCGCAGTCATAATAACCTCTTATTCAGGTTGCTGTGATTAGCTGACTCAGGGTATTTGCGCACCCAGGCTCGCGACTTATAAAAATTATCGTCTGATTGTTTCGCTTTGTCCTATTACTTTATTAAGTTGTGAGCGTGATACGAGACTATCAAGCAAGATAATCAAAGCTTGCTGATCTTCATCTGAGAGCAGATTGACTTTTTTGTATAGCTCATAAAGCTTTTGATTATTAATGACAGATCATAGTCATTATGATCTGTACGGTCAGCTAACTCATCTTTGAGCTATCTACAATGCTCAGCAGCTTTACGAGTACCCTCCAGACTTACGGTAGGGAAGGGGCCAAGACTATGACGCCGCTCCTTACCGTCTTTTTCATAACGATACCTACTGCTGTCCCGTTAACTTTTGGTGAATTCGGCTAAAAGCCATACGGATAAAAGGCAGGGGGATAAACAGAAGCATGGGAGACATGCAAATCAAAAAAGAGTGTTGTCATCTCGAACGGCGTTTTGCCAATCCGGAATCCATGCCTTTCAATGGCTTACTGGATACCGGCCTGCGCCGGTATGACGAATTTTAGTTAACGGGACAGTAGTGAACGATACCCATGATATTATTGCCAGACTTGCTGACTTGGAGATACAATCCCTGTCCATCAGGATACCAGCCGGGTTTGCTTATCTGTTTAGTTTGTAGAGGCTTTTAGCCTGCGGATTTTCTTTACCATTAATCTATCCCCATATACGGATCGTAGTCGGATATCAGGAGATTGCAATGGATTCTATAATACGTATAATTCTGTTAAGACATTGTATTAACAGGGTGACGGCTTGTGTTGGATTATGGTCAAGAGGCCCCCTCTCCGCCATTTAATTAGCAAGCGCGCCCGAGTAGGTGTGTTTGCCAATATAGAGATGGTGAATGATCATTTATAGCGCGCTTATTCCCTACTTGCGGGCTAGAAGGGATTTTTTCGGTAACAGGTAAGAACAATTTCTCCGCTTTAGTAAGGGTGTTATCCTCAATAATGTGTTGTCAATATCAGGGATAGAAGTCAATGATTAGGGTGATGCTGGTTGATGATCACGAGCTAGTGCGCACAGGTGTGCGGCGATTGCTCGACGATTTTGATGATATTGACGTCGTGATCGACGCTTGCAGTGGTGAAGAAGCCTTGTCCTTGATTCGAGAGTGCTCTCCCGATGTTGTGCTGATGGATGTCAATATGCCTGGTATTGGTGGTGTCGAGGCGACCAGAAAGCTCCTTAAGTTGGTTCCGGGCCTGAGTATTATTGCGGTGACTGCCCATGGTGAGCAGCCTTTTCCTTCCCGTTTACTTGAAGCGGGTGCCAAAGGTTACATCACCAAAGAATGTAGCAGCGATGAAATCGCGGCAGCGATACGTATGGCAGCGAAAGGCGAGTTTTATTTTAGTGCGCAAATAGCGCAAGAAATGGCAGTAAACTTCGCCTCTGAGGGCAAGTCGCCTTTCGATGGCTTATCGCAACGTGAATGGCAGATTATGACGATGATTTCTCGCGGTGATAAGGTGCAGGAAATTGCTGACAGTCTCTGCCTTAGTCCTAAAACGGTGAGTACTTACCGTTATCGATTAATGGAAAAACTAAAGGTTAATACGGATGTTGAGTTGACACATCTGGCTATTCGCCATGGTATCGTCGACGCTTGATACGCTAGGATTGCCTAAGTCCGACAGGCTCCTAGGCTTAGGCTCATAAGCGCTTTATGACTCATCCTCTACCCGTAATATTTCTCATGGGGCCTACTGCTGTGGGTAAAACTGCTGTTGCGGTAGAGCTGGTTAAGCGTCTGCCATTAGAAATTATTAGCGTTGACTCTGCATTAATTTATCGCGGCATGGATATTGGTACTGCCAAACCTGATCATGAGACCTTGGCGCGAGCACCACATCGCTTGATTGATATTTGCGAACCCAATGAAACTTATTCCGCTGCGTGTTTTCGTCACGATGCGTTAATGCATATTGAAGATATCCATAAGCAGCAGCGCATTCCGTTGTTGGTGGGTGGCGGCATGCTTTATTTTAAAGCTTTGGAAGAAGGCTTGTCGTGGCTGCCTGAAGCAGATCCGGAAGTGAGAGCTCGATTAGAAAAAGACGCCGAGCAGATTGGTTGGGCGCAAATGCATGCGCGTCTGCGTACTATCGATCCCGTTGCTGCTGAGCGTATTCATCCCAACGATCCACAGCGTATTCAGCGAGCGCTTGAGGTTTACGAGATCACTGGCAGTTCTATGTCGACGCTGCAAGATAAAAAAAATGCTATCCCATTGAACTATCCTCTGCATAAACTAGTCCTTAATATTGAGAATCGAGAATTATTGCACCAGCGTATAGAGCAGCGTTTTGACGCCATGTTGGCGCAAGGTTTTGCAGAGGAAGTTCGTTTCATGCGTGAGCAAGAGGGTATGCATGCTTCGTTGCCTTCCGTACGTGCGGTCGGTTATCGGCAGATGTGGGAACACCTCAACGGTGAATATGATGAAATTGAAATGCGTCGACGCGGGATTGTTGCAACGCGCCGTTACGCTAAACGTCAAATGACGTGGTTACGGAGTCAAAAAAACGTGTCAACTTTTGATGCACTGGATAACACGCTAATTAATGAGTTAGTAAAAAAAATTGGCATGTTACTGAAATAATTTGTGCGTAAGTTTTATTGCTCTATGGTAGGATTTAGTTTAGCGCTAAGTGGGGTTGGCAGGAGGCTGATATTATCCACACTTAACGTGAGGCGTTAGCTAGACGCAGATTGTGGCTTATTTGCAAACGGCGCTTAGAGTTTGACGTTCTTGTGAAAATAACAATTAATTACAAGGAGAACAATCATGGCGAAAGGGCAATCACTCCAAGACCCTTATCTTAATACTCTACGCAAGGAACGTGTGTCGGTATCAATCTATCTTGTTAATGGTATTAAGCTGCAAGGACAAATCGAATCGTTTGACCAGTTTGTCGTATTGCTTAAAAATACAGTGAGTCAAATGGTCTACAAGCATGCAATCTCTACAGTTGTGCCCGCACGTAATATAAAGCTGCCAACTCAAGATGAGGGTGATCACCCTGACGAAGAATAGGCATAGCGGTTGAGGATGGCACACATTGTTTGACCGCCCACGTGCGAATGAGCGTGCAGTCTTAGTTAACATCAAATTTTCGTCCAGCGCGGATGATCAGATTGTTGAAGAGTTTGTTGAGTTGGCTCGTGCTGCTGGTGCTGAGCCGGTTGCGCAGGTGAGCGGAAAACGTAGCCGTCCCGACGCCAAGCTTTATGTTGGCAGTGGCAAAGCAGAAGAGATTCGTTTGATCGCTGAAGAGAATGATTCGCAACTTGTCATTTTTAACCACAGCTTAAGCCCAGGCCAAGAACGTAATTTAGAAAAATTACTCAATTGTCGCGTACTCGATCGCACCGGTTTGATTCTTGATATTTTTGCTCAACGGGCGCACTCCTTTGAGGGTAAGTTACAGGTTGAGCTTGCGCAACTACGTCATCTTTCAACACGTTTAATACGAGGATGGACTCACCTTGAGCGACAAAAAGGGGGTATTGGTCTACGTGGTCCCGGTGAAACCCAGCTAGAAACTGATCGTCGCTTGATTAGTAAACGTATGAAGGTATTAAAGAAGCGTTTAGAAAAGGTGGCACAACAACGTCAAGGGCGACGCCAAACCAGACAAAAGCGCAATATTCAGACGGTATCTTTGGTGGGTTATACCAACGCCGGTAAATCTACGTTGTTTAATCGCATGACGGGTGCCGACGTTTATTGCTCTGATCAACTGTTTGCCACGCTTGACCCTACTTTACGTAGGGTGTCTATTAACGGGGGCGAACATGTTATTTTGGCTGACACGGTTGGTTTTGTCAGTGATTTACCCCATGATTTAGTGGCGGCGTTTAAAGCGACGCTAGAAGAGACACAAGAAGCGAATTTGTTGCTGCATGTTGTGGATGCCACTGCGCCGCATCGGGATGATCTGATCGTCGAGGTGGACGCGGTATTGAAGGAGATTGGCGCTGATGAGGTGCCAATTATCCAAGTGATGAATAAAATTGACCGCCTGGATGACGCTGAACCAAGAATAGAGCGCGACATCAATGGTGTGGTACGGCGAGTGTGGCTCTCAGCGGTAACAGGGCAAGGTATTGATTTGTTAAGGAAAGTGCTTAGAGAGGTGTGCCTTGAAGGTGAAGCAATGACGTCTTCAGCGCTGGAATCAAAGGAAAAAGGGCAGGGTGATGACGTAGATGTCGCGGCTCGTATATACTACGGCGTTTAGCTTTTACGCTTTTTAAACAGACTTGGAGTAACACATGGCCTGGAATGAGCCTGGTGGTAACAAGGATAAGGATCCTTGGGGTGGTGGCAATGGTAAGGACCAGGGTCCGCCTGATCTCGATGAAGTTGTACGTAAAGTGCAAGACAAATTAAGCAGCATGCTGGGTGGCCGCAAAAGTGGTGGTGGCGGTAACGTTTCCAGTATCGGTGGTTCTGGTAGTAGTAAGGGCCCTATTGGCCTCATTATTGTTGCTGCGATTGTCTGGCTTATCTTTGACAGTTTACATGTGATCGATCAAGCAGAGCGTGGCGTCGTTACGCGTTTTGGTGCCTATGTCGCAACATTAGAGCCGGGCTTGAACGTTCGTATGCCGCGACCTATTGAGTATGTGCAGCGAGTCAATATCGAGCAGGTGCGTGTTGCGGAAATTGGCTATCAGGGCGCTAATACCGAATTGACGGTACTGCAAGAAGCCTTGATGTTGACCAAGGATGAAGCAATCGTCGAGGTTAAATTCGCTATTCAATATAAGGTAGTGGACGCATCGGATTATTTGTTTAGTGTCATCAATCCTGATGAAACTTTGGTGCAAGCGGCTGAAAGCGCAATTCGCGAAATTGTAGGTAAAAACGGCACTGATTATGTGTTGACTGAAGGACGTAGTGAGCTTGCGCAGAATGTACGTCTATTAGTGCAAGAAATTATTGATCGTTACAACACGGGTTTGATTGTGCTGGATGCCAATATGCAGGATGCGCAGCCGCCCGAGCAAGTTCAGGCAGCGTTTGATGACGCGATTAAGTCGCGTGAAGATCAGGAGCGCTTTATCAACGAGGCGCAGGCTTACTCTAACGATATCCTGCCAAAGGCACGTGGCCAGGCAGCACGCCAGATTGAAGAGGCTAATGGTTATAAAGCACGTGTGGTTGCTCAGGCGGAAGGTGAGTCGGATCGTTTCACTAAAGTGTTGCGAGAATATGAGCGCGCACCGGAGGTTACTCGTGAGCGCTTATATATCGAAGCTATAGAAACCGTGTTATCAAATAGCACAAAAATCATGCTCGACACTAAAGGCGGAAGTAATCTCTTGTATCTTCCTTTGGATCGTTTGATTGATCGGTCTGGTGCGTCGTCTTCGCGTGGTGCGTCACCTGTGCCGAGCCAGATTAATGTTCCATCGTCAGGGTCACGTGAAACATTGCGTGATAACTCACGTTTACGAGGAGTACGCTAATGGACCGTCGTATGTTACCTATCGTTCTAGTAGTCGTTATTCTGGTGTTGCTGTCGCAATCGGTGTTCACGGTTAGCGAGACAGAAAAGGCAGTGCGTTTCCGTTTGGGTGAAATTGTCGATACTGACTACAATCCGGGCTTGCATTTCAAACTTCCGTTTGTTAATAATATTCGCAAATTTGATTCGCGCATTATTACTTTAGACGCCACGCCTGAAGAGTTTCTTACTGCAGAGAAAAAGAACTTGGTGGTGGATTCTTTTGTTAAGTGGCGCATTAACGAGGTGTCTAATTTTTATACCTCAACGGGCGGCAGTATTAGTACCGCAAACTTGCGTTTGTCGCAGATTATAAAAGAAACACTGAAAGGTGAGTTTGGTCGCCGTACGATTAAAGAAGTGGTTTCGGGTGAGCGTCGCAACGTTATGGATAATCTAACTAAAAAAACAAACTTACAGGCTGCGAAGTTTGGTATTCAAGTGGTGGATGTGCGTTTAAAACGCATTGACCTATCCGATAAAATTAGTGACTCTGTGTTTCAACGTATGGAGTCAGAGCGTTCTCGTATTGCTAAAGACTTCCGCTCAAAAGGTGCAGAGGCAGCAGAACGTATTCGTGCTGACGCTGATCGTCAACGTGAAATCATTAAGGCCGAAGCGTATCGTGACGCGGAGCGGATCCGAGGTGATGGTGATGCCAAGGCTTCGGAGTTATATGCCAATGCATACAGTGCGAATGAAGAATTTTACTCGCTGTATCGTAGTTTGAACGCCTATAAGTCAACCTTTAGCGATAAGGGCGATATTTTAGTGATCGATCCGAGCGCTGATTTCTTCAAGTACTTTGGTCAGTCAACGCCGAGATAATTAAGCGGTATGAACTCTACGGGCGCAGTATCCCTGCGCCCGAATACCTATGTCAGATGAACTATTAGCAGCATTTGCGCTGTTTCTCGTCTTTGAGGGGCTGCTGCCGTTCGCCAGCCCATCGATGTTTCGCCAGACAATGATGCAAATGTCTGAGATGAGTGACAATGCTTTACGGCTTACAGGGTTGGGTGGGATGTTACTAGGCGTGGTGTTGCTGACCGTATTTCTTTAAAATCCTCTTTTTGTTTGGGCGTATGCTCTGACTCCAACCAATTGAACACATAATATGTCTGAAAATACTCATTGGCTCTTGCCGGAAGGCATAGAAGAAATGCCGCCTGTGCAGGCAGAACGCTTAGAGCGTATGCGACGCAGTTTGCTCGACCAATTTCATGTCTGGGGCTATCAACTGGTTTTGACGCCGTTTATTGAGTACGTCGAATCTCTGCTTGTCGGTACCGGCAACGAGATGGATTTACAGACGTTTAAGATCGTCGATCAAATCAGTGGACGTATGCTAGGTATTCGCGCTGATATGACGCCTCAGGTTGCGCGTATT
>NVRQ02000174.1 GCA_002400905.2 Gammaproteobacteria bacterium | reverse complement strand
TAATGGCCTTAGTCCTTAGCAAGAGGTGGAACGCCGCCATGAACGCTGACAGGCCAACCCTTCGGGCGTTACTGTGGTGTTCCGCCACGGCGTTACAGCACTTGACAAGGACTAAGGCCATTGCCTGCGCCCCGCAGGAAGTGCCCTTGGGGTGCGTGCTGTGCCTTGTTGCGGAACACCATAGTAACGCTGTATACATCAATATAGCCTTGTTGGAGTACTAGTCGAAGCCGCTCGGCGTGAAACGCTGGAAGAAACCGGATGGCATGTCGCCATCACCCATCTTTGTGGTATTTACCAATGGCGCCACCCAAGCAATAACGAAACGTTTCTGCGTTTTTGCTTTGCAGGAGAGTGCTTGCATCAAGACCCGACAGCAGAGCTCGATCCAGCTATAATAGCGGTGTGCTGGTTAGCGCGTGAACAGTTACTGCAACGCCAACACGCTTGGCGCAGCCCCATGGTCTTACGCTGTGTTGACGACTATTTGAGCAATCACCGATACCCACTTGATTTTATACATTCTCTTTTGAGCTAACGCCCCTTATAAGCAATCATCATGTCAAACCCTTTACGCATTACTGTAGCCATGTCTGGCGGCGTCGACTCTTCGGTCACCGCATTACTGCTAAAAGAGCAAGGTCACCAGGTTTCCGGCTTATTCATGAAGAATTGGGAGAACGAAGACCCTGATTCACCGTGTACGGCAGAAATAGATCTGGCAGACGCTATTGGTGTCGCCGACAAACTCGGCATCAATATCGATGGCGAAAATTTTGCTGCGCAATACCGCGAACACGTGTTTGAGCACTTCATCAGCGAACACCGTGCTGGTCGTACGCCTAATCCCGATATTTTGTGCAATAAAGAAATTAAATTTAAAGTTTTTCTCAATCACGCCCTCGCACAGGGCGCAGAAAAAGTGGCGACCGGTCACTACGCCCGCATTGATTACGTCAACAACCACTATCGCCTGCTGAAAGGCTTAGACGGCAATAAAGACCAAAGTTACTTTCTCTACACACTTGGCCAACATGAACTTAGCCACAGTCTATTTCCGATTGGTGAGCTAGAAAAACACGTTGTGCGTGAACTCGCTGCTAATGCCGGACTTGAAAACCATAATAAAAAAGACAGTACTGGTATATGCTTTATCGGCGAACGCGATTTTCGGCCGTTCCTGAAACGCTATATTTCACCACAACCCGGCCCCATAAAAACGTTAGAAGACGAAACACTCGGTGAACACGAAGGCTTAATGTTCTACACACTGGGTCAACGACAAGGTCTCGGTATCGGCGGTATTGCTGAAAGCAGTGGTGAACCTTGGTACGTCGTCGACAAAGAGTTAGACAATAATATCTTGCTGGTCGCACAAGGACATAATCACCCACGCTTGTTTCACCAGCATTTAAGCGCGGACACCTTGGACTGGGTCAGCGGTAAGCCACCTTCATTGCCGTTAAACTGCTACGCTAAAATTCGTTATCGCCAAAGCGATCAAGCATGTTGTGTGCGTCAAGACGACAAACTTGGCTTGATCGTGGATTTTGACGAACCACAACGTTCCGTCACACCCGGACAAGCCATCGTTTTTTACCAAGGTGATGTCTGCCTGGGTGGTGGCACCATCGTTTCAAAGTGGAATTAAAGACACCGTAAACTAATGATCAATCACAGTGAAGAAAATCGAATCATCGCACTAGCAGGAGCATTTCAGGCAATCATTGGTGTTAAGCAGCTTGCACATTTTGGTCACTGCGAACCAGAGATCATTGAAACCGCCTTACATAGTCTCTTTGAGACCCACCCTAACAACGTTAGCGATGTCTTCAATGGTCACCACAATATACGCAAAGGCCTAACATTATTTATACGTCAATTTGGTAACGAGAATGGTGCGCGCGATATTGAAATAACGCGTTATGCCGTTAATTTGCTCGCACTTGAAAAACGCTTACACAAAAATAAAATGCTGCAAGCACAACTCTTTAAAGGTATCGAGCGCGCCAAAGAGCAGTCACAATTTTTCTCGCCCACCCATGAAAATGTATTGGCTAATTTAGCTGGCCTCTATCGCGATAACATTAGTAATCTCGGGCCTAAAATCATGGTCAACGGGCAAGACGGCCACCTCAATCAAAAAGGCAACGCTGATCGAGTACGCATGTTATTGCTTGCAGGCATTCGTGCTTGTGTATTATGGCGCCACTGCGGCGGCAACCGTCTTCAGTTTATAATCGGGCGTAAACGTATGCTTAGCGCTGCTAATCGCGTGTTAAACAGTATAGAAACACTTTAAACACTTACCTATTGATGGAAACTACGATGCAACTCAATTCCTTAACCGCAATCTCACCGATCGATGGTCGCTATGCCTCAAAAACACTAGCGCTACGCGAACACCTTAGCGAGTATGCGTTGATTCGCACCCGCATCATTGTTGAAATCCGCTGGCTACAATGCCTTGCCGATACCCCTGAAATTGCCGAAGTCCCCGCATTAAGTGACAGTGCTAACACCTGGTTGCAAGATCTAATCGACACTTTCAATGTCATCGATGCAGAGCATGTTAAGGAAATCGAGCGCACCACAAACCATGATGTCAAAGCGATCGAATATTATCTAAAGGGACGTTTCAATAAAAATGATGAGTTAGCTCCTATTAGCGAGTTCCTGCATTTTGCCTGCACATCAGAAGACATTAACAATCTCGCCTACGGTTTAATGCTAAAAGGTGTGCGCAGCAATATTTTATTACCATTAATGAACGAAGTCACCCGCGCCATTAAAACTCTGGCTCATGATAATGCCGAACAAGCCATATTGGCTCGCACACATGGTCAGCCTGCCTCACCGACTACACTAGGTAAGGAGATGGCTGTTTTCGCTTATCGCATGCAAAGACAAATCGATCAACTCGACGCACTCCCCATTCTCGGCAAGATTAATGGCGCAGTCGGCAATTTTAATGCCCACCTGTCTGCCTACCCAGACATAGACTGGTCAACATTAGGTAAAGAATTTGTCGAGTCGCTAGACTTAACATGGAGCGCGTATACGACTCAGATCGAACCCCATGACACCATCGCTGAGCACTTCAACTGCATTGCTCAATTCAATACTGTGCTACTCGATTTTAGCCGTGACATATGGGGATACATATCAGTGGGTTATTTCCGCCAAAAACTGCACGCCAATGAAGTCGGTTCTTCGACCATGCCACATAAGGTCAATCCAATCGACTTTGAAAATGCTGAAGGCAATCTCGGCATGGCCAATGCCGTGCTAGACCATATGGCACGCAAATTACCAATATCGCGCTGGCAACGCGACCTCAGTGATTCAACCGTATTACGTAATATCGGTGTTGGTATCGCGCATACCGTTATTGCTATCTTGTCGACACTCGGTGGACTCCGCAAAGTAGAGTCTAATTCCGCCGCCATGCGTGCAGACCTAGATAACGCATGGGAAGTGTTAGCAGAACCTGTGCAGACCGTCATGCGGCGCTACAGCGTGCCTGAGCCCTATGAGAAACTCAAAGCCCTGACTCGCGGCCAAGGTATTAATCGCGACACATTACATCAATTTATTATCGCACTGGACATACCGCGTGAAGCCAAAGAAAACCTATTGCAGCTCACTCCTGCAACCTATGTAGGTAACGCCGTTGAACAGGCTAAATCAATATAAATGAGAAAATGTGATGGAGTTGGCAGTAAGTCTTGCCTGGAAATGGATAATTGTTCCTCAGGGACGTTCGGGGCGGCACCATCGTCATATTCCTCCATGCTCCCCCTAGGTGTCGTCTTATTGACGTCCCTCGCCCCAGGCTGGCTCTGTCAGCCTGGGGTTTTTTCATTGTATCAACCATGAATACACCGTTTACTGGCCCAGAACACTCACCGCTTGAAGGTCAGGCAACGCTGAAAGCGTCTCTATGCGAGCTCATCAGCCAAAGTCGTCACCAACTTTATATTCTCGCCTACGATCTCGATCCACTTATCTATAGCAATGATGACTTCAACCAACAACTCAGTGCCTTAGCACGCCGCAGCAAACGACCGAATATTCGACTTCTTTTGCATAATGCAAACCGGCTACTCAGTCACCCACATCGCGTACTACCTTTGCTACAACGCCTGAGTAGCTTGATCGAAGTTCGGCAACTGAATGAACAATACAAAAACCAATGGCAGAGTTATATTATTACTGACCAACCGGCCATGCTTTATCAGGCGACCTACGAACGTTACGATGCAATCGTAGGCAACGATCCGCGAAAAATTGCCGAAATGCGAAAACAGTTTGAACAGATGTGGCAACACAGTGGCATAGCAACGACACTGCGCCGACAAATGCTTTAAGAGACCTTTGCACGACGTATATTTTTCGTTAGGACAAGGCAAAAAATATGCTTCGTGAAAAGGTCTCTTAAAATTACGTGCAGCTCTTTAGCATCATAGCTTGTAACACATCGCCCGTTTTACGGTTCTGAACAAACGCAGCGACACCTAAATTTGCCGCTTTCCAATCAGCATTCAAAGAAAATTTCTCGCTTAGTGATCCTGTCTGACCTGCCACCTTATACGGCCCAAGTAATTCTCTTACCACGTAATCATGATGTAAGGTCTTACCCGCATTTTCACCGCGCGAGATGTCACTGATCAAATTATTTTCAAATAACGCTAAATATAAACCATAGCCGTCAGCACTCTGCCCGTCAGCCAACACTACTTTGGCATCGACAGCCAGTGTAGAGGTACCTTTTGTCAATGTCAGGTCTATAGTCGCTTGCGCTTTTTCACTGTTTATTTTCTCGATCGATCCATCGGTTCCGTTACGTTTATACCAACCACGCAGATCTTCACCATTGAGGACAAATTGAGGGGTATAAATCGTCCGCAAATTATTCACATTACCAATATTGCGCTGACGCTTACTGTACTCGCCTTTAGAATACGGATCTTTCCAACCGATGTAATCCCAATAATCAACATGCAAGGCTAAAAGCACTAGCTGTCCTTCTTCAAACTGTCCTTCACCAAGATTACTCAACCAACGATCAGCAGGCGGACAACTACTACACCCTTCTGAAGTATAAAGCTCGACTAGCGTTGCCTTATTGGCCGCACTCGTACCATGGCATTGCGCTGCATTGGCCGCAAAAGGAACTGTCAGCGCCAGCGTAAGACCAAGATAAGAAAGGGAATTTAAAACACGCAACATAATCACTCCAGGATTGTTTAGGCTACTCTGATACCATAACCGTAGAATATTGCAATACGTTCACAGTTTAACGACATTTTTTAAACTCATTTTAATGCGCCCCAAAAGCCTGCTTGCGCAATGATACCTTGATCCTGTGCTCGTCTGTCAGCCAGAGAGCCTAAGCAATGAATAGAGACACCCTTAAGTAACCACCAACACCATGCAGCCTTAGAATTGAATCACCTTCCACAGCATCAGCGCATCTGGGCCATCGCTGCTCCAATGATGTTATCAAACCTTTCTGTGCCCTTGTTGGGGATGGTCGACACTGCTGTTATGGGCCATCTAGACCATACCTACTATATCGGTGCAGTAGCCATTGGCGCCTTGATTTTTAGCTTTGTTTATTGGAGCTTTGGCTTTCTTCGCATGGGCACCACAGGCCTCGTAGCCCAGGCTATAGGCGCCAAGGACCATCACGAAGCCGATGCCATCTTGTTACGAGGCTGCGTCATTGCGTTAGGGCTTGCCATCGCACTTTTACTACTACAACCGGTAATCACCTGGGTGTCGTTTTCGGTCATCAATGCCAGCAGTGAGGTCGAACACCACGCCCGCCGCTACGTTGACATCCGCATCTGGAGCGCTCCTGCCACCTTAGTGACCTACGTCATTGTTGGTTGGTTTCTCGGCAGAAAAAATGCCCGTGTACCCTTATATATTATGTTAACCGTCAACATCGTTAATATTGTGCTCGACCTTATTTTTGTTGTAGGTCTGGGCATGACTATCGATGGCGTCGCCTGGGCTAGCGTGATCGCTGACTACAGCGGTCTCGGTTTAGCCGCATATTTAACCTGGAAACTATTAAAACATGATGGTTACGTCTTAAACACAACCCGGATACTCAATCGACATGCGTTATCGAGAATGTTCTCGGTGAACCATGCCATTTTTATTCGCACGCTATGCTTGGTCTTTGCTTTCGCCTTTTTTACTGCCAAAGGGGCAGAGTCTGGCGATACGCTGCTTGCCGTCAACGCCTTGTTACTTAACTTCCAGACCTTGATGGCCTATGTGCTTGATTCCTTCGCCCATGCCGCCGAAGCCTTAGTAGGGCATGATATCGGTGAACAAAATAAAACATCGTTGGATAACACCGTCAAAGCGATTATGCTGTGGTCGCTGATCTTTGCCAGTTTATTTAGCCTGGCTTACTGGTTAGCAGGTTCATATATGATTGCAGCGATGAGTGATATCCCACTGATTAGGCAGCAAGCCAGCGAATACCTACCGTGGCTAATACTGTTACCGTTGATTTCAGTGTGGAGCTTTGCCTACGACGGCATCTTTATTGGTGCGACACGCACGCGAGCAATGCGTGACATGATGTTAGTGTCGACATTTTTAGTCTTTATACCCGCTTGGTATGCATTTCAATTTCTCGGTAACCACGGATTGTGGCTAGCGCTAACACTATTTCTCGCTAGCCGCGGATTGACGCTAGGCTATATATGGCATCGCTATACGGTGAACAATACCTTACTTCCTGGGAGTCAATAAGCTCTTAACGAGCCAATATGGAGTGTGCCAACCAATGAGATCAATCGTCAACTGCGACAGTGTTGCGGAAACGTTTAAGCATTTTCTGAAATAGAGACTTCTAACTGAATGCGGCCCACCGCAGACTCTGCCTAATCCACTGCTTTATGGCACACAAAACGTTTCGAACGCATCAGAAGACGCCCACTGCCAAAAGATAAAGACAGCAACAATCACCGTCTATTAAGTTACAACAAATCTCAGATAGGGCTAGGGGGCGTTCTCAATCACCGTTCGTGGCAAGGTTCTGGCCCTTTTTCGTCCTGGCGGCGTTGCGGTTCGTTGCAATAGAACAACACTTACTCCTCACCGCGCCTTGCCAGCACAAAAAATGCCTCAGAACCATGCTCACTCAGGTGATTGAGAACGCCCCTTAGCAGGATCTCCAAATAACTCTGCTAGTAACCGAGCAACACCTAATTGAGCAATTTGTTGCTGCGGTGTATCTTCGCGTAAAAATTTAATGCTCACGGTTTCAGCACTAACTTCTTCGTCACCCAGTATTAGGGCAAGTTGCGCACCGGACTTATCTGCCCGCTTCATTTGAC
>NVRQ02000173.1 GCA_002400905.2 Gammaproteobacteria bacterium | reverse complement strand
TATTGAATCAGTGCTGTCCCGTTAACTTGAAATATATCGCTGTTCAACGGGCGAAACCCTTAGCGATTAGATTGTTTTGAGGGGCTAGAGACATGAAAACCAATAATACCCCTCTGTCATTCCGGCGCAGGCCGGAACCCAGTGGTTTCAACGACATTCTGGATTCCGGCCTGCGCCGGAATGACGGGAAAAAGTTAACGGGACAGCAGTGATATTGAATGCATAAATTTTCAACTATTCTCGCTCGCGCTGAAAAACGCAAAGGTGGACCGAAAGAGCTTAAAAAACTTTTAAAGCCTGTTCTATCTAAAAAGAAACTGTCGCAAAAAGGTGATGATCGATTTTTGGCGATGATGACGCGTGCGATTAATCAGGCGGGGTTTAATTGGACGGTAATCGCGAATAAATGGCCGCAGTTTGAAGAAGCGTATTTTGATTTTAATATCACGGCCTTAGGCTGTATGCCACCTGAGCGATGGGAGGAGTATTTAAAAGATAAACGTGTGGTACGTCATTGGCCTAAGATTAAGGCGGTGATGGAGAATACTTACTTTATTCAAGATACGGCTAGACAGTATGGGAGCTTTGCTCAATTTATGGCCGAGTGGCCTGAGAGTGACCAAGTGGGTTTGATGGCTTATTTAAAAAAGCATGGCTCGCGTTTGGGTGGTAATAGCGGACAATGGTTTATGCGTTATATTGGTAAAGATTGTTTTGTCATGACTCATGATGTGATCACTGCCGTGAAAAATGCGGGTGTTGATGTCGCTGATCATCCGACATCAAAGCGTGATATGACTAAAGTGCAAAATGCATTGAATGAATGGCATGAGGAGTCGAGTTTACCTTATACCCACCTTAGTCAGATCGCTGGTTTTTCTGTTGGCGATAATTATGATAATGCTACGATTAAAAAAGAAATGGTGAAGTTCGTGACGGACTAACGCTTCGTTCTATTGACGTTTAATGATCGGCTGCGACTTGATTTCTTCCATTTCTCTTTGCTTTGTATAACGCATTGTCTGCTCTGTTTATGAGTGATTCTATTTCGGTGTCGGTTTCTTTTAGCTGGCTAACTCCGCAGCTGGTGGTAAAGGTGATAGTGTTATTGTTATGATTGATTTCACTCTGTGAAGCGGCGAGCCGAAATTTTTCGGCGAGCAGCATGGCATCGTCTAGGTGAGTGTTTGGCAGTAATATGATGAACTCTTCTCCGCCAATTCTCGCTACAGAATCTGATGCTCGACTGTTTTCAGTTAAAATTGCACTGAATTTTTTAATGACTTTGTCGCCTGCGGGATGTCCATAACGGTCATTAATTTTTTTAAATTTATCTAAATCAAAAATAATGACGCTAAGGTCTGTTTGGTGGCGTTGTGCGCTAGATAGCGCTTTATTTGCTATCACTGAGAAGGGTCGACTGTTTAATAGTCCACTTAAAAAATCATAATTAGCTTCTTTTTTAAGTAGCTCCGCATAGCTACCTATGTTTCTCATTATCGGGCGAAATATAAATAGGGTTTCGGTGATAATAGTGAGAATAATAATAGCCAAAATTATATTTTGTGCGGTACGGAGTCGGTTGATTTTTTCTGCGCTTTCCTGCTCATATTTTTCTACAACCATGTTAAGGCTGTACAGTAGGTCGTTTCTTTCTGGGTCTAAAAAATTAGCGCTGGCATTATAGATTGCGGTTGATACGGGTGTATTTTTTTGCGACAACGCATTCGTCACTTGATCGATGAATAACTTTAACTTGCTGTCTACTTCATGCGGCGGAGAAAAATAAAGTGCTCTGATTTCTTCAGACAAAGGAGAAGGGCGGTTATTTTTGATTGCTTCATTGTGCGGGTCGAGTAAGAGCGTGTGGTTTGCGCTCATTATCTCTAATGCTTCTAATGCAGATTTTCTCGATAGTTCACTTTTGGTGTGTACGTAATTAATAGCGAACAAGTTGACATGTTGAGATAGCATGCGTTGTTGCCCGCCAATGTGGATGATTTTTCCGCTTTGATTTTGTTCAACAATAATGCTGTCAAGCATAAATAGAACAGCAATGGCTAGGCATGCTATAAGGCCTAGCGAGACCATATAGTTAACGGTAATGTAATTCAATGGATTGGCGATATGGATCGCCGTGGCGTTCTCCTGACTTGTGTCTGTTGGTAATGGCGTACTCATATTTAAAGCAAATTCATTCGGGGTCACATTGGCTAAACTAGCTATCTGTTAAAAATGTTGTTAAAGATTCGTCACCTATGCCCAATTTATAGGTTATTGCAGCATAGTGACTAGTTCTTATGCAGTCAAATAGTGTCGCTAGAGTGAATTTATGCACTGTATTAGAGCGTTACATTCCTTATCAGTTCCCACAGTGATGCGCAAAAACTGATCGATGCGCGGTTTTGAGAAGTGGCGCACGAGTATGCTTTTTTCTCGTAGGCTTTGATTGACGACGGCAGCATCTTTGTTCGGGTGACGCGCAAAGACAAAGTTGGCCTGAGAAGGGAGTACGTTAAAGCCTAAGTTTTCCAAGCCGCCGATAAGGTTGTTTCGAGTGTTGATAATTTTTTGCTTGGTTTCTTGGAAATAGTTTTCTTCTTCAAAGGCGGCTATTGCGCCGGCAGAGGCGAATCGATCAATAGGGTAGGAATTAAAGCTGTTTTTAACCCGCTCTAAACCCTCGATCAACTTTTCGTTACCGATGGCAAAGCCTAAGCGCAGTCCTGCTAGTGAACGGGATTTGGATACAGTTTGCACCACGAGCAGGTTGGGGTATTGTTCAACAAGAGACACAGCGGTTTCACCGCCAAAATCAATATAGGCTTCATCCACGACAACTACTGATTTTGTATTGTTATCTAATAATTGCTTTACTGAGTCTAAAGCGAGCCCAACGCCCGTTGGCGCATTAGGATTGGGGAAGATGATGCCGCCATTGGCTTTGTTATAGCCGTCGATATTAATTGTGAAGTTATCGGTTAATGGGATGGTTTCATAATTGATTCCATATAGGCGACAATAGACGGGATAAAAACTATAGGTGATATCAGGATATAGAATCGGTTTGTCGTGTTTTAGCAAGGCCTGAAAGGCATGTGCTAGCACTTCATCAGAGCCATTGCCGACAAAGACTTGTTTTGGTTTTACAGTATAATAATCAGCGATGGCGTGCTTTAATTTGTCGGAGTTAGGGTCCGGATAAAGACGCAGATTATTGGTTGCTTCTGCTTTTAAAGCGTCTAGAACCTTAGGTGATGGGCCATAAGGGTTCTCATTAGTATTGAGCTTAATGAGATTGGCTGTTTTTGGCTGTTCACCGGGAACGTAGGGTTCCAGCGT
>NVRQ02000172.1 GCA_002400905.2 Gammaproteobacteria bacterium | reverse complement strand
GCGACTAAAGCGCACATCAATACGTTGTCGTGATTGTGCTTCACAACGCTGCATCACAAAATCATTCATCAGCGTTAATAGCTTTCGGGTTTGTGGCGGCAATTCATCCAAGCTTCTGCCAAGGACGTCATGGGCTAATTGGTTGGCCTGTTCAATGTCTTCAAGCGTGACTTCGATGTATTCAATCGTTTGTTTATCATGCTGCACGGTTTTTGTTTCTCGTTGATACTGATGCAGCAGTGCAATGCTATCGATCAAGGTCAAATACTTTTCGTGATCTCTTCTTGTCCGCGTCTGGCTATCGACAAAGGTGAGTTGATCCGCATAGGGGTTCACTATTGGCAATGCTCTTAACAGTTGTTGTGCATGGCGGTGTAGGGTTTGGATACCTTGTTTACTTTGCTTATTCAATAAGCCTTGCAGGGTGCGCTGTTGTCGTTGTAGTTGGTGTATCGCCTGGGTTTGCGCTCTACTTTCATTGACGGTCAAGACTAAGCAGCGATTCATTAGCTCTTCATCGATGTCGATGGCGGTAGTAGTAAGAATTAACATCACCGGCCCTTCAACATGGTATTCCTTGGTGATTAAATCGCCTGTGCTGTCGTCTTTGCCGGTGCTGGCAATGGTGAGCTCGCCTTCACTTTGTAACAGTTTTAAAGCATAGCTAGCATTCTCGGCACCGGCTTGTTCGGCTATCGCTAATATCTTATGTTTGAGACTGGTCTCGCCCATATAGAATAAACTCTGGCCGGTCATGGCCGAGTACTGCACTCGCTCATCCTCTGGCATTAAGTTTAATATGGCATCCATTAGTGAAGATTTACCGGCGGCGCTGGTCGATTGAATAATGATAGCCAAGGGCTTATCAAGCTTGCGGGAAACCGCAGCGAGATACGCGACTAAGGCATTATGGTCTTCACCGACCAGGCCACTGGCTTTGACGTCTTCGATAATGCGGTTTAATAAATCTGGCGATTGCAGTAACGTCAGTGCTGCTTTATGTTCGGCTTCGCTTAATACTTTCTCTTTGCTTGGCGCTGTTTTGGTCAGTTGTTGCTCTTGCAAGGTTTCGAGTTGCAATAAAACTTTGGAGAGGTCTTTCTTAATCACCTCCTCTTCGATACATAATTCCTGTGAGGCGTGCTTGATAAAACTGGCTCTTGGCCGTGATTGGTACAGGTCAAAGCTATCGACGTGGACATTATTATCATCTGTGACAAGTAAGTTAATCTTGAGCGTATTCACGCTTTGGTTTTTGTCTAATCCGCGCACCCGATAACGGCGATTATCAAAAGTAAAAAAGGTTTCCTTGTCTGTTTGCTCTGTATCAATAGCGGGTTGTGTTGGGGCTTGGGGTAACGGTGTTGCTGGCAAGGATTCAGGTACGTTAGCAGCGAAAGGAATAGCGTTATTTGAGACATTACTCGCCGGTGCTTTACCTGTACCCAGCCAGTGGGCTTTTCTAATCACCAAGCCAAGACTTTTATTAGCCGGTGTTACGGATAAAGCATACTCATTCGCATCCATGCCTTTGGGAAAGTGAATGCGGTAACACTCAATACCCATGTCGATTAATTGTTTTGATAGCGTCTGTGCGGCGGCTTCTCCCGCTTCGTCTCTATCGTAAGCAATTAATACACGCTTAATCGCGTGGGTTTGCATTGCCTTAACATGCTCATCCGTAAAACCTGAGGTGCCGTAGCTACTCGTCACGTTACGATAGCCGTGGCTCCAAAAGGTTAAGGCGTCGATTAAGGATTCACAGACAACGATCTCGTTGCTTACCTTGAAAGCGTGGTGATTAAAGATGCCTTGATGTGACCCAGGTAGGTATAAATGTTTGGGGGTGCCTTTTCTTAGCGTATCCAGTAGCTTTCTGCCATACACTTCTTGCACGTTTTCGTACTCATCGATGATGGGAATAATCAGTGAGCCACTAAAATGCTCATGACCAGATTCTCTGTAGATACCTATCTTTTGCAGTTGGCCACGTAATGCAGCGCCTTGCTTGCGGTTTGCTTTGGGTAGACGATAACCCAGGGTGCGGTTGGCCACGCCGAGCTTAAAGTGATCAATCGCGTTAGCGCTGATGCCGCGTTTCTTACAATAGGCCAAGGCATCCGGACTTTGCTTTAAGGTCTTATGGTAGTAGTCAATCACGCGATTGAGTAATACCTGATCTTCTGTGGTGGTAAACGGCGTATCAAGTTTATTGACGGTGGCGCGCTTGATCGGTGGTTTATCTGATGCTCTGGGTTGGTAATCATTGGATAAGAGTTCAACGGCATGGCGAAAGCTCACGCCTTCGCTTTTCATGACCCAATCAATCACTGTGCCTGCGGCGTTACAGCCAAAGCAATGAAACAGGTTTTTATCCGGGGTGATCACCAGGCTTGGCGTGGCGTCGTCGTGGAAGGGGCAGCGCGTGACGTAATCCTTGCCTTGTCGCTTGAGTTCATAGCCTTGGGATTCGATTAATCTCAGTAGTGAGATGTTGTGCTTTATCTGTTCCAGCTCGGTTTCTGACAATCTGGCCATAACACCTCCAAATTCGGGGTCAGTCAAAAAACCTGTCAACCCCTTTTTAGAAAAAATAACTCTGTTGCAGAGTACCCTGTTTTAGGGTATTGTCAACCTTACTGTTACAAACCACGGATATTCTTATGGCGTTACATCAAAAATGGGTTTCCCTCATGACGTCACAAGACAAACAGTTTTATCGAGAGTTGGGGCAGCGTATTGCTAACCTGCGTAAGGCTCAGAGCCTTACTCAAGTACAGCTTGCTGAGCATTTAGGTATCGCTCAGCAAACCATGGCGCACTACGAGGGCGGGACGTTGCGTATTGCCGTTGCGCTGCTTAAATCGTTGGCTCAGGTGTTACAGGTCTCTGTTGAGCAGTTGGTGGATGAAAAAATGCCCGCTAAGAGTAAGCGTGGACCTACGTCTAAATTACAACGACAAGTGGAGCAAGTTCGGTTAATGCCGCGCACGAAACAAAAATTTATTTCTGACATGCTCGAGGCGCTGATTACACAACAGCAATCGGCATAAAGTAAGTAAGGCGCTGAGGAAGGGTGTGGCGATACCTAATCAAAAATCATAGTCCTGACCCCGATCTTCGCGGAATTGCTGACGTTGTAGTCTTGATTAAGAATGCGGGTTTGGCTTTGGCGGCTGCGGCCGAGGCTTCAAATCTAGACCCGACCCCGATGCCCCTCAAAAGCGGGATTTCAGGCTGGCCTGCATAATCACCGTTAGAGTGATGGACGGATGTTTAGTGGTGACCCGGAAAGAATCCCCGTAATACGCTAACGCTCCTTACAGGCTACGCTTGCT
>NVRQ02000171.1 GCA_002400905.2 Gammaproteobacteria bacterium | reverse complement strand
TAATGCAGCTCTTCTGCTGCATACAAAGTGTTCTCGAGCAGCGTTGCTACGGTCATGGGTCCAACACCACCAGGGACCGGCGTAATCCAACTGGCACGTTCGGCAGCGGCTTCAAAACCAATATCGCCGGTTAGCGAGCCATCGGCTTGGCGATTGATACCGACATCGATGACTATGGCGCCTTCTTTAATCCATTCGCCTTGAACTATGCCAGGTTTACCTACGGCGGCGACTACGATGTCACCTTGGCCGACATGGTGAGGCAAGTCTTTAGTAAAACGATGACAGGTTGTTGTGGTTGCACCGCCGAGTAATAACTCTAATGTCATGGGTCGACCGACAATATTCGATGCACCAACGATCACCGCATGTTTGCCATAGAGATCTTCGCCGGTGCTTGCTAATAAAGTCATGATGCCTTTGGGTGTGCAGGGTCTTAGCAATGGAAGGCGTTGGGCTAAACGGCCAACGTTATACGGATGAAAGCCATCGACATCTTTGTCTGGACGGATGCGTTCGATGACTTGCTCTTCCTGGAAATGGTCGGGTAGTGGCAGTTGTACCAAGATGCCGTCTATTGTGTCATCTTCATTGAGTGTGTCGATGAGCTCAAGTAGTTGTTGTTGAGCGGTATCCGAAGGCAGATCGTATGAGCGTGAAAGAAAACCGACTTCGTCGCAGGCTTTACGTTTGTTGCGCACATAGATTTGTGACGCTGCATTTTCACCGATTAGCACTACAGCCAAGCCGGGCGGGCGCAGGCCTTGTTTAATGCGGGCATCGACGCCCGATTTTACTTGTGTACGAATACGGGCGGCGATGCCTTTGCCATCGATAATTTTTGCACTCATGGATTCATCTTTTGTTTTGGTTTGACAATGACAGTTTGAAGAGGCGATCCGTTCATTATGCTGACAATGTATCTATATTAGACGAGCTGGCACTGCTATAATCCGTTGATTATAGTTGATATTTAGTGATATGGCAGGAAAAACTCTCTACGACAAACTTTGGGATGCCCATCTCGTTCATGAGAGCGACGATGGTTCGTGCCTGATTTATATTGATCGTCAATTAGTGCATGAGGTGACTTCGCCTCAGGCCTTTGAAGGTTTACGTCTTACGGGCCGTAAGGTCTGGCGGACAGACGCCAACTTGGCAACGCCTGATCATAATGTGCCAACGACGAATCGTGCGGCAGGGGTTGCTGGGATTATCGATCCGATTTCCCGTCTGCAGGTCGAGACTCTGGATCAAAACTGCGCCGATTTTGATATTCCTGAATTCACTATGGACGATATTCGCCAGGGCATTGTTCATGTGGTGAGCCCTGAGCAGGGTGCGACCTTGCCGGGTATGACCTTGGTTTGTGGTGATTCGCATACTTCCACCCATGGTGCTTTGGGTGCTTTGGCGCATGGTGTCGGCACCTCTGAAGTTGAGCATGTTTTGGCGACGCAGTGTTTGATTCAAAAAAAATCAAAAAATATGCGCGTCAGTGTTGATGGCCAAATTCCTTTTGGCGTTACGGCTAAAGATATTGTTTTGGCAATTATCGGTAAAATTGGTACGGCGGGTGGTACCGGTTATGCGATTGAGTTTGCCGGTTCGGCTATTCGCGATTTGTCGGTAGAGGGGCGTATGACCGTCTGCAATATGACGATTGAGGCCGGTGCGCGTGCGGGCATGGTTGCTGTCGATGATAAGACCATTGAATATGTTAAAGGCCGACCGTTCTCGCCGAAAGGGGATGATTGGGGTAATGCAGTCGCCGCTTGGGCTGATTTGCACAGTGATGATGATGCCGTGTTTGATTGCGAGGTCACACTTGATGCTGCGGATATCGAGCCACAAGTAACCTGGGGTACGTCCCCAGAAATGGTGATGCCGATTAGTGGCAGTGTGCCTAATCCGGAGTGTGAGTTAGACAGTGTTAAACGCACTGGGATGGAACGTGCGTTGGAGTACATTGGTCTGGATGCAGATACCCCGATGAACGAGATTATGATAGATAAAGTCTTTATCGGCTCTTGTACTAATTCGCGTATTGAAGACTTACGTGCGGCAGCAGCCGTTGCCAAAGGCCGTAAGGTGGCTAGTTCCGTAGTGTTGGCAATGGTGGTTCCTGGGTCTGGCTTGGTCAAACAGCAGGCTGAAGCCGAAGGTCTGGATAAGATTTTTACCGACGCTGGGTTTGAATGGCGTGAGCCTGGGTGCTCGATGTGTTTGGCGATGAACGCAGATCGTTTAGAGCCGGGTGAGCGTTGTGCGTCGACATCGAATCGTAATTTTGAAGGACGCCAAGGTCAGGGTGGGCGTACGCATTTAGTGAGCCCGCAAATGGCGGCAGCAGCAGCTGTGGCGGGACATTTTGTCGATGTGCGTGATTTTGTGAACACTATTGGGGAGGCGAGTTAATGCGAGCATTTACTCAACACAAAGGTGTGTGTGTGCCGTTAGATCGACCCAACGTTGACACCGATGCCATTATTCCTAAACAATTTTTGAAATCGATTAAGCGCAGTGGTTTTGGTGTGAATTTATTTGATGCGTGGCGTTATCTTGATCATGGTGAGCCTGGTCAGGATGTTTCGACACGGCAACTTAATCCTGATTTTGTTTTGAATCAGTCGCGTTATGCCGGTGCTAGTGTTTTATTGGCGCGTGATAATTTTGGTTGCGGCTCGTCACGTGAGCATGCGCCCTGGGCATTAGAAGATTATGGTTTTCGTAGCGTGATTGCGCCGAGCTTTGCTGACATCTTTTATAACAATTGTTTTAAAAATGGTTTGTTGCCTATCATATTGGACGCTGAGAGTGTTGATCAACTGTTTAGTGAGTCGGCTGATAGCGAAGGTTATGCCTTGGAAATCGATCTTGGTTCGCAGTCGGTGACGACGCCATCTGGTGAGAAATTCGATTTTGCTATCGATAATTTCCGTAAGCATTGTTTGTTGTATGGGCTTGACGATATTGGTTTGACCTTGCAGCACGTTGATGCGATTAAAATCTTTGAGGCAAAACATCGCGCAACCTCGCCTTGGTTGTTTTCTTGATTTTTTGCAATTATTTTTCCTGCTAAAGAGTACATTGATTAGGCGACATAGGCGAGTGACTATTGAGCCGAGACAAGGCTGGCATTATGAAAAAACCGCAGGCGTATAACGCATACGATGAGGATTTTTTCATAATGCCCAACGCAGGCGCAGGCTAATAGGTGCCGCGTATGTCGCCTAATCAATGTACTCCTTCGTATTAACACAACTCCGTGAGTTTTATCCATGTGTAAAGTATTGGTGTTGCCCGGTGATGGTATTGGGCCTGAGATTATTGCTGAGGCAGTTAAAGTCTTAGCGGTGCTTAATGAGAAATCAGTGATTGATGTCTCTATCGATAATGGTTTAGTGGGTGGTGCGGCGTATGATGCCCATGGTCATCCATTGCCAGAAGAAACCTTAGTTAAGGCGCGAGATTGCGATGCTATTTTGCTTGGTGCTGTCGGCGGCAAGCAATGGGAGTCGTTAGATATTGCCGTGCGCCCTGAGAAAGGCTTGTTAGGTTTGCGTGCAGAGTTAGAGCTGTTTGCTAATTTGCGACCCGCTTTGCTGTATCCACAATTGGCTGACGCATCTTCGTTAAAGCCTGAGTTGGTGGCGGGTCTCGATTTAATGATCGTGCGTGAACTGACAGGCGGCATTTATTTTGGCCAACCACGTGGTATTCGCACTTTAGATAATGGTGAGCGTGAAGGCTTTAATACCTTAGTTTATTCGGAATCTGAAATAGTGCGTATTGGTCGTGTTGCTTTTGCGACGGCTCAGCGTCGCGGTGGCCGTTTATGCTCGGTTGATAAAGCGAATGTGCTCGAGTGCACAGAATTATGGCGTGAAATCATGTCATCCTTAGCCTCTGACTATCCTGATGTCAGATTGAGCCATATGTATGTCGATAATGCAGCCATGCAGTTAGTACGAGAACCTAAGCAGTTTGATGTGATGGTGACGACGAATATGTTTGGCGATATTCTGTCTGACTGTGCGGCCATGCTGACCGGGTCTATCGGTATGCTACCTTCGGCATCGTTGGATGCCAAGGGTAAGGGTATGTATGAGCCAATTCATGGTTCTGCTCCTGATATAGCTGGGCAAGGCATTGCTAACCCGTTGGCAACTATTTTGTCTGTGGCAATGATGCTGCGTCATAGTTTAGACAATGAAGCTGCCGCAGTATCGATTGAGAAAGCGATTAATGCCGTGTTAGATGATGGCTTGCGCACTAGTGATATTATGTCTAGTGGTATGACACAGGTGTTTACCAGCGAAATGGGCGATGCGGTTGTCGCTAAATTGGCTTAATTTAATTGAAGTATAAAAGCTGTTTAAATATCTAAATCAGGTTAGGATAAATTGATGTCAGAAAAAGTATTTGATGTTGCCGTGGTTGGCGCCACCGGTAATGTGGGTCGTACCATGATAAGCATCTTGGAAGAGCGAAACTTTCCCGTGGGTCGTTTATATCTGCTCGCAAGTGCACGTTCGGCGGGCTCGGTTGTGAAGTTTCGTGGCGAAGAGGTGGTGGTTGAAGATCTCGCTGAGTTCGATTTTTCAAAAACACAAATCGGTTTGTTCTCTGCCGGTGCTAGCGTGTCAGATGTGTATGCGCCTAAAGCCGCGGCGGCGGGCTGCATTGTTATCGATAACACCTCGCGCTTTCGCTATGACGACGATATCCCTCTGGTTGTGCCGGAGGTAAACCCACATGCTATAGCGAACCATAAGGTTAAAGGGATTATCGCTAATCCCAATTGTTCGACTATTCAGATGATGGTGGCTTTGAAGCCGCTGTATGATGCGGCGGGTATTGATCGCATCAATGTCTGCACTTATCAGGCGGTTTCAGGCACGGGTAAGGCGGCAATTGATGAGCTAATAAGCCAGAGTAGCGACGTTGTAGCCGGCAAAAATACTCGGTCTGAGGTTTACCCGAGGCAGATTGCCTTCAATGTTTTGCCCCATATCGATGTTTTTCAGGATAACGGCTATACCAAGGAAGAAATGAAAATGGTCTGGGAAACTAAGAAAATCCTGGAAGATGACGATATCCGTATTAACCCTACAACTGTTAGGGTGCCTGTGGTCAATGGACATTCGGAAGCGGTGCACATTGAGACGCGCAAAAAACTGACTGCGCAACAGGCACGCAAGCTTTTAGAAGAAGCGCCAGGTGTAGTAGTAATAGATGAACGTTGTGATGGTGGTTATCCAACGGCAGCGATAGATGGGGCAGGTAGTGACGCCGTTTACGTTGGTCGAGTTCGTGATGATATATCGCACGAACGTGGATTAAACCTTTGGGTGGTTGCTGACAACTTGCGCAAAGGTGCTGCACTTAATAGTGTTCAAATAGCTGAAATTTTGGTAAAAGACTATTTAACTTAGTTTTTGCTTGAGACTGATCACGCTGGGGAGCATGTTTCAGTTATAGTCTTGCCATTAATGCTGTACCAAACCGCACTTATTGCGGTAACACGAACTCGCTGAAGCGAAAATAGGGACACGCATGTCTAGAAAACTGAGAGTGATATTGATGGCATCGTTTGTGTTTTATAGTGCACAAACATTGTCACTGGGTCTGGGCTTAATTGAATTAAGCTCAGGTTTAAACCAACCCTTTGATGCAACCATTAAACTTGTTTCAAGAAGTGAGACCGAGCTTGAGGGGTTGCGCGTTGGGCTTGCCTCAAACGCTGACTTCGATCGAATCGGTGCAGTACGCTTGCCTTTTCTTAATGACTTGAGTTTTGAAATTATTACGCCAGATAACGGCAAGCCTTATATTAGGGTAACGTCGACAAAACCTATTCGCGAACCGTTTGTTGATTTCATTCTTGAAGCTAACTGGCCTGCGGGTCGTTTGTTGCGTGAATACACTGTATTACTTGATCCGCCAACCGTAACGACTGAGCGTGCAGCACCTGTGCAAGCACCAACAACCAACCGTGCGCCAAGCGCTGTGCCACCAGCGCCTCGTGCTGCGGCGCCTCGTCGTCAGCAAGAATCTTCGTCGGGTGGTGGCATTATTCAGCCAACGACTACGGCGAGTGTTACGAATACCAGCGATTTAGTGTTTGGCCCAGTGGGCGCTAACGACACACTGTGGAATATTGCTGATTCAATGCGCCCAGCTGATGGTATTTCAGTTCAGCAGATGATGATTGCGCTATTAAAAGAAAATCCAGAGGCTTTTGCTGGTAACAATATCAATAATCTCAAGCGTGGCTCGACGTTAAGTATTGAAGACGCCTCCGTTATTACCGAGTTGAGTCATAAGCAAGCTATATCAGAAACCGGTCGTCAATATCAAGATTGGTTGGCTGCCAAAGAAGCACGTCGTGCAGCACGTGGTCAAGTTGCGAAACAAGAAGCCGGCGCAGAATCTGCTAGCGCTGAAAGCGAGGCTGCTGGCGTAGGTTCATCGAGCTCAGGCGATGCAAGCTCACTTGAAGGTGGTTTGCGGTTGTTAGCCGATGACGCTCTTGAGGATGGATCTACGGTAGGCGGTGTTGCTGAGGTTGATGGGGTAGGTGGTCAAATTGGCGAACTACGTGAAGAGCTTGAGCTAACGAGCTTTGCTGCTGAAGCGGCGCGCGAACAAAATGCTGAATTGCGTGACCGCATGACCGGGCTTGAAGAACAAATTGCTGGAATGCAGCGTGCGCTGCAGTTAAAGGACGACACTTTGACGCAGCTCCAGCAAAAGCTGGGTGAGTCAGCAGAGGCTGTTTCGAATGAATCAGGTGGCGATGGTGCGGGCATAATCGAGACCTTACCGCTTGAGTCAGAACAAGAAGCGGAGATTATTGAGCCTGAAGTTGATGACAGTGGTGCTGCCATAGATGAGGCAGCTGGTGAGATGGCCGAAGAGCTTGAGGTCGAGTTGGACGTCGCTGAAAGTGATCCTGGCGTGGTCGACAATGTCGTTAAAAATGCGACAGGCATAGCCAGTTCGATCAAAGAGAAAGTAACTGCTCTTTACGACGACTTCTCTTTGGATTCTGTTAAAGAGGCCGTACAACCTGAGAATATCTTGGAACGTTACAGAGATAATCCGCTTATATTTAGAATCGTTAGCGGCGTTATTGCAGTATTAGTCATTCTTGGTCTTATTGTGCGTCGTCGCCGTGTGGCTGCGGCAGAGCAGTTTGACGAATATGCCGCGCCTATTATGGCTAAAGACGATGAGGATATTGATGCTGTTGAAGAAGACGAGTTTGGTATCGGTAGTGCGGATGGAGAGATTGCGGATGTGCTGGGTGAGGCTGATGTGTATATTTCTTATCAGCGTTACGATAAAGCTGAAACGATCCTACAGCACGCGATTGATAATGAACCAAATCGTGTTGATCTAAAGGTTAAGCTGCTTAACGTCTATCACGCTGCAAAAAATGTCCCTGCGTTTGTTGCTAGCGCAGATAAATTTTATCCAATGCTTGGCGAAGACCGCGTGGTCTGGTCAAATATTAACGATATGGGGCTAGAGCTTGCGCCAGACTATCACTTGTTTAATGGTGATGGTGGCGCTGCTGAGTTTGATCGAGTCGAGGGGTTTGATGAACTGAGTGAGCTAGATGATATTGATGATAGCGATGTTGATATCGAAAATGATGATTATGCTGACATCGATTTAGAGATGGAAGTGTTGACGGCTGATGGCGATGTCTGGGATGACGACGATAGTGGTGATGCCGCGAATGATGATGTCGATGCCGAAGGTGGCGAGAAGAGCAGTGAGTACAATACCTCCAACGTTGAAGAGGCTGCCGAGAATGCTGAGGAGCGTAATGACGAAGCATCAAAGGGTCGGGAAGATGAGCTTGACCTAGATTTGGAGCTTGATATGAGTGATGATGCGACTGATGCTGCCATCGAGGAGACCAGTGAAGCGCCGGCAGTATTAGATGACATAGCAGAGTCTGCTGAGGCATCTGCCGAATCGAATGATGCCATGCCATCAGCAGATGATTTGTCATCATTAAACGACGACGTTTCCGCTATCGATGTGACTTCCGAAACGAATGGCGCATCAGCTGAAGGTTTATCACTGCTTGAGCGTGCTATGGATAATGCCGAGAAACATCCTGAATTAACTGATTTTAATGAGAAATTTGGTTCTCCTAATGTTGGTGACAGCATTGGTGAGCCCTTGGGCACTTATAACGCTGACGAAGGCGGTGAGAGCGAAGGTTACGATCCGTCACTCTTCGCTGGTGTCGATGTTGTTTCAACAAAGCTTGATCTTGCTAAAGCCTATATTGATATGGGTGATCAGGATGGTGCGCGTAGCATTCTCAGTGAAGTGGTTGCTGAAGGGACTGACGAGCAACAATCAGAAGCTCAGGAACTCATCGATCAGCTTTGATCTATTACTGCCTATTAATGTAGCGCGTTTTTGACTATGCATCCGTTAATTCGTATTGTTTGCCTCGTGTTAATGGCGGGTTTTATAGCTCATGCGCAGCTTTCCTTCTTGCTGATTTCTCTGTGTCTATTAAGCGCAATATATGTTCTTGCATCGTTGTCTTTAGATCGCTGCTGGTCTCTTGTTCAGCGTATGCGCTGGTTCTTCCTGTCTATTTTAGTGATTTATTTTTGGTTTACACCCGGCGAAGCGTTTAGCCCTGAATTGGCAAAATCACTCTGGTTCCCTAGCGTTGATGGAGTGGAGCAGGGAGTAATTCGGGTAGCGTGCCTAATATTAATCATCGCCGCTGTTAGTGCATTATTGCAATCGACGACTAGAGAGCAATTATTCTCTGCGATTTATTCTTTAATTGGATGGACGCGTCATGTTGGCTTGTCTCCTGAGCGTTTTGCTGTGCGCGCCACGCTGACCCTGGAATCGCTGACTGAAATACAATCAATGATTTCTACAAGTAAAGCGCAGCTTAGTTCACCGCCAGGCATTAAGGCGCGTATTGTCGGTTTGGCCAACGCAACGTCGAACGTATTTGTGGCAGTTTATAATAATGCTCAGCAGTCTGAATTAACGTCAGTGACGTTAGATGATGCGGAGCCACTGCGCGCGTGGCAGTGGTTATATCCATTGAGTCTTATCGCATTGTTTGCTGCGGCATTGAAACTGACTAGTGTTGTGTCCTGAATACAATGGTGATTCAGAGCACCACAAATCTGTTGCAGCAAGGCTGCCATTGGCAGGAAATGTTGGTGACCTTTTCAACAATGGCAACGCCGCTGCAACAGATTTGTGGTGTTCCCGCAGGGCGAGGCGCTAAAGCGCCATTGTATTCAGGACACGACACCTAGTGTTGTCGGCGCAGGATAATGCCAGCTAGAGGCGGTAGACGAACGACAATAGAGTTTTCTCTGCCATTGTAGGCAATGTGATCGCTGCTTAGTGCATGATTGCCGACATCGCTACCGCTATAATGAGTGGAGTCAGAGTTAAAAATTTCAACGTAAGTACCACTTTCTGGTACACCTATTCGATAATTTTCTCTTGTTACAGGTGTGAAATTGAGTATCACGATCACAAACTCATGATCAGCCCGGCGCACATAAGACAAAACAGAGTTGGCACCATCATCACAGCTGAGCCACTCGAAGCCGCAGGCATCGAAGTCATAATGATGTAGTGCTCGATTGTCACGATACAGTGCATTGAGATCTGCAATCGACTTTTTTATTCCTGCATGTTGGGGGTAGTCGAGTACGTACCAGTCAAGAGATTCATCTTCGTTCCATTCTGGTCCTTGGCCAAACTCGCAGCCCATAAAGAGCAATTTTTTGCCTGGATGGGTGTACATATAGGTGTAGAGTAAGCGTAGATTGGCGAATTGTTGCCATTCATCTCCTGGCATTTTATAGCGTAAAGAGCCTTTACCATGCACGACTTCATCGTGCGATAAGGGTAAAATAAAATTTTCGGTATAGGCATAGAGCTGGCTAAATGTCAGCGAATTATGGTGATAACGCCGATGTATTGGATCTTGCTTCATGTATTCCAACGTGTCGTTCATCCAACCCATGTTCCACTTCATGCTAAAGCCTAGGCCGCCGTCAGTGGTTGGCCGCGATACTTTGGACCAAGACGTTGATTCTTCCGCCATGACTAATGTGCCGGGATGGAGCGAGTGGGTGACTTCGTTGAGTTGGCGAATAAAATCGATAGCCTCAAGGTTATGATTGCCGCCGTGGATATTAGGTAGCCAATCACCGTCTTCACGTGAGTAGTCAAGGTAAAGCATCGATGCAACGGCATCAACGCGCAGTCCATCAAAATGAAACTCTTCTAGCCAAAACGTTGCGCTGGTCAGTAGAAAATTTTTCACTTCGTTGCGGCCATAATTAAATATTAGCGTACCCCAGTCACGGTGTTCGCCACGGCGTGGGTCTTCATGTTCATATAATGCGCTACCATCAAAGCGAGCCAAGCCTTCACTGTTTTTGGGGAAATGTCCGGGTACCCAGTCAAGTAAGACACCGATATTATGGCGATGGCAGTAGTCGATCAAATAGCGTAGATCATCGGGGCCACCAAAACGACTGGTTGCCGCAAAATAACCGCTGGGTTGATAGCCCCACGATGCGTCAAGAGGGTGTTCGGTAATCGGCAATAGCTCAATATGCGTAAAATTACAGGTCAGCGCATGATCAACCAAGCGATGAGCAAGTTCTCTATAGGTTAAAAAGTGGTTGTTGCTATCACGTTGCCACGAGCCGAGATGCACTTCGTAGATCGACATTGGCTGATGTAGCCAATCGGCGTTACGGCGTTGCTCTATCCATTCATTGTCTTGCCAATCAAACTGATCCTCTTTGAAGACGACCGATGCTGTGGCTGGCCGCATTTCCATTTGCTGGGCATAAGGATCAGTTTTGACGTGTAGTTCACCGCTGTCTCTATTGCGAATTTCATAACGGTAAAGCTCTGCTGCACCAAGACCAGGTATAAACAGTTCCCATAAACCGCTTGCGCCGCGCACACGCATAGGGTGCGCACGGCCGTCCCATTGGTTGAAGTCACCAATGACGCTGACGCGTTCGGCACTAGGTGCCCAAGTGGCAAATAATACGCCGTCAATTCCATCAACTGTCTTTACATGTGAGCCAAGAAAACGGTAAATATGCCAATGCTTACCCTCACCGAACAAATGAATGTCGTAATCAGGCAATTGTGGTGCAAAGTCATAAGGGTCGTAATTGCTTGTTTCGTTATCGTCGGCGGAGATAGAAATTAAACGGTAATGGGTGGGTAGCTTGTTTGTGTCACAAGTCCATTCATATATGTCGCTATTGCCGACGCGAGACATTTCATTTTTATGTGATTCGACAAATACTGCTTTAGTGTTCGGTTTGAAAACGCGGATGGTTGATGTTGAGCCAGCCTCGTGCCTGCCTAGTACGGCAAATGGATTGTGATGGCGCGCCTGAATTAAGGGTTCGATTTCTTCTGATAATGCGGGCATAGGTAAGGCTTGGAGTGATAATCCTGTTGAGGATGATTTATACGATGTTAGCATAAATAGTCGCATAAATTTTTACTGAAGATTGACGCGATATTTCCTTCTTTTGATTACGTTAATGCTTTACAATTGAACCGTAAGGTCGTTATAGGATTGAGAGTTTTGAGTAGGGTACGCGAGGGATAATGGATATCAGGCAAGCCATAGGTCTGAACGTATGATGTCGGAGCACTCTGGTTCCGGTCGCTTTGTTAGTCGTCTTACCCGCGACACGCTCGCACTTATTCTTGCCGGTGGACGTGGTTCACGCTTAAAACAACTTACTGGCTGGCGCGCAAAACCTGCGGTACCGTTCGGCGGTAAGTTTACTATTATTGATTTCCCTCTTTCAAACTGTCTTAATTCGGGTATACGCCGAGTTGAGATTATGACTCAGTACAAAGCACATTCCTTGATTCGTCATATCCAACAGGGTTGGAGCTTTTTGCGTGCTGAACTCAATGAGTTTGTTGAGTTATTGCCTGCGCAGCAACGTATTGCGACTTCTTGGTATTCAGGCACGGCCGATGCGGTGTATCAGAACCTGGATATTATTAAAGGCCATAAGCCGGGCTACGTGTTGATCTTGGCCGGCGATCATGTCTATAAGATGGATTATGGACCGATGATTGCCTATCACGTTGCGCAAGAAGCTGACTTGACCATCGGTTGTATAGAAGTGCCTATTAATCAAGCCAAAGAATTTGGTGTGCTGAGTGTTGATGACGATCGACGTATTCGGCAATTTATTGAAAAGCCTGATCAGCCAGACAGTATTCCCGGTCAACCAGATTCATCATTGGTGTCTATGGGGATTTATATCTTTAATGCTGACTTTTTGTATGAGCAGCTTTACCGCGACGCCTATGACACCTCTTCTAGTCATGATTTTGGCAAAGATATTATCCCCGATGTGATTGAGCGCTACCGGGTAATGAGCTATCCGTTTCGCGACGAGGTGGGAGGTCAGGCCTATTGGCGTGATGTCGGTACCATCGATTCGTTTTGGGCTGCCAATCTTGAGCTTATTGGCATTACTCCTGATCTTAATCTCTATGACGATGAATGGCCGATTTGGACCTACCAATCTCAATCGCCACCGGCAAAGTTTATTTTTGATGATGAAGATCGACGTGGTATGGCGGTTGACTCAATGGTATCCGGCGGCTGCATCGTTTCTGGGGCGTCGGTCAAGCACTCGTTATTATTCTCAGATGTTACGGTGCTCTCTTATAGTTCGCTTGAAGATTGCGTTGTGTTGCCTAATGTTGAAATAGGTGAGCATTGTCGCTTGCACAAAGTGGTGATTGATTCTGATTGCGTCATTCGACCAGGCACTACTATTGGTTATGATGCGGAATCTGACGCCGAGAAATATTATGTGTCACCGGGGGGCGTTACGCTGGTTACCCCCGACATGTTGGTTTAAAGGGTGGCCATGAAGGGAAGCGAAAGTAAGATTAATGTTGTTCTCTATTGGCATATGCATCAGCCGGATTATCGTGATCCTGATGACGGCCATTACCATCTTCCCTGGACCTATTTACATACCATAAAAGATTATGTTGATATGGTGGCCTTGCTTGAAGAAAACCCCAAAGCGAAGGCGGTCGTTAATTTTGTTCCTACCTTATTAGAGCAAATTGATGATTATGCGCATCAAGTATTCGATTTCATTAATAGTGGTACGCCGATACGTGACAATTTACTGGCTGGGCTGGCCGAGGCTAAATTGCCTGAAGACGGTGCCGGGCGCTTAGCGCTAGCACGAGCATGCTTGCGAGCGAATGAAATGCGTATGATTGATCCTTTTGAGGATTATCGCGAATTATCTAAGCTAGTTCGTCAATTAGAAGGCGCGCCGCATCAATTTATTTATCTTAATGATCAGTTCTTAATTGATCTTCTTGTTTGGTATCACATCGTTTGGCTTGGCGCGACGGTGCGACGTGGCAATGCAAAGATAGATCGGCTGGTTAAGAAAGGCCATGATTTTGATGCAGAGGATCGACGTGAATTGGTGACGATGATTCACGACTTGATTTGGCATGTGATTGATCGATATAAAAAGTTATCAGAAACGGGGCAAATCGAGTTATCAATGACGCCTTATGCACATCCTATTATGCCGCTGCTACTTGATATTAACAGTGCCAGGGACGCCGTTCCTGATATGGAGCTACCAAAGTCAAAGACCTATGCCGGTGGTGAGGAGCGTGCACGTTGGCATATAGAAGAGGGATTTAAATCTTTCGAGAAATTTTTTGGCATTAAGCCGAAAGGGTGTTGGCCCGCAGAGGGCAGTGTTAGCTCTGCGACAGTGAGTTTATTGTCAGAATATGGTTTTAGTTGGTGTGCAAGTGGCGAAGGGGTATTACGTAATAGCCTCACTGCATCGGGTTATCCTGATACCGATAGACCGAGTGTGTTTTTGCAGCCTTGTCATGTTGGCGATGTGACCAAGACAGCGGTGTTTTTCCGTGATGATGGTTTGTCAGATCTTATAGGGTTCACCTATTCAGACTGGCATGCTGATGATGCAGTCGGTGATTTCATCCATCATATCGAGAACATTGCCTCGTTGCACCATCGGCATGGTGAGCCAGTATTAGTGCCTATTATTCTTGATGGTGAGAATGCTTGGGAGCACTATCCCGAAAATGGTTATTATTTTCTCAGCGCACTGTACAAAAAACTTGTTGAACATCCGGACATTGAGCTCACTACATTTTCTGAATTTCTTGATAAGAAGCCCGTTGTTACGGTATTAGAAAAAATGGTGGCGGGGAGCTGGGTCTATGGTTCATTTTCTACATGGATAGGTGATGGAGCTAAGAATGCGGCGTGGGATTTGCTGTGTGATGCTAAGTTGGCGGTTGATAACTATATGAAAGACAGTACGCCGGACTCAGAGCAACGTTATCGTGTTGAACGGCAACTTGCTATATGTGAGGGGTCTGACTGGTGTTGGTGGTTTGGTGACTATAACCCTGGAGACAGCGTTAGCGATTTTGATGTGCTGTATCGTTTGCATCTAAAGCGGCTGTATCAGCTGATTGATGTGGTCCCTCCTGCTGAGTTAGAAGCAGTGATTAGCAGCGGCGGCGGTGATGCGGAAGGCGGTGGAGCTATGCGCCGCGGTGGTGCTGGTAATAGCTGATTGTGAATGATCCTAGTGTAGGCCAGCAACGCCAAGCGGGTATCTTATTACATCCCACTTCCTTGCCTGAGTTTGCTGATTCTGGTTGTCTTGGTAAACAGGCGTATCACTTTGTCGATTTTCTTGAAGCATGCGGTCAGCAGATATGGCAGATGTTGCCTATAGGGCCAACGCATGAAGATGATTCGCCTTATCAGCCTCTGTCTGCTTATGCCGGCAATGCCCGATTTATTGATCTCCATAGCTTAAATAATATTGGCTGGTTATTGCAAGAACAAATAGACGGCGAAGCAACGCATCAATCTCTATTAGGTTCTGCTTTTAACGTATTTTATAGTGCCTTATCAGGTGATGCTGAGGCAGCATTTCGAGCGTTTATTGAGCAAGAAAAATACTGGTTACGTGACTATGCTTTGTTTTGTGTGATTCGTGAGTTGGAAGGCGGTAAAAGCTGGGTTGAATGGTCTGAACCCCTGCGTGACCATGATGAATTCGCCTTAAGTCATATTGAATCTCAGCAAAAAAAGAACTTGGATGCGATTTTCTTTGAGCAGTATGTGTTCGCTCAACAGTGGCAAGACCTCAAGGTTTACGCAAATAAAAAGGGCGTGCAGCTGTTTGGTGATATGCCTATTTTCGTTGCACTTGATAGTGCGGAAGTCTGGGCGCAGCGGCAATTTTTTGATGTCGATGAATCAGGTTATCCACGTTTTGTTGCAGGGGTACCGCCAGATTATTTTTCCAAAACGGGGCAGCGTTGGGGTAACCCTCATTACAATTGGGCTGCCATGCAAGCGCAGGGTTTTGATTGGTGGGTGCAACGTTGTCGGCATGATTTGCAGCGATTCGATTTGATACGCATTGATCATTTTCGTGGTTTTGAGGCGTACTGGAAGATACCCGTTGAGTGTGAAACGGCGATTGATGGTTCTTGGGAAAAAGCGCCGGGAGCTGAGTTGTTTACGGTTTTGTGTGAACAGTTTCCTAATAAGCCATTTGTCGCGGAAGACTTAGGTGTGATTACCGATGAAGTCACCGCCTTAAGAAAACAGTTTGGCTTGCCAGGAATGGGCGTACTGCAATTTGCCTATGATGGGCAAGACAATAATCCGCATTTACCTACTAACTATGAGCCGTCGACAGTGGCTTATACCGGCACACACGATAATGATACGAGCCTTGGTTGGATTCAATCTTTAGATGAGCAGGGTCGCAAGTTTTTGGCTGAGTATATTGATGTTGAGCGCAAAGATTTGCCCTGGCCAATGATCCGTGAGGTGCTGGAATCGCGTGCTGGTATCGCTATAATCCCACTGCAAGATGTATTAATGCTCGATAGCACGCACCG
>NVRQ02000170.1 GCA_002400905.2 Gammaproteobacteria bacterium | reverse complement strand
GCACTTCCCTGTGCAAAACCGACTCGTTTACGCGACAACTGATTCCTTTTGCACCGACCGCCCTGCGTTCGTGCTGCTACGCCACAACATCGCACGCTCGTCGCCGGCTACGCAGCACTCCCTCAGTGGCTCTACGGCAAAGATAGCTGTTTATTTTCTTCTCCATCACTCGCTATCGCTCACAATTACGAAAAAATAAATCAGCGTTGCCTATCGGCGACTAACCGCCTTCGCTTCGCTCTCCTTGGCGGTCAGCGAATGACTTCCAAAATTCGTGCGCGAATTTTGCGTGAATGCGCCACGCAAAGTGATACCTTGTGGTACAATTTTTATCTACTGTCGCTCTATAACTAATTGATGTTTATAGAACATAAAAAACCTATGGCGGATTGAAAATCCCCGTGTCGGCGGTTCGATTCCGTCCCTGGCCACCATTAACCTTGCCTCTTTAACACCAACCATGAAAACACTTAGATACTTACTCCTCGTCTTCGCCCTAGTTGTTGCCACATTTATTGGTTGGGCTTGGTGGATAGGTGATCAAACGCGACTGTATCAAACAGAGCTCGCGCCACAAATCGAAGCAATTTATGGCTTTAAGGTAAGCACGCCGCAAGTGCGTGTGCATAATAAGAGGCGACAAGTACTCGCGGTGCATCCGGATAAAAATGGTTTACTTTACACAGCCGGCTTTCGTGACGATGATATTATTCTCTCACATCAAATGACTGCTTTTTATAAAGCCCTTCACCATCAAGATGATAAAGCACTCACATTTAACATTATTGATGGCGGTGATGGCCTACCATTGAATCAAAGAGAATTACGGAAAATAACGTTACCGCCTAATAAATAATGGGCAACACGCATTTTTTCCATTAATTATCTAACGAGCTTGCGGGTAGAGATGCTTGACGATAATGAATATTAATTAAACGATAACCTTCATCAACCGTACTCCAAGAAACATACCCTGCCTTACCATCACCAAGCAAAAACACTTGATCAGACTCACCGTGAGTACTTGCAACAACACGATGCTTAGACCACGTTACGCCCGCATCTAACGATTCAATTAGACGAACCTCAGTGCCATTATCGATACGGTGTGTCCAAGCTATATAAACCGTATCACCCATCGCTAACACTCTGGGATGCCTCGCCGCTGCTGAGCTATCGATAGACATATCATGCTCAAGCAAATCTTTTGTCGTATCAAAACGACCATAGACCAAACCAACACGCTTGCCTCCACCGTTAAACCAAGTGGTATGCATACGATTTTCTTTATCTAAAGAGATATCTGGACCATGGTGTGGACAAGCGTCTATTTGCCACTCATCATAACTAACACGCACCGGTGCTTTTACTACCGAATCACCAGACAGAATAGCCATCGCGTTATCACGCGCTAAACCCGGATAAATATTTCTCCATAAAGCATGAACTTGACCGTCGTCAGCCGCTTCTATTTTCATACGACAACATTCGCAACTGTTATCAACCACTTTGATGTTCGGCGTAAACGTAGCCCCACCATCACTCGACACTGAATAGTAAACTGACCCACCGTCATATTCCTTACCTACGGCCTCAGCCGCCACCTTGTCACGTTTATCAATCCAAGCTAGATACAAGCGTCCCTGATTATCAATCGCCATACTGTCAAAGCGATGACTACTCAGCGCACCTTCATCAATAGGTGTCATTGGTGTGTCAAACGTCACCCCCTTATCGAGCGATCGACTAAACCTTACCTCACCACTATATTTAGCTTTACGTTTACGCGTCCAGGAAACATAGATCTCATCGTTGTTACCGAAAGCCAGCTTAGGTCTGTTTTCTTTATCAGCATAAATCTGTTCGGGTATGCGGTTTACCGCAACAGGCGTTGAAAAATCTTTGGCCAAATTTTCCGAATAGGTGAGATAGACATGACCATGACTCACGAAGCTCAACCACAAGCGGCCATCCTTTGAAAATATCGGCATCGGCGCCTTGGCGCAATTTGCCGACGACAGTGAAAAGGGTGATGTGCAAGCTTGCTCTAGTGACTGGCCCTGCTTGTCACCAGCATGTTGGCGATGGCTGCTCTGCGCAACTTTGCCCGACGTAGGCGGGTCAGGCGACTGAGCTAAAGAGATACCACTAGACATTAACAACAAAGCAGCTAAGCCGCATCTCGCCACATGAAACTCTGACACCGTCATTCATCCCACCGTATACCACTAAAATTAGTGGGGAATGATAACTGGCCACGCCTATAAACGCAGCAGGGTGCGACAATTTGTCGCATTGTTGGCATCCAGCCTATATCAAGCAAGCCCTGTCTTGCGCTTGCTTTCGTTGTCGCCACTTAGCGGACAGAACAAACGATTTGTTACAACAACCGCAAGCAACCCCAACAAAAAATACGCAAAGAGTTAGCGACTGAATTTAAACCTACCATAATTTTTTTAACCAGGGGTTAAGTCGGCTTTCAGCTCATTGACACGCCGCTTAATTGTCAAGGCTAATGCTGAATCCGGATTCGTCGCCAACCATTGCTCCCAAGTCTTGACTGCCTGCGAATGATCCTTAAGCTCGATATAAACAACGCCTAAATTGAATAAGGTGGCGCCATCATCAGGCGAGAGCTTAAGATTTTCTTCCAGCAAATTACGCGCCTCATCAACATCACCTTGTTCAAGCTTTATCGAAGCCAGATTAGAGCGAGCATCGAGGTGTTGCGGATTCAACTGTAAAAGACGTTCATAGAGTGGTGCTGCGTCATCGAACCTCCTAATCATCAAACTTGCATTACCAAGCCCCATTAGAGCCATCTCATCATCTGGATTTTCATTTAGAAGTGTGCGTAAAAACTGGATCTGCTGCACGGGATTAGACGAATCCATACCGGGTGGGTGAGCGGAGGGTAACTCCTGCTTTGATCCAGACGCATCAATATCAGCCAACGCTATAATCTTTGGCGCTAATGGTGTTGCAAGAGCCGCTTTAGAATTATTAGCGCCAAATTGATTGAGTGCGATGATGGTTGCCCCTGCCACCAAAACCAGTGCTGGCACCACGATGCGATAATCACGCAGTAATTTCATTGTAGAAGACCTCCCATATCAATAACTACTTTGATCACCTGAATCAGCATGATGAGCAATGCCTTTATTGATCTCGATAAAATTTACGATAGAGGCTTCATCAAACTCATCAAATGTTTCAAGCTTACCCCATGCAGTGACAGCAATTTTTGATTCCATAAGTGGATAGGGTGCTAACAGCACATACTCAGGATAACGTTCTAGAACACCCTCAAGTTTGGCAACAGTATCTGGGCAAGGTTTGCGACAATTATATTGAATCACCACGCCCCCAGCCTTTAAGTTATAGACTTGCAGTGCTAACGGCAACGGCACTTGATAAGCGCCCCAATCGGCGATGAAGGGTAAATGCGCCCCTGAAGTCGGCGGGTTGCTGCTATAAGGTTCATGCGTTTCAAGAGGGTGGTAAATATACTCACCGCTTGCTTGTGATGCAGCCTTACCCTTCTCAGCACCGTCTTCTTTCTCAGATAATTTTGGTACACGTCGCGTATCCCCTAACAAGGCCAAGTCAAATTTCTCGTCAGGAATCCCGCTGTTTATTTTAACTTGATCTATCTTTACCTCTTCGATACTGCCATTATCGAGCACACGCTCTAATCGACTGGGCATGGAATATATATTGTCTATTTTCTTATAGTCGTAAAATTTAGTTTCAATGATCCCGCCAAACTGCTTGCTTTCTGTTTGGTGTCCTTCCGCTTTGTTTACCGGAAATTTTTCTATCAAGTTTGTCGGGTAAGCGGTATTTACGTCCACCCAAAGTTGCGGCACAGCTTGCCCCATTTCGTTGGCGCCAATAACATAGTAGCGATGTGGTTCATGGTCTTCTTCATGCTGATGATCATGATCTGTATGAGAGCTGTCTTTTTCTTCTTTTTCCTCAAACTCCATAACCACATCCACTGCGATGCCACTTCGAAGATAAGGACTACCGGGCACATCACCAGCCAAACGCTGTATTACCTCATCAACCGATAGACTTGATAAGCCATAGAGCGAAGATAATAAATTTTGTCGCGGTGTCACCCAAAAACGACCGTCCTCAAGTATTGATACACTTGTCCCGGCTTGTGCCAGTCGCACAAGCCCACCTTCTGCCTCGGTTCTTAACCAGTTCGGTCCTTTGTAGTATTGCATTCGCTGAGTCGGCGCCGCGGGATCCTGAACAGGCTTTATCTCCGCATCATCTTCTTCACCCTTCTCTTTTAAGTCAGCATTATCTGAATTCACTTTCCAGCTTGCCGTCTCGCGCCATGAAAGATCAGTATACGGTGCGCTCACACTTTGCATTTGCTTAATAACCTTTTTAACCAGTTGCCGCGAACGTCCCTCGCTGTTTAGTAGGTCATCACGAACACTAAGCGGCACCTGTACT
>NVRQ02000017.1 GCA_002400905.2 Gammaproteobacteria bacterium | reverse complement strand
CCACAATCAATATCAGTAAACACGGTAATCGTATGCTTCGGTGATTCCGGTGAAAACACAATCAAGTCTGACTCATCCATGGACTGAATCAAGCTAGCGCGTAGTGTTGTTTCCTTTAATTCAGTTAAGCTGACTTTAGTTTGCGTATCAAGGATGTTGCCTTGCAAAAAGTAGCGGCCATCAGCACTGATATAAAAAACACGCGTTCCAAAAATGACTTCATACAAGCCATCAACGGCACTTGGAGTAATACTGTCTGCCTTTAACTCAGGCACCAGCTCTTGTAATGCCTTCTTAATATCAGACATCTCACCGGCAGCAACACTCATACCCGGGGCAATCAGCACCAACAACAATACAATCAATCGTGACATCAAATAACTCTCTATATTAATAAACACAGCTATACTTGCAGTATAACGGCGGCTTACCACCTAAACCTAACGGTTGGACCACAGTTTTACTAAGATAATTCCAAATTGTGAATATTTAGCCACGCGGATGGTGCTGAGCATGAATACTTTTGAGTCGCTCTTTAGCTACATGCGTGTATATCTGGGTTGTAGACAAATTACTGTGCCCTAATAGCATCTGTAATACGCGCAAATCTGCGCCATGATTGAGCAAATGCGTAGCAAATGCGTGCCTGAGCGTATGCGGTGACACCGCTTTGTTAATTCCGGCTATCACAACATAGCGTTTAATGAGATGCCAAAATGTCTGACGGGTCATTCCTTGACCTCTGTTACTGACGAAGACCGCATCACTTTGTCGCTCGTGCAATAACTCTGGCCGCGCTGTCGCAAGGTACTGCTGCAAACTCACCCTCGCATTATCACCCAGCGGCACCAAGCGTTCCTTATTGCCTTTACCCACAACGCGAACAAAACCATCATTCAAATTAAGCTGTGACAACTGCAAACCAATCAGTTCACTGACACGCAAGCCGCTGGCATACAAGGTTTCTAGCATGGATTGATCACGCAAGCCTTGCGCAGTATTCGTATCGGGTGCGTTGAGCAAAGCCTCCGTGTCGGATTCTGTTAACGAGGAGGGTAATGACTTCAAATAACGTGGCGAATCGATTTGCGCTGTAGGATCAGTATTAATTTCGCTTTCACGAATCAAATACTGAAACAATCGTTTCACGCTACTCAGCATACGCGCACTGGAACGTGATGATTTGCCGAGTTGTTGCACATGCGCGAGGTAACGTAATAAATGCTCACGTGTTAAACCACTCAACTCATGATTATTTTTTCTCTGCCACAACGCGAGCTGGCTAAGATCGCTACGGTAAGCGCTTAAAGTATTGTGACTGAGTCCATTTTCGACCCACAACACATCGATAAACCGCTCAATCAGAGCCTGGTCAGGCTCTGCCAAGGAGCCCACCGACGGCCCCGCTAGCGAGTCACTAATTGCTAACTACCTTGCGCTCATGATCAAGCAACCATTGCTTGATACCAATATGCTTGCCCATGACTGCACCCGCAAAACCACCTATGCCGTTACTGGCCACCACACGATGACAAGGCACAATGATGGGTACTGGGTTACGGCGACAGGCACCACCGACTGCACGCGGCGCACTGCCCAGGTGTTTAGCAATTTCAGCATACGTGGCCACTGCACCGGCGGGAATCTGTTGAATAGCTTGCCAGACACGAAGCTGAAATTCAGTGCCTTTTAAATGAATGGGTAATGATGAGGGGGATTGTCCAGCAACAAAATAGTCCTGTAGCGCAGCAACCGCTATCGCTAATTGCGCATCCTCCGGTTTCAAATCTCGTGCAGAATCGGGTAGGAAATCCATGCTATAGATAGCACCCACACGCCAACGAACGCCCAACTTAACTCCTTCCATCGGAATATCAACGACTGCGTCATAATCTGCTGCGGCAGCCATAACCGCTAGGTCTTCCAAACACTCAGCCATAAGTCACCCATTGCTCCCAATACCGCCCAATATCTAGCAGGCTGTTGAAAACAGTCTCATGTGGCACGATACGGCGTTAAAATTCGCCTCAAAGTGCTCATTTACAACGCGTAAACTGCGCTTTCTAGGTGTACCCCTCAAGGCGGTATTAAAAAGAACCCTTGGGGTATTCGTCAAATTTTGCCTTGTCTCGCACTCACCTGAGACTTTTTCAACAGCCTGCTAGTGTGGAGGAGCCAAACGAAAACAGGGTTCTATGTTGCCATAGAACCCTGTTCGTTTCACTTCGGACTTAGGCTTATTCTACTGCGGCGGAGGGAAATCGGCCCATTTTTCCGGTCTTTTTCATTAAAGCAGGCTCACTATTCGCCTCAAAAGAGTGGAAAAATGGTCTCAATTTTTTACTCGCCTCGCTACGAACACCTAAATCCAACAGGCTCCTAACCTGCTTTTTTCTTCACTGTCAGCTTCTCTTTAATACGTGCTGCCTTACCGGTCAAGCCACGTAAATAGTAGAGCTTAGCGCGACGCACATCACCGCGACGAACCACTTTAATGCTATCGACAGCCCGGCTATGCGTTTGAAAAACACGCTCAACACCTACGCCGTGAGACAGTTTGCGCACAGTAAACGCGGAGTTTAAACCACGGTTACGTTTAGCGATAACGACACCAGCAAATGCCTGTAGACGTTCGCGAGTACCTTCAACCACCTTCACTAGAACCTCAACCGTATCGCCAGAGGAAAAAACCGGGACGTCCGATTTCAACTGCTCGGCTTCTAACTGGTCAATGATATTGCTCATTGGAATAACTCCTAAAAATAAACCTAATTCAATCAATACACTTATTCTTGCTCGCGAATAAACTCATCGAGCAAACAACGTTCTTCATTACTCAAGCTACGCGCTCGAATCAACTCCGGTCTTCGCAACCAAGTTCGACCCAAGGCCTGCTGCAATCGCCAACGGCGAATTTTTTCATGGTCGCCACTCAGCAACACATTCGGTACAGCCACCTCGTCCAACACTTCAGGACGCGTATAGTGCGGATAATCCAAAAGCCCTTGGGCAAATGAATCCTGCATTGCCGAGTCATCGTCACCTAACACTCCAGGCAACCAACGTAACATGGCATCTACCAACACCATAGCCGCTAATTCACCACCACTTAATACATAATCGCCGATAGATAACTCTACATCGACGTCAGCCTCGATAACACGCTCATCCAGGCCTTCGTAACGCCCCGCCACCAATAATAAGCGCGGCTGCGATATCAATTCTAGCAAGATCGCGTTATCCAAAACCCGTCCTTGCGGTGACAAATAAACACAATAGGCCTTATCTGTCGCTGCCGATTGCGCTGCATTAATAGCACCACGCAAAGGCTCTACCTGCATCACCATGCCGGGACCACCACCATAGGGTCGGTCATCCACATTACGATGCTTATCTTTAGTGAAATCACGCGGATTCCACGTGGCAAAGTGCACTTGCCCTTGAACTGCACTCTGCTCACTTTGCAAAGCCCGCCCAACCACACCGTAGTCAGTCAGCGCGGCAAACATTTGCGGGAACAACGTCACAATATCAATACGCTTAATCATGACTGCCGTTAGTTCTAAAACTCCGGGTCCCAATCAACCTCAATTGTTGCGCTCTCAAGGTCAATCCGTCGAACCACATCATCCCTGATATAAGGAACGTAGTGTTCGCGCTTAGCGTGCTCACTCTCTTCGCGAACAATCATCACATCGTTGGCTCCCGTTTCAATCAAACGACTGACCTTACCAAGCTTATAACCATCTGTTGTAATGACATCCAGACCAACCAAGTCAGCCCAATAATATTCATCTTTGCCAATCTGTGGCAGTTCTGCGCGTTCAATAGCAATCTCTACACTAACAAAATTGCGCGCAAACTCAGGGCTATCAAAACCTTCGATAAGCGCCACCAAGCCTTTACCATGACGTCGCCCTTCGATCAGCTGTCGCCGCTGCCAGTCACCTTGCACACCAAGCTGCCAGGAGCGGTACTGTAATACATTCTCGATTGGATCGGTGTAAGAGCGAATTTTCACCCATCCTTTAACACCATAAACCCCAGCAATATGGCCAATAAGAACCTTGCTAGGGTCTAGCTCAGACTTCAAGATACGACGCTGTTAGACTCGATCAACTTATTAACACGAACTGAAGGCTGAGCACCTTGGCTTAACCAATAATCAATGCTTTCAGATTTGAGCTGCAAACGGACTTCTTGACCGCTTGCAATCGGGTTAAAAAACCCAACACGCTCGATATAACGACCATCACGCGGCATGCGTGAATCCGCAACCACTACGTGATAAAACGGCCGTTTCTTAGCACCACCCCGTGCCAGACGGATTGTGACCATGTAATACTCTCCGGGAAAATACGACCTTTCGGTAAAAACGGCGGATTATAGCTAAAATTCCAAGTTAAAGTACAGCCTATTCTACGCCTAATTCATCTTCCATAGCATCGGACCTGCACATTACTGCTGGCGATTCGCCCTATTGCCGGTCCGGCCATCAGCACGCGGCGCATTGATAGGCAAATACCACTATTAAATATGGTGCTGGCACTAACATGCCCCCTGTCCGTTAATTGAATCATCACTGACCGTAACAGCGATTCTTCTTGTCTGATCGCTAAGCCCCCGTGTATTACCTTATGCCTGGCCGGACAATCAAGCGTCTAATCCCCGAATACGTGCTAACAAAGAATGACGTTGAGTGACAACCTCATCTCCTAAGACACTCCCTTCAAGCGACCTATTCTCCACGGCCAAACCAACCTGCGTAACGCGACCATCTAAATTACTTAATTGGCTTCGCAAGCCTTCCTTATCTTGGCAAAGATTAGCGAATCTTCCCGCAAGGGCCTCAACATCAGCAACACCTCCACCTCACTCCTCTCATGACTATAAAAGTACGCCGCCATATGAACGATAAATAATAATGCTGTGACAGTCATCACAGTATTGACAGCTCTCTTCTCAATCGCCTGCCGTCCTTCGCCATCAAAGTAGGCTCCATAAGCAGCAAACAGTAAGAAAAATTGAGCTGCACTGCCAAACTGACAGTAAATATCAGCCAAATTAATGCGCCACCAGCAAATTGACTCTCGCCAACCTCAACAGCCCATAAAAAGACAACATCGCTTAACACTAAGCGATATAATAACTACCATTACACTATGCGAAATAACAATCAAAATTTTGCCTCACTACGTGTATCTATTGACATACCCCCCCCCAAGTCGATTTTATTCTAATAAAATCGACTAACCGCTATGAGCAATAGCTCACAATCTAAAAACGAGCTTGCGCTTTGATGAACTTAGCGTGAGAATAGACAGCATAAAACAGAATACTCTTGTCGGATGAGTCATGAGTAACGACAACGATATTGACCGTTTTGCTGATGCCTTTAACTTACTCTACGATGGCGTTGTTATCGTAGACGAGCGAAGCAATATAGTGTTTGCAAACTCAGGGTGCCATCGCATCTTCGGCTATGACACACAGGCACTCGTTGGCAAACCGCTTAATACTCTTATCCCTACGGAGTATCGCCGTCAACATTCCCACCATATTGACACTTATAAAAAAAATCCTGTGCCGCGCCTCATGGGCGATCGTTCCATCTTATTTGGCTTAAACAATCTGGGTGAAGAAGTCCCTATCACAATATCTATTGCATCAATTAGCAATGAGTCAACCTATTACATTGCCGTTATTCGTGATGGGGCATTACTCAAACGACAGTTCGAGAAAGAAAAAGCGCTCGCCGAAACCGATGCCCTAACCCAACTGGGTAATCGTCGCTATCTATCACGCATGTTTATTGAATTAAGTGAAAAACCTGAATCACAATTTGCCGTACTCTTTGTTGATCTCGACAAATTCAAACCTGTTAACGATGAGTTTGGCCACGAGGTAGGCGACAAGGCCTTACAAATCATTTCAAAGCGATTGAATGCAGTACTGCGAAGTTACGATATTATTGTACGAATCGGTGGCGATGAATTCGCCATATTACTTAACAATATCCATGACAAACATTCCATCAAACTGATTATCAGAAAAATCATTCATAGTGTCTCGCGCCCGATCCATGTGCAACAGTTCACTTTTTCAATTGGCGCCAGCATCGGCTGCGCTCTATATCCAGAAAACGGGGACACAGAAAAGGGGTTATTAAAACAGTCTGATAGCGCAATGTATCACGCCAAATTACACCATACCGATTTTTGCTTTTATGGAGACATACAGGACCAACCTATCGACGGCAGCCATTAACTGGCAACCCTGCCTATAAAGCCATGGCTTTATGATGCACACCCCTTAAATTTAATTGGTTGGTTGGTTGGTTACTTATTTGATTTAACACCCCTAACAAATATCGCCTCATTAAGGCATAGCGCTACCCGCCATACAAAAACAATAAGCTTGAATTAAACGCCATCAATAGCCACAATACCATTGTCTCAAACTAAAATTAACATAAATTCGGGGCGCCTTACAATGAGGAATTATGGAAATTAACAGCAATATTCAGCATTTTGCTGATGTCTTTGATTTGCTTCATGACGGGGTGGTCATTATCAATGAGGAAAGCCATATTGTATTCGCCAACGCCTCCTGCCATCGCATCTTTGACTATGAGGATAACGCCTTAGCTGGCAATCCTCTTAGTATATTAATACCCAGTGATTTCCATAATCAACACCACGATCATATCAAAGTTTATATGAACTATCCCAAGCCCAAGCTAATGAGTGATCGCTCCATTTTATTCGGTATAAATAGTCATGGCGAAAAAGTACCCGTCACCATTTCGATTTCTGCATTTTTTTACGGAAAAAAATACTACTTCGCAGTTATTCGCGATGGCGCCGCAATTAATCGCCAATATGAACAAGAAAAGATTCGCGCTGAAACTGATTCTCTCACTCATCTTGGTAATCGTAATTATTTATCAAATAAGTTGGTCAAGCTTAGCGAAAAACAGGATCAGCACTTTGCCGTACTGTTTATCGACCTCGACAAGTTCAAACCCGTCAATGATGAATTCGGCCATGAGGTTGGTGACCAAGCCTTACAGATTGTTGCAAAACGGCTAAGCGCTGTACTACGAAGCGACGATGTCGTCGTCCGTATCGGTGGCGATGAGTTTGCAGCCCTACTATGCAATATTTCCGATAAAACAGCGATTACGCAGATCACTCAAAAAATCATTCACAGTATTTCGCGGCCAATGCATGTACAGCAATCAGTCTTTTCAATTAGCGCCAGCATCGGCTGCGCACTCTATCCACAGGATGGGCTCACTGAAAAAGAATTGCTTAAAAAGTCTGATAACGCCATGTACCATGCCAAATCACAGGGCACTGGCTTTAATTTTTATGAAGACAGTTATAAAGAAGATAAATAGAATCGATCGCCACTAGTACTCCAACAAGGCTATATTGTTGGAGTACTAGCCTAAACGCATACCAGGCGCCATGCGCTTAAGCATTTTTGACATGCCACCTTTCTTGAATTGCTTCATCATTTTTTGCATCTGAGCAAATTGTTTAAGCAGGCGATTCACATCTTGCACCTGCGTACCCGAACCCATGGCAATTCGGCGACGCCTTGAACCTTTAATCACTGCGGGCATACGCCGCTCATGAGGCGTCATAGAGTTTATCATCGCTTCCATTTTAAGAAACTCTTTATCATTCACCTGCTCTTTCATTTGCGGCGTAACACCACCCATGCCCGGCAACTTATCCATCAAGCTGGCAACACCGCCCATGCTTTGCATTTGCTTAAGCTGATCGCGAAAATCTTCGAGATCAAAGCCTTTACCTTTCTTCAGCTTTTTCGCTAATTTCTCTGCCTTATCATGATCAACGGTACGCTGCGCTTCTTCAACCAGGCTGAGTACATCACCCATGCCGAGAATACGCGATGCCATGCGTTCAGGATGAAACGGCTGTAAGGCATCGGTCTTCTCGCCCATACCAAGGAATTTAATCGGCTTACCAGTCACCTGTCGCACAGATAACGCTGCACCACCACGTGCATCGCCATCCATCTTGGTTAAAATCACTCCAGTGAGCGGTAACGCATCAGCAAAGGCTTTTGCTGTATTTGCTGCATCTTGACCGGTCATGCTATCCACAACAAACAACGTTTCGATAGGCATCAACACAGTATGCAAAGCTTTGATTTCCGACATCATGTCTTCGTCTATATGCAAACGCCCCGCCGTATCGACGATGACTACATCAACAGCCTGGCGACGCGCATGATCTATGGCAGATGCGGCAATATCAACCGGTTTTTGATCAACCGTACTATCAAAAAATCCCACATCGATATCTTTAGCCAGCGTTGCCAACTGTTGTATGGCAGCAGGCCGATAGACATCGCAGCTCACCATCATGACTGATTTCTTATCTTGCTTAAGATGTAATGCCAACTTCGCCGCAGTAGTGGTTTTACCTACTCCTTGCAAGCCAGCCATTAAAATTACCGCGGGGGGTTGCGTATTGAGCGACAGCGGCACATTGGCCTCACCCATCAGATAAACCAATTCATCATTGACTATTTTTACGAAGGCCTGACCTGGGCTCAGACTCTTAAGTACGGTTTCGCCCTGGGCTGCTTCGCGCACTCTGTCAATAAAACCCTTAACGACAGGCAAGGCAACATCAGCCTCTAAAAGCGCCATGCGTACTTCGCGCAAGGTGTCCTTGATATTGTCGTCGCTGAGCCGTCCCTGACCACGAATATTACGGATAGTGCGGCCAAGCCGCTCGGTTAACACTTCAAGCATAAGAAACCACTTTCATTAAGAGAGACCTTTGCACGATGGTGATTTTTCGTTAGGGCAAGGCAAAAATCGCCGATAAAGCGCAGTTTACACGAGTCAATGAGCATTTCTAGGTGTACCCCTCAAGGGGGCATTAAAAAGAACCCTTGGGGTATGGGACTATTTTTAACACCGCCATAGCGGAAAAGATGCGTCGTGCCAAGGTCTCCAAGAGAGTGATTATAGCGCGATGGTTTCGCCGCCGGAGAGAAAATTAAGGTCGTACCCTTGTATATGCTGTCGGCACT
>NVRQ02000169.1 GCA_002400905.2 Gammaproteobacteria bacterium | reverse complement strand
GCAATGCGTAAAACCTCGGTCGCGCCTAAAATAGCGGCTATTAGCCTCGCTGTCAGCGCTGTACTACTACAAGGCTGTGGCGCCCCGAAACAAGAAGCCCACGTATTTAAAAACATAACAGAATGCGTAGACATCAACCCCAACCAGCAAAGCCTATGCGAAACTGCTCACATCAAAGCACTCAGCGAAGCCGAACGTACCGCGCCCAAATACACATCAAAACGCGAATGTGAAACCGAATTTGGCAGCAATAACTGTCGTACCAGCGCCTCGCACAGTAGCTGGTTTATGCCAGCTATGGCCGGGTTCATGTTAGGTAATATCACTAGCAACCTCAATCGCAACAGATGCCCTTCTTATTCTTATTTTTCCAACAGAGGCTGTTATTCATCCAGCCCCGTCTTTACCTCAACCGGCGGCGGCAGCTATGCCGGCGGCTGGTACGGTGCCGATGGCACACGTTACGGCAAAACCAGTAGCAAAACAGCGCGCGTCAGTAACGATGTCTTTACACCGAAAAAAACCACCACACGCACCATCTCACGTGGTGGCTTTGGATCAGTGCTAAAGCAAAATCATCATGGGGCGGCAGCCGACGCTATGGTGGTGGCTGGGGCGGCTAAACGTGCAACGCATCGCGACCAGCGAGCGTCCACATTGGCGTGACTTAGCTGAAGAGTATGGCTTTCAGTTTCATACCCTGCATGGCAAACCCTACTGGGATGAAACCGCCTATTATCAATTTAGCCTACGCCAAATTGAAGAAGACATAGAAGCGCCCACTGAAGAGCTGCATCAAATGTGCCTGGAAGTCGTGGCACAAGTCGTTAAAGATGAGCAACTGCTAGAAAAATTTTGTATTCCTGAAGCCTATTGGAATGCCATTCACAACTCATGGCAGAACAAACAACCCAGCCTCTATTCACGCATCGACCTTGCCTACAATGGCACAGGCCCAGCCAAGCTCTATGAAAACAATGCCGACACACCAACAAGCATATACGAAACCGGGTTCTGGCAATGGCTGTGGCTGGAAGATCAAATCAATAACGGCAAACTCTCTGGCAACACCGACCAATTCAATTCCCTGCAAGAAAAATTAATCGCCCGCTTTCAACAGATCAACTCCACCAACTCACAACAGACCCTGCACTTCTCCTGCTGCAAAGACACCGCCGAAGATCGTGGCACCGTACAATATCTGCAAGACTGTGCCGAACAAGCAGGCATCACCAATAAATTTGTCTTTATTGAAGACATCGGCCATGGCGAAGGCGATTGCTTTACCGATCTTGACGATCAAATCATCAAGCGAATGTTTAAGCTATACCCCTGGGAGTTCATGCTACGCGAAGACTATGGCCCCCTCTTACTCAGTGCCGAAACACAATTTCTAGAGCCGTGGTGGAAAAGCATAGTTTCTAACAAAGCACTGCTACCCATGCTTTGGCAACTTTTCCCTGATCACCCTAATCTACTGCCTGCCTACTTCGAAGACCAACACCAACATATCAGTACCGGCACCTTTGTCAAAAAACCGCTATTCTCGAGAGAAGGCGCCAACATCAGCATCATCAAAGATGGTCAACTACAAAACAATATCGAAGGCCCTTACGGCGAAGAAGGCTACATCTATCAAAGCTATTACCCGCTACCACGCTTCGATAACAACTACACACTAATAGGTTCATGGCTGATCAATGATGAAGCCGCAGGCATTTCTATTCGAGAAGATAGCTCAATAATTACCCAAGATTTATCACGCTATTTGCCGCATGTGATTGTATAAACACATTCACGAAAAAATCAAATCCAGATACGCGGGAAAGCACCAGGCCAAATAGTTAGCGCACAAACCAAAGCAGACTATCTAGACGAACTCTGCCAAACTCTGCCAAACTCTCAATATAAAACCAGAACAAACCATCGCCATAGGCGATGGGGCGAACAATTTATTAATGATGGAGAAAGCAGGTATTGTGATTAATTATTCCGGGTTGGGGTTAATGTTACAAATAATGCTCCAACAATAGCACCTACACTTCATTGAAAAACTATTACTAATAGCTAACATTTTTCTCTGCGGCTCACTTCTTTTATGGCCGCTATTATCGTACGGTGCGATATTTTTATTTGACAGCCCCGGATCAACCGATAATACAAATATCATATTTTTAGCAAAATCCATCTGGTACTATCCGATCCCTGTACTTATAGGTAGCGTAGGCTATTTTTTACAAAAAAGAAAAATAATATTCTTTTAAGCCTCACACTTACTTGCATTAGCCTTGTTGGCCCTTCAATTTTTGGACTCGCCGTATCTTTTGTTGAGTGGCGATAAATAAGCCATCAACGCCATTAATATGGGAAATTTACATTAAGAAAAAATATCATTCAATCAAATTAAAATTCTTCAGTATTTTTTCTCCGGATCTAAATACAGTAATTATATTTTTCAAATATTTATTAGACCTGACACGTAAAGCCTACATAGAAATTTAAGCTGATAAAAAATATATGATTGGAACGCCGGGCTGACCCACCGCTCTATTTTGTTACCAACAATTCAACTAAACAAATAAAAAATCAAAAAAAGGACTTTCCAACATGGGAAAAATATTAACTGCAATAAACAATCAACTAGATAAAGCAAAAGATTTTAGATATTTTGCTCTATTAGGATCGTTTGTATTGTTCGCCGATGCTCTTTCAATACTTATTCTAAATACCGCACTAATTGATATTGGATACAAACAATTAACACAAGAAATAAATTTCGGCGGCATATTGATATGCTTTACATTATTTGCTTTTTTTGTATCTTTTTTTGTGCCACTATTTAGATACATTCTTATCTATTTATCTTTCTTGGCTCCACATAAAGTTTTATTCTTTTTTGAGGAAGAAAGATGGGGCGATGTAAAACCAATAGATTACTTTTACATGCGCGATTTAAAAGAGTTCTCGGTAAGAAATAATAACTCAGTTGCATTTAAATATTATGAGGATATCGCAGGAAACGAGTCGAAAACTCAACAACTTTACCATTACTCACTTTCATTTTTGTTAGCCACAATTTTCAATACATTTTCTTATACAAAAAATAGCGACGCCCTAGCTTCAACACTATTAAGATTTTTCAATTCAGACAATAGCTCTTTATCGGAGAATATAGCCGGACTAACAATCATAACTCTATACATATTTATTTTCTATAGTGAAATAATAAAAGGTTGCGGAATATCAACTATATCTCGCGGAAAATATTATTTCCGTAAAAACAAATTTAGAGATCCAGAAAATTCTCACCTTTCTAACTTAGATTAAGGTAGTTCAACACAAAACTAAAAGGCCCGAACTCCCTTAATCTATGGTTTCCGCGACCATCTCATCAGCCTAGCTATTCTATGTAATACGCGACGGGAGCAAAGACTGCCTGAACGAATAAAATGAGTGAGCTCCTCAGCTCCACGAATTATATAGAATAGCGAGGTTACGCCTGGAAGGCGACTGCTGTGCGGAAGCAGGACTTTTAGTTGCTTTTTGTCTAAAAAATAACTCGCCCAAAAAGGCGAAAAACAATAACAAAGAAAAACACCAAAATAAAAATCAACCTAAACTAGCCTCTAACCTGCTACATTTATATCACTCATAACTAAAGACAAAAAAATGAATATCGACATGCTTGGTTATATCGCCGCAATCTGTAAACGGTATCGTTTTACCGCAGGCGATCAAGACCATTAAGAGTGGCGATACTCGATCGCTTTCATTGATTATGTATAGCTCATTTACGATTGGCGTATTTTTTTGGCTCTTTTACGGCATTGCCATTGGCGACAAGGCGCTGATTGCGGCTAACATTGTTACGGGCGTTTTAGCAAAACGCAATTCTTTCTTATGAAATCCGCAACGACTTAATCAATCCTGCGAACAAATGATCATCGATTAGCTTGAATAATCGGGTAGAGTGGCGCTAAGCCATCACGCTTTTTATCATTTTTTCTTTTATCTAGCTGATCGATCACTTTCGCTAAATTAGCACCCTGCCATTCAGCACTGGAGCCAGCACCGTACAAACAATTATTTAGATCATTCACTTGCTCTGTTAATACGGCATCATTTAGTCGCGCCACCTTTTCACTTAATGCGCCATTACCTAGTTCAGGAAAACGCAGGGCCAGCCATTTTCCCAGCGATACCTTTGTTGATGCCGCGCCGTTCGCCAAACACTGTTTTTTGAGTTCGTGATAAGCATGACGTAAGGTTAGATTCACCTCTTTCGTTGACGCTATTTGCTGTTGGCTACGATGGTTTTTCATCGTCCATAAATAGACCAACGTTAACAACCACGCAAGGGTTGAGAATAATGCTAAATATTGCCACCACGTTTGAACACCATCCAATTTTAAGGGGTCAGACCCCTTTATTTTTCCCTCACTATCTAAGCTTGGCGTATCACTTTCAAATAAAGGGGTCTGACCCCTTAAAATTGGAGCCGGCAATATGGTCAATGTTTTTTCAGGCAGTTCGGCAGTTTGAAAACGTTTATTTTTTGTATCCCACCATTTTATAGATAATTTGGGAATGGTATAGCTACCTTCTTGTGTCGGGATAAAGGCAAGCGTTTCTGTGCGTTGACCTATTACACCTTGTTCTGTGGTTTCGCTTTTGAGCTCTGGTTTCTCGGGATAGATATTGATCCCTGGAATATCGGCCATGCGAATTTCTGGTAGGCGTGCGGCGGATAAGCCTTCTGCTGTTAATTGTATTTTCCGCAACAAGGGCTCACCAACG
>NVRQ02000168.1 GCA_002400905.2 Gammaproteobacteria bacterium | reverse complement strand
TAATGGCCTTAGTCCTTAGCAAGAGGTGGAACGCCGCCATGAACGCTGACAGGCCAACCCTTCGGGCGTTACTGTGGTGTTCCGCCACGGCGTTACAGCACTTGACAAGGACTAAGGCCATTGCCTGCGTACTGTGCCTTGTTGCGGAACACCACAGTAACGCTGTAGTCATCAATATAGCCTTGTTGGAGTACTGACACATTCCAGCGCTCAGCCACATTGTTGATAACTTTGACATGCCTTGCGTGAATGACGTTGACCATTAAGATCAATAGCAATACTGGCGCGTTTCTTTTCGCAAAGTTGACTGATTTCTTTGTCAACTCGCATGACCTGCATAATATTATCTCTTACCGTAGCAAGGGCGGATAGCGCTGTAGATGAGTCAAAACACTGTTTTATTAGTACTTGTCGTTGTGACTCAATCACAGTGACATCGGGCCAGTGTTCTTGACGAGCATGGTCTAACATTTTATCGGTCATCATAATAACTTTTGACCATAAGGGTTCACTATAAGACATTTTATCGCACCAAAAATTTGTTTGTTATCAATGACAATTAAGCAGAAATACCGACTGATTGTGATGCGACACCGGTCTTCCCCGCTGCCGGATCCGGAATGTTATCCCAACCATTCTTGATCGTGTTTAGCAACCTACCGACTTCATCTAAGATATCAATATCGTTGTGTACACTCGCATGCATAAGCTGACGAACCATATAGTCATACAAAGCATCTAAGTTTGCTGCGATTTCACCGCCAATTTTATGATCAAGGCTACGACGCAAACCATTAATAATTGAAATCGCATCAGACACTTGCTTTCCTTTTCCAATGATATCTCCACGCTTAATGAGCCCCTTTGCTGCGGATATGCGATCCAATGCACCGGCCATTAGCATCTGAATAATCCGGTACGGCGTTGCGTTCATAACGCCACTTTCGTTAGCAACCTTACTATAGCTTTGAACAGCACCTTGAATATTCAATGACATTTTTTACTCCTTTCAAACAATCATCGCGTCAGTGTTAAAACGCATTTTCTACAGGGTTTATATAAGCAAATAACGATCCAGTTTTTATCAACATTAACTACTAATTTCTTCGTTGTATCGTCGGTAAACTTGCTAGCTGAGTACTAAGAAAATTACTGGTATTGTTTAACGTACCCAACAACACATCTAATGCAGTAAACTGATTCAATAAACGTCGTTCAATTCGGCTCAGACGGTCTTCAAACCGATCCACCTGAACATCAAAATTAGTGATACGTTGGTTGACACCCTCTTCACGTGAATCGATTAATCCACCCGACTGAGTCAGGCCATCGGCAAGATCTTGCAGCCTGGTGACATAACCTTGTGTCGGATCGGCAAACAAATTGGATACACCACGAAAATCAGTGTTGAGCGCTGTAATTAATGAATCTGAATCCAACGTCAGCACCCCATTCTCATCAAAGGCAACGCCAATCTCAGAAAGCGTAGAAAACGACCCGCTCAGACCCGTTGTCGCTGTATTGAAAATGTTTCTTGCCCCTGACGATATCGTTAATAGCAATGAATCACCTTGAAGGTCACCAGCTCGCAGACCATTAATAGCCGTATTCAGAGTGTTAAATGCGTCAACAAAGGTTTGCACCGTCTCTTCTACCGCAGCATTATCCCGACCAACGGTAATCGTTGTGCTCCCCACAGCAAGCAGATCAAAACTAACACCTTGTAGAACATTGCTTACCGAGTTAGAAGCGCTGGTTACAGCAAACCCGGAAACGGTAAATTCAGCGTCTAATGCCACTTCCTCTACAGTTAAGTTTGCACTCGTTAAGGCAGATAAACTGCCACCATCACCGCTTGCAGAAATAGTTATGGAATTTTCTAGTCCAGTATCATCGGCACTGAGTATCAGATGACTACCATCATTCGCATTAATAACGGTTGCCGTAATCCCCGTGTTATCACTTGAATTGTTAATCGCATCGCGAATAGCGGATAAGGTGTTATTGGTGCTATCAAGGGTGATATCAAACGAATCAGCACCTACTGCTATACTCAAAGTACCGGTACCAATGACAGTCTCCGCATCGACGAAAGCTGTTGACGACAGCACATTACGCTGGGCTAGCTGAGTAACCACTACATCGGTATCACCTTCAGCAGCATCACTACTTGCCGTGGCAGTAGCAATCTCTTCATTTGAACTGGTCGGCGCAAAAATACGAAAATTGGCAAACGAATCAAGATCATCCAAAGCTGTTTGAAAGGTATCCAAGCCACTGTTAAGTCGGCCATAAGCCGACAATTCGGCTTGCGCTGCTGATCTCCTCGACTCAATACGGTCTAACGGTTGTCGCTCAACAGCAACTAATGACTGAACAATGCCGGCAATATCAAGACCTGAGCCGATACCCGGTGCTGTAATAGTACCCATAGTGCTATCCTCAAAAATCTGCTATAAATAAAAAGGCAATAAGCAGTCCAAATTTTATGGCTAATGGGTACGCTGACTTTGCATTTCTCTTGCTCAGCCATAAACAAGATGCCATGCGTAAAATGACAGCGATTTAACTCGCCATCGAGTAGCCGATCACCCTGGATTCTTTATCGGCATGGAATTCAAACTCTACAGCGCTATTTCCATCACTTACACTAGTACTCCAACAAAGTTATATTGATGGTGTACTCGCTTTAACAACCAAAAATAACGCTTTAAACGACATTAATTACTGTAACAACGACAACGCTAGCTGAGGAATACTGTTAGCCTGCGATAACACCGATACACCCGCCTGCTGAATAATCTGAGCACGAGTCAAATTAGCCGTTTCTACCGCAAAATCGGCATCAATAATACGGCCTCGTGCTGCAGTCAAATTCTCTGCTGTATTACTAAGATTTGAGATAACGGCCTCAAAACGGTTTTGAATCGCACCGAAGGTCGCACGCGTCCTCGACACGTTGTCAAGCGAGACGTCAAGAGCTGATAACGCACCCGATGATGCCGCAGCAGTTGAGACATCAATCGTACCGGTAGCACTTAGATTAGCGTTAAACGCGATAATCCCAGCAGCACCGCTAGTAGCAAGATTCGTTGTCGCAATAGAGACCTGGTTGCTGGCGAGACCATCTTGACCGATCTGAAAAGTCAATGTTGTCGCAGCACCACTTAATAAGTCAGTACCATTGAACTGTGAGGTTGCAACAATACGTGAAATTTCTTGGGTTAACTGATCCACTTCCTGTTGTAGACCGCTACGATCCTGTACAGTGACGTTGGCAGACTGAACCGCAATTTCACGAATACGCTGTAAATTATTGGCAATTTCGCCAAGCGCCCCTTCCGCGACTTGACCTAAGGAGATACCATCCTGGGCATTCCGGGTCGCCTGGTTAAGGCCACGAATATCAGCGGTTATCTGCTCAGCAACAAACAGGCCTGCAGCATCGTCACGAGCACTATTCAGCCGTAAACCTGTAGATAAACGTTGAAGAGCGGTATTTAATTCATTTTGCGAGCTTGCTAGATTTCGCTGCGCATTCAATGACGCAATATTAGTATTTACGGTTAAAGCCATGAGTTATCTCCTGCCAGCTTGCTAATATACAATGCAATAGCAAGTCGTCCGATTTGAGCCGTAACGGATATACTGACCATAGCAGTATTTACCGTTTCCATGACTGGTATCGGATAGACACAACACAAACTTTAGGCCATCTGTTGAATATTTTTAAATCTTTACTGGATTTAAATATTCAATCAAGACACCCTTTTATTAAGGCATTGATAACCCTAGTTATTAACTACTATTAATCATGCTCTGTTAACTTCTCCTTAAAATTTATTCTTATAGAGTGCTTCGCTTTACCAACTGCCCTTGCGTTATGCCTCGGCAGATAACAACAACCCTTCCAGTCGTTGTAAGTTTTTCGATGCGTTAAGTACCGCTTCGGAGGGGATCTGTCTAATCACCTCCGATGTTTCCTGATCAATAACACTAATTACAGTGTTACCACTGCGCTCATCAACAGCAAACTCAAGATTGCGATCTATTTTTTGCACATAATCATTTAAATTTTGTACTGCCTGATTCACCGCCTCACGATCAACCTGACCTACACTTCCTTGCTCTTCACTGCGATTAACCGCTAATTCATTCGCCAGTGCACTACTTACAATAGGAACAATCGGTGTAACTGCCTGTGAATTTGGTCTTGTTGTACTTGTGGCCGTTATCTGGCGATTTACGACCGTACTAGCCGCGATAATTTCATTCGCCATAACCTATACCTCAATCACTTTTAAAGTTGGCCCCAAAGCAATAGCGTTAAGGCCACCTTCATTACTACCCTACATAACTAGTTCAGTAGTGATAGTGCTAGCTGAGGCAAACTGTTTGCCTGAGATAGTACTGATACACCCGCCTGTTGAATAATCTGAGCACGCGTTAAGTTAGCTGTTTCTGATGCAAAATCAGCATCAATAATACGACCACGTGCTGCCGTCAGATTCTCTGCTGTATTAGACAAGTTTGAAATAACCGCTTCAAAACGGTTTTGCACCGCACCGAAGGTGGCACGAGTTCTCGACACATTATCAATAGAGGTATCAAGAGTTGCTAATGCACCCGAGGATGCCGCAGCAGTTGACACATCAATCGTACCTGTAGCGCTTAGATTAGCGTTAAACGCGACAGTCCCACCAGCACCGCTAGTAGCAAGATTAGTCGTGGTCAATGTTACCTGGTTATTAGCATTACCATCTTGCCCAACCTGGAAAACCAATGAAGCTGTACCGCTCAATAAATCGACACCATTGAACTGTGAGGTTGCAATAATACGTGAAATTTCCTGGGTTAACTGGTCAACCTCACCTTGTAAACCGGTGCGATCTTGAACGGTTACGTTGGCTGATTGAACTGCGATTTCACGAATACGCTGTAGATTATTAGAAATTTCACCTAAGGCACCTTCAGCAACCTGACCTAATGAAATACCATCTTGCGCATTTCGCGTTGCCTGGTTTAGACCACGAATATCCGCAGTAATCTGCTCTGAAATGAAAAGACCCGCAGCGTCATCACTGGCGCTGTTGATACGTAGACCGGTAGAGAGTCTTTGTAGTGAAGTGTTTAGATCACCCTGAGACGCTGCAAGGTTACGCTGAGCGTTTAATGACGCAATGTTAGTATTAACTGTTAAAGCCATATTGCTTCTCCTTCGTACCGCCTACTGAACATAGCAGTAGCACCGCACTCTGAAATTAACTAGCAGATATACTGGACTGGCCAATATTTACCGCTTCCGAGTGTGGTATCGGCAAAAAGCGGCAAGAGCTTTAGGCAAAAGTTTGCCGCTTTTCACAAAAAAGAAGTTTTATTGAAGGAGCTTGCCGCCCACGTGGGGTTAGCAAGCACTAGCTCTTAGATCATCACATGCCTCTTTTATACGTAACACATTGAAATATAATGCTTTATGCTATTTTTGAAATTTGGTGTGCGCGAGTGTCGAGATACAGGTTAACCATCCATTCATCCAGATGGTCTTGTAATATCCAATGCTTTAATACCCAATTTTTCAACTCATCACCCTCTTTGGCAGCACTATCCAGGTCATAAATACGCTCCCTTATCGCTACCAACCATTCCTCTGTCGTATTATTGACACGCTTAACTGGCGCATTTTGATAAGGATAAATGTCTGTACACACCACGGGCCAGCCCAAAGCACCGTATTCAAGTATTCTCAAATTACTCTTAGCTTCATTAAACGCATGCATTTCAAGCGGCGCTACGGCAAGATCCAAATTCAAGCTTGCCATTTTTTCGGGGTAGTCCATAAAACTAACGAATTGATGTTCTTCTTTAATATACGGCTTAAGCTCTTCTAAACACATACCCATAAATATCCAATCTATTTCATGCGCTGTTTGTTTAACGACATCGATAATAATTTCCAAATCACCATGATGCTGCTGTGCGCCCACCCAACCAACACGCGGTTTATTACTCGTACGTCGTTGAGGAAGCAACCCGCCCCACAAAGTACTATCAATCCGATTAGGCACCACCACAATATCATCAATTAGGCTTCTATATGCCTCTGCCAATGGCTCGGTTGAAACAATCAGCCGATCAAAGAAAGAAAGGAATTTACGCAGACGCGAACGTATATCTTTTGTCATAAAACGCTTGCTGCAATTTTTATCCGGCAGATTTGTCTTTAAATCATCAATATCTGTGATTAAGGGAATATCAGTATGACGTTTATATTGCTCGACCCAGCCGATAAGATTATCTGACAACGATGCCTGTATAAAAATGGAATCCGGGTTCATTCTGATAATATCAGTAATGGTCGGTACCGAAGGGCGACTTTTGTATGCACTTTGTTGAGGCCCGATAAATACCTCTGCCATAGAGGCATCACTTAATGCTTTAAGCGGCCCGTGAACACGATAATTTCCGCAGCCAAAATAATCCTGAGGTAAAGCGAATACCTTAGGTCGCATCGGAAAATCATTATTCCAACTCGGCGCATAGTGCGCATCTACCGCATAGTCGCTTGAATGAAAAGATAAATTCCGGTTAAACGAAAAATCACTACGAATCACATCAGGCCAACGATCGATAAAATTGTCTACCTCTGTTTGAGCACGTTGAATCTCGGACTCATCCCTTCTTTTCTCATTCAGTGAGGATGATTGCTTGTGCACTAAGGTCGCATAAGGCGTCCAGACGATACGATAACCCCTGTTTTTAATTTGTAAACAGTAATCAACATCGTTAAACAAAACTTTAAACAATTCTTCATCAAGCCCATTAACTTCACGATAGACGCTGCGTGGTGTCATGAGACAAGCTGCCGTAACCGCACTGAAATTCTGATCGACCTGATAACGCGCCATGTAACCTGCTTCGTGGAAATCAATACCGCCACCAGGATGCGAAGCTGAATCTCCCATGCCTACGACAACACCCGCATGCTGAATAAAGCCCTCAGGATAGAGTAAACGCGCACCCACCGCCCCCACATCCGGCCGCCGCGCATGAGACAACATTCGCTCCATCCATACCCCGTTGACAACTTCTGTATCATTATTAAGTAGCACTAGATAATCGCCTTTTGCCTCCGCTGCGCCATAGTTATTCATAGCCGAAAAATTAAAGGGCTTATCGTAGGTCAATATGCGAATACGGTCACCATAACGTTGCTGCCATTGATCGTAGTAATAAAACACATCTTCCATATCGCTACCGTTATCAACGAGAATGACCTCAAAATTGCTGTAGTCGGTGACTTCAAATAACGAGGTAATGCAGGGTTCAATCAGGTCGGGGCGATTTTTGGTGGGAATAATCACCGATACCATTGGTTTATCAGTGTATTGGTAAACCACTCGATTCGTTTTAGGTAGATAACCCTCAGTAACCACGCCGTCGATATGGCTGCGATGCAAATGATCAGTAACAATCTGGCGCCATTGCTGTTCGTCAACACTTTGCAAAGGATC
>NVRQ02000167.1 GCA_002400905.2 Gammaproteobacteria bacterium | reverse complement strand
GGCCGTATCGATGGCAAGGTTAAAGGTGGTTTCACTGTTGACCTTAATGGTCTACGTGCCTTCCTTCCTGGTTCTTTGGTTGATGTGCGTCCTGTACGCGATACTGCTTATCTTGAAGGTAAAGAACTCGAATTTAAGATTGTTAAGTTGGATCAAAAACGCAGCAACGTAGTTGTATCGCGTCGCGCAGTGGTTGAAGACGAGAACAGTGTTGAACGTCAGGAACTGCTTGATAATTTGCAGGAAGGCCAAGTGGTTAAAGGTATTGTTAAAAACCTTACTGATTACGGTGCATTCCTTGACTTGGGTGGTATTGACGGTCTCTTGCATATTACAGATATGGCGTGGAAACGTGTTAAACAGCCCTCTGAAATCGTCAATGTTGGTGACGAGATTGACGTTAAGATCTTGAAGTTTGATCGTGAGCGTAAACGTGTTTCTTTGGGTCTTAAACAGTTGGGTGATGACCCTTGGAAAGAACTGGCTCGTCGTTATCCTGTTAACACCCGTTTGTTTGGTAAAGTGACTAATATTGCTGACTACGGTTGTTTTGCTGAAATTGAAGATGGTGTTGAAGGTTTGATCCATATGTCTGAAATGGACTGGACTAACAAGAATGTGCATCCTTCTAAAGTGGTTCATATCGGCCAGGAAATAGAAGTGATGGTGCTCGATATTGATGAAGAGCGTCGTCGTATCTCTCTTGGTATGAAGCAATGCCAGACTAACCCTTGGGCTGATTTTGCGGCACGCCATAAGAAAGGCGATCGCGTTCACGGTACCATTAAGTCGATTACTGATTTTGGTATTTTTGTTGGTCTTGAAGGCGCCATTGACGGATTGTTACATCTGTCTGATTTGTCCTGGCAGAATGAAGGCGATGATGTTGTTCATGACTTCAAGAAAGGTGATGAAGTCGATGCCGTTATTCTTGCTATTGATGCTGAGCGTGAGCGGATTTCTCTTGGTGTTAAGCAGCTTGAAACTGACCCGTTCTCACAGTTCCTTGCCGAGCATGGCAAAGGCACAGTTGTTACTGGTAAAGTGATATCTGTTGAGCAGAAGGGCGCAACCATTGACTTGGGTGACGGTATTGTAGGGTTTCTTGGTGTCGGTGAGCTTGCTCAGGAACGTACCGATGACGCGCGCATGGTTCTAAAAGAAGGCGAAACTGTCGAAGCGAAATTTACCGCGGTCGACCGTAAATCACGTAATATTGTGCTCTCCATTAAAGCTAAAGACATTCAGGAAGAAGCTCAGGCAGTGCAAGACTATAACGTCAAGGCTTCAGATACCGGTGCAACGACACTTGGTGATCTGTTTAAAGAGCAAATGGAGAAATAAGAGCGGCAATGTTGGTATAGTTGTCTCCTTAGCAGCATAAAATAGACGGATATGACGAAGTCAGAACTCATAGAACGACTTAGCGAAAAGCAAAACTACTTGTCACCCAAGGATGTTGAGTTTGCAGTTAAGTCGTTGATTGAGGAAATGGCACAAGCTCTCGCTCAAGGTGGTCGTATTGAAGTGCGTGGGTTTGGCAGTTTCTCACTGCATTTTCGTCCACCGCGTATGGGCCGTAATCCTAAAACAGGTGATGCGGTTCCATTGACAGGAAAATACGTGCCCCACTTTAAGCCTGGTAAAGAGCTTAGAGAGCGCGTGATAAAAACGAAGGATTAGTGCAATAATTGTTTTAGTCCTTCGTTCTATTCGCTGGCTTTGGCAGCGTCATTCGAGGTAGTTATCTTGCGAATATTATCACTGGGTATACTGCTAATCGTACTGTTACTTGGTCTTAGTTTCGCAGTACTTAATTCTGATAGCATTATCGTTAATTATTATTTAGGTGAGCGTGAAGTTCCTTTGTCTGTGGCGCTGGTTTTGTCGCTGATACTGGGTGCCTTACTCGGTATTATTGCCAGTCTTAGTGTTATTTTACGTCAACGTACACGTATCTCTGCGCTCAACCGTTCTGTCACGATGACAGAAAAAGAGGTAATTAACCTTCGCTCATTGCCAATCAAGGATGATCATTGATCTGATGATCGAGTATCTTTTCTGGCTGTTACTGCCTGTAGCAGCCGCTTCTGGTTGGTTCGCGGCGCGTAGCTCCTTTAAAAAACAACAGTCTGGCACTGGCAGCGATTGTCCCCAAAAAGGCTATTTCAAAGGCCTGAACTATATTCTCAATGAACAACCGGATAAGGCTATCGAGGTCTTTGTCGAAATGGTTCAGGTAGATAGTGAGACTGTTGAGACGCATTTAGCTCTGGGTAATCTTTTTCGTAAGCGCGGTGAAGTCGATCGCGCGATTCGTATTCATCAAAACCTGATAGCACGTCCGACCTTGAATGTTAGTCAGCGAGCTCATGCTTTGGTTGAGCTTGGCCAAGACTATATGAGTGCTGGTCTGCTTGATCGGGCAGAAAATATTTTTTGTGAGTTGGTGGAAAACTCCCGATATAAGGCTTTGGCCCTACGTTATTTAAAAGATATTTATCAAAGCGAAAAAGAGTGGGACAACGCCATTAAAGTATTGCGACGGATGAGTGATTTACCGCGTACAGTTAGAAATAAAACCATCGCGCAGTATTACTGTGAGCTTGCTGAACAAGCACGGGAAACGGGTGATGTGCCGTTGGTAAAGCGCCATCTTAAGCAAGCAATTGGTGTTGATCCACAATGCGCACGGGCCAGTATGTTGCAGGGCGAGCTTGAGTGGGAGTCTGGCAACGTTAAAAATGCACTACGTTGTTATGAACGGTTTATTTCACAATCTCCGGAGTTGAGTGATGAGGTAATCGAACGTGTTTACGACTGTCATCAACAGCTTAATTCTGTTAAAAAATTTCTTGCTGATTTACGTCGCTTGCCAGAGGCTGCGGTGGGGCCAGTGACGCGACGAGTAGGTTTACGGTTACACTCAAATACTGATGACGAAAAAAGTTATCGTGATGCTATTTATGCCGCCTTAGAAGACCATCCCTCGTTGTCACTGACCGAGAATTGGCTTGAATTGCTATCAGAAAGCAAAGAGATTGATTCACCGGCTGAGTTACATAAGTTGCTGTCGGTTATCACTCGGCTTGCCGATGAAGATGAAGGTTACCGCTGCCAGCACTGTGGGTATGTGGCCAAGTCGTTGCATTGGTTGTGTCCGAGCTGCAAGCATTGGGATTCGACCATACCCATTAATGCCATAGGGAACCCCTGATTAATTCATGGCCCGATGTCTGATGGCTAAAATCTTCCATCTCATCGTTTCAAATCTTGGCACCCCAAGAGCACTTCCTCAGCAATGCTATCGCATTGCCTCAGGGCGCATTAGTTCGGTTATTGCCTGCGCCCGGCAGGAAGTGTACCCCTCAAGGGGGTATTACTACGTGCCCTTCGGGTGGAAAGAACCCTTGGGGTACGATTTGCGCCTCGATATGAAAGATTTTATCTCATCATCCATTCAGCCCAGAATTAATTAGAGGTTCCGTAGCATGATTAAGGCAGTCGTATTTGATCTTGGTGGTGTGCTTGTTAAATTAGCACCACTACACCAAGTATTTGGTCAGCCCTATCATGAGGCGGATAGCGTATTTTGGCGGCATTGGTTGCATTCAGAAGTAGTACGTCGATTTGAAACCGGGTGCTCAACACTCGATGAGTTCATCGCAGATATTAAAGAAGAACTGAAATTGGGCTTATCGCATGAAGAACTGATTCGTCGACACCGTGGTTTTATCCAAGGCTTATATCCAGGCGTTACTGATTTACTTGATCAATTGAAAGAAAACTATCTATTAGTTAGTCTAAGTAATAATAACCCAGTGCATTGGCCGGTTATGATGAATGATTACGGTTTGGAGCGCCAATTTCATTTTCATTTCCCCTCTCATGAAACAGGTTTGATTAAGCCGGATCATAATGCGTTTGAGAATATTACTGATAGCCTGTCACTGCAGCCAAACGAAGTATTGTTTGTTGATGACAATGAAATTAATGTTAATGCGGCTAAAGAGGTGGGCTTTCTTGCTTGCCAAGCCAAAGGCATTGATGCAGCGCGCAGAGGGCTGATAGCGCATAACATAATGCGTTGATTGGCTAGCGTGTATTTAGGGTACTATTAATAGGTGTCTGTATCGTGAAGGGTTTAGGAGTTGTGATGAAAGTATTGATATGTATGGTGTTTGTTTTAGCATTAGCTTCGCCAGTGTTTAGCGCTGATGAGGGCATACCCAACAATAGCGAACCCTCTTCGCTTATGACCAATGAGCGATTGGCTCAGTTAATTGAAAAGCTTGACGATGAGGTGGAAGGCAAACCAGGATTCTGGTTAATACACTTGGATGAGTTTGAGGCCTATGTGATTACTGACGAGCGGGCAGGTCGAATGCGTGTGATGGTGCCAATATTACCATCAGAAGAAATTGAGCCCAACATGTTAGAGCGCCTAATGCAGTCGAATTTTGACTCGGCTTTAGATTCGCGTTATGCAATAGCCAATGACACATTATGGGCTACTTTCATTCATCCTCTTGCTAGTCTATCGGATGATCTGTTTATCTCTGGTATCGCACAGTCTGTCAATTTGGCAGCAACGTATGGTACGACGTATAGCTCTGGTGCGTTGGTCTTCAATGGTGGCGATAGTGCAGAACAGCAGCGCAACTACTATCAGGATATTATTGATCGTGCTAACGCTATTTAGTTAACCTTAGCTTATTTGGGCGATTTTCCATGGTTCGTGAAGAAAGAGTTACTAGCGAGTACCGCTCGTGGTTTGCGGTAGCACTTTGGATCGTCATTCTGCTATTGACTGTGCCGCTAGCACGTACATTGCAGGGCCACGTTCGCAGCATATTAGGTGATACTTCGTTTGGCTACATGGTTATTGCCATAGTCAGCATTTCATCGATATATCTAATTTTTCGATTAAATCATACGGTGGAAAAATTAGAGCCAACACGCGTTATCTGGATACTATTGTGTGCCATTTTCCTTATTGCTTATACGGTTAGCTTGTGGGGAAATCCAATTGAAGCAGTACACTTTGTGCAATACGGTATTCTCGCCGGCTTATTGTTTATTGCGTTGTCATGGCGTTATAGCAATAAACTTATTTATATTGCGATAATATTAGCGACCACTATTGTTGGAATTCTGGATGAATCACTTCAATGGTTGATACCAAACCGTGTCTGGGGATTAAGCGATATCGCAGTGAATACTCTGGCCAGTATTATCATATGTATCGCAATCGCGAAGGGTATTAGACCTAAGCTTGTCACTCAATCCACTGACCAAAAAAGTACCCAGTTAATTTTTCGGCTTTCAATAACTTGTATCAGTCTCTTGCTTCTGAGTTTTTCCAATACACCGGATACGATAGCTTGGTACAGCGAACGGGTAAGCCCATTACTATTTTTATCGAAGAACAGTCATATTATGGCCGAATATGGCTATCGATATAATGATGAGACCATTGGGTTATTCCGTTCACGCTTTAGTCCCGAAGAACTAAGAAAAGTGGATGTTGAGCGTGCTATCGAAGCAGCAGGGAAATTAGATACATCACCGTTGCTTGAAGACTATAAAGAATTTATTACACGCTATTCACCTATCACCGATCCTTTTTTACATGAGCTGCGCGTGCATTTAAATAGGCGTGATTTTTATCTAAAAACAGCACAGCAAACACAACGTTATTCTGATCAAGAACAGCGTAGGCGTTTTCGAATTGCTTATTTTGAGAACAAAATTGTGGAAAAATATTTCTCTAACACCTTAGAAAGATCATCGTTTCAACTTAACCAGACTGATAATGAATTGATGAGTGAAAAACTAATCGATCGTTCTTACTATAATAGTCCCGTGAGTGAAAGCTTGATTACGTTGTTGAGTAAGAGACAGTTGCTCATATTATTGGCATTATTCCTGTTCGGATTGATAGTTTTAAATTTCAAATTTATGTCTAGTACTCCAACAAGGCTATATTGATGGATACAGTTGACCTGTCAGCGTTCAGGGCGAGGCGCGCCTCGCCGCTAATGGCCTTAGTCCTTAGCAAGAGGGGCAACGCCGCCATGGGCGCTGACAGGTCAACCCTTCGGGCGCTACTGTGGTGTCCCGCCACGGCGTTACAGCACTTGACAAGGACTCAGGCCATTGCCTGCGTGCTGTGCCTTGTTGTGGAACACCACAGTAGCGCTGTATCCATCAATATAGCCTTGTTGGAGTACTAGGTCTCCTCGTGCCTCGTTATAGTCGTCGACAATGGTTGCAATGTAACGCTGCACTCATTGCATCGAGCTATTTAGTTGGCTGTGCAGAGTTAACAGCGAAGCCTAAAAATATTGGTCTACGTCTTGTTTTCTATACAGATGTGCATGCCATGTCACAACGTGGCGCTGCTGATGCTGTGCTTATGGCGGCTGAATCTATAAATCACACAAGACCGGATCTAATTATTGGTGGCGGTGACTACATTGATGGGGGCTTTAGCCGATCCAGTCAAAGCATGAATCCCCACTGGGATATCTACATGAGTATGCACAGGGCAATGCATGCGCCAATATATCCTGCTATCGGCAATCATGATTTAGTTGGTGTCCAGCCACAAGATGGTAGCGTGCCTAATCGCGATCCACGTGAGGATTATCGTCAGAGGCTGGGGTTATCGCGTACTTGGTATTCATTTGATCAGTCTGGTTATCATTTTATCGTGCTTGATAGCATGAATATTATTGGTGGAGACGATGGTTATGAGGGTCGTTTAAATTCAGAACAGCTAACTTGGTTAAAAGACGACCTATCTCATATAGCAAGCACTACGCCTATTGTTGTAACCTTGCATATGCCTTTGCTGACTAATTTATTTGCTGCCACCGAGGGAATCCTATCAGGTGCACCAGCGAATCGTGTCATGGTGGATAATGTTACTATTTTAGATCTATTTGCGCAGCATAATTTATTGCTAGTATTACAGGGACACCTCCATGTTGCTGAAGTGATTCGTTGGCGTAATACGACCTTCATCACAGGTGGAGCGATTTGTGGCAATTGGTGGCGCGGACAGAGAATGGGGACAGAAGAAGGCTTCTATGTTATTGACCTAAATGGTAATCAAGTTGACTGGCAATATGTCGATTATGGTTGGAATGCAATTACTTGACGGAGAAGAGGTATGAAGGTTTTTTTGGTTCGCGTATTAGCGGTGTTCTCTCTGCTAACATTGTTATCGACAAACAGCTTTGCAATGGCTGCGACAGAGAAGCCGTTTCTTTGGCGAATCACATCGCAGGATGCCACTGTCTATTTATTAGGCTCTTTACATGCAGCAACGATAGATATGTACCCACTGCCAGCACCCCTATATAAAGCATTTGATGAATCAAATTATCTTGTCGTTGAGATCGATATCAATAAAATTGATGCGCAAACTCAAATGGTTGCTATACAAAAACACGGTTTATATGCTGATGGTAGCCGCATTGACCAGCATATTTCTAAAGAATCGTGGCAGAAACTAAAAGACTATCTAAAATCCCGAAAAATGTCCGAAGCAATGATGCTAGGGATGAAACCGTGGCTCATCAACCTGACAGTAACGGTGGGCGAGTTTACCCGTTTAGGTTATGACACCTCATTGGGTATTGATCAGCATTTTCTCAATCGAGCAGCGGGCAAACCTATCATCTCATTGGAGACGCTCGATGGTCAGATGAAAGTACTGGCAGGCGCTAGTGACAAAGAGCAAGAATCAAATTTAGTTGTTACACTTGATAGTGTTGAAGAGATGGGCGAAATGATGACAACAATGCGTACATTATGGCAGCAGGGTGATGCCGATGCATTATACGATGCGATAAAAGTAGATTCGGAGAGTTATCCAGATTTTGAAAAACAATGGGAAGCTTTGCTTGATACCCGTAATATTTCCATGGCTAAAAAAATAAAAAGTTATATGGCCAGCGATGCAACTTATTTCGTGATTGTTGGTGCCCTACATTTGGGCGGCAAAAATGGCTTATTGAGTTTGCTTGGTAAGCAAGGTTACGCCGTTACGCAGGTATTAAATTAAGCTAAGACCTTTGCACGAAGCATCTTTTCCGCTATGGCGGTGTTAAAAATAGTCTCATACCCCAAAGGTTCTGTTCAATACCCCCTTGAGGGGTACACGCAGAAATGCTCATTGACTCGTGTAAACTGCGCTTTCTTGACAATTTTTACCTTGCCCTAACGAAAAACCCACATCGTGCAAAGGTCTCAAGCTGTTTCTTCTTTTTTGGAAAAGTAATCACGTGTTATTTTAAATACGATAGGACTCAGCATGATTAAGGCAATTAGGTTGGGCAATGCCATGAGGCCATTCATGACGTCGGAAAACACCCAAACTATTTTGAGGCTTCCAATAGCACCTAGCGGGATCATAATGATCCAAAGTAGGCGATAGAATAGAATTATTTTTTTGCCAAACAAATATTCAGCGCAACGCTCACCGTAGTAGCTCCAACCAAGTAAAGTGGTAAAGGCAAAAACAACTAATCCGATAGTAATAATGTCACTGCCGATATCCCCTAACACACTATTAAATGCCAAGTTTGATAAGGCATGACCGTTTTCACCTGACGTCCAAGCACCGGTTAGTAAGATAACAAAAGCCGTCATCGAACAGATAATCAAGGTATCGATAACTGTACCCAGTACACCGATGAAACCTTGCTTGACTGGGCTATTCGTCTTAGCGGCGGCATGCGCAATTGAACCACTACCCAAACCCGCTTCATTCGAAAAAATGCCGCGGGCGACACCAAAGCGAATAGCTGCCCATACTGCTGCCCCAGCAAAGCCTCCTGTGGCAGCAGCACCATTGAATGCGGAGTCAATGATGAGCACAAATACGTGTGGAATGGCCTGCCAATGGCTGCCTATAACAATTAAGCAACAGACGACATAAGCAATGGCCATAAACGGTACTAACTTTGCCGCAACAGCAGCGATGCGCTTAATGCCTCCGATGATGACAAAGCCCACCAATGCGGCCAATGTGAGGCCGCTAATCCATGCGGGAATACTAAAAGATGACTCCATTGCATCGGCGACTGAATTAGCTTGTACCATGTTACCAATACCAAGCCCTGCGATGGCACCAAATATGGCATAGGCAATGGCTAACCAATGCCAGCGTTTATTTAAGCCATTCTTTATATAGTACATAGGGCCGCCAACGTGTTTATTGTCGGCGCCCATTTCACGAAAGCGAACAGCGAGCAACACTTCTGCGTATTTGGTCGCCATACCAAATAAGGCAGTAATCCACATCCAAAAAATAGCACCAGGTCCGCCAAGCGCAATGGCCGTCGCAACGCCAACAATATTACCCGTGCCTACTGTCGCTGATAGTGTCGTCATTAAGGCTTGAAAAGGGGTGACGTCGCCAGGTGCAGTAGTTTTAGCGCCATGTATCAGCAGGCCTACGCCATAAGTGAATTTGCGCCACGGTATGAAGCTTAAGCCGAGCATGAGGTAAACGCCGACGCCTAGCAGTAAGGTGATTAATACGGGTATAACAGCGCCGCTATCCCCCCAAGGAATACCGGCCCAGATATAACCGCTTAGTGTGCCCAGGTAGTTTTCCAGCGAGTCGGCGAGTGTTTTCAGGGAATCCATAGACTATTAAATTAGTGTTGTTATTTTCTCTACCGTAGCACAATTTAAAGCTCTATGGAGATGCCGCATATTCATTGGTAAAGCTTATACGTAGTAGTCTAGGAGCTGAAAGAATTGGCTTATTGCTAAGTATTGACCACTAAGCTGACGATACTGTTTTTTTGACACCCAACACTCATGTTTTGTAATTCCAGTAATTTATTGATACGAAGGAAGGTTTTCTATGTTAAGTGCTGCGCGGTTTGCAGGGATTGTTCGTGATACGCCGTTGATATCAATAGACCTTGTCGTGTCGCATAAAGGAAAAGTGCTATTAGGTAAACGTACCAATGAGCCGGCAAAGGCGTACTGGTTTGTTCCTGGTGGTCGCATCTGCAAAGATGAGAAAATTAACAAGGCATTTTACCGCCTAAGCAAAAATGAATTAGGTGTCCATCTACCTATTTCAAATGCCCAGTTTTTAGGTGTCTACGAGCACTTTTATGATACCAATTTTTCTGAGGACGGTGACTTTGGCACTCACTACGTTGTACTTGCTTATTCAATAGAACTAGACGAAGTTCTGAGCAATTTACCTACCCAGCAGCACACAGAATATATGTGGTTACAGGCTGAGAAAATAGCTGTCCATGATCACGTTCACGACCATACCAAAGCCTACTTTAAGTCGATTTATTCGACAATTTAGGCGTATACTGGAATTCCTTCCTGAAAATAGATAGAGGGAAATGCCATGCTAAGGCCCATTGATATTAGTATCGATAATGCGGTCGCCTTTTCTGCCGCTGACAAAATTGTTCTTGAAGATATTGACGTTGCAATTAATGTGATCAGCAATAAGTTACGTGATTATGATGAGCTATCACTCTATATAGAAGTTGAATCATTTAAAGGTATCGCGTTGGGTGCGTTGATGCGAGACATCAAGTTCGCTATTCCAAACTATAATCGGTTCACTAAAAAAGCAGTGGTGACGAATAAGCCGTGGTTACAAAAGGTCATCTCAGTGAGCAATAAATTATTTCCGCGCATTGAGATTCGGCATTTTGATTCGCACCAAAAATTCCAAGCCAAAACATGGCTTACTGGTGAATTAGCCAGCTAAGGATACGCTGTGTTGGTAGAGCGTTACTGATTATCAGGATGCCAATCACAGTCGGTGGTGTGATCGATGATAAGACCTGCTGCCTGTAAATAAGCATAGACAATCGTGCTACCAACAAACTTAAAACCGCGTTTCTTTAACTGCTTGGACAATTGCTCACTTAGCTCGCTAGTCGCAGGCACGTCTGATATATTGCGCCATCGATTTACTCTCGGTGTATTGTCAACAAGATTCCAAATAAAAGTATTAAATGATCCGTGTTCGGCTTGCATGGTCTGAAACGCGATAGCGTTGCTTCGAACCGAATAGACTTTTAATCGATTACGAATAATACCTGGGTCATGTAGCAACTTTTCTAGATACGCATCGGTTAATCGGGCGCAACGGGCAATATCGAATTGGTGAAATACCTTACGGTAGCGCTCTCGTTTTTTTAACACAGTGTCCCAGCTAAGCCCAGCTTGGGCGCCTTCTAAGCATAATAATTCGAAGTGCTCGGTATCATCATTTATCGGTTTCCCCCATTCATCATCGTGATACGCCAAGTAGTAGGGTGCTTTGCCTTCTGCCCATGCACAGCGCTTTGCTGTAGATTTATTGCTCATATCCCTCAGTCCTTGCTGTGCATACGGTTTAAGTGTTTTATACTACGCCATTATCTCTTATTTTGATTGATTATGAATACCGTAATTATTGCTTTTTACCATTTCACTGCACTGGATGATTACCGCCAGCTCAAATCCCCATTGTTGCAACTGTGTGAGTCGCAGGGAATAAAAGGCAGTATATTGCTTGCCTCTGAAGGTGTGAATGGCACCGTTTCGGGGTCACGTAATGGCATCGACGCGTTGATTGCCTGGTTTGGTCGTGATAGTCGGTTTGAAGGGTTTAGCTTAAAAGAATCTTATGACACTAAGCAGCCTTTCTATCGTATGAAGGTTAAGTTGAAAAAAGAGATTGTTACGATGGGAGTGCCAGGGGTATCCCCGGTAAAACAGGTTGGCACTTATGTTCGTCCTGAGCAATGGAACGATATCATTAGTGATCCTGATGTTTTAGTTATTGATACACGTAATGATTATGAGGTCGCGGTAGGTAAATTTGAAAATGCAGTTGATCCGCACACCGAAACTTTTCGAGAGTTCCCAAATTACATAAAAGAAAATGTTGATTCAAATAAATATAAGAAAATTGCAATGTATTGCACCGGTGGTATTCGCTGTGAAAAGGCAAGCGCTTATATGTTAAGCGAAGGTTTTGATGAGGTGTATCATCTTGAGGGCGGCGTATTAAAATACTTGGAAACCGTGCCTAAAGAAGAAAGTTTGTGGCAGGGCGAATGTTTTGTATTTGATAATCGCGTTACCCTTAATCACGCGCTTGAAGCGGGTAGTTATGATCAATGCTATGGCTGCCGCCGGCCAATATCAGCGCAAGATAGGCAGTCACCCCATTATGTGAAAGGGGTTTCTTGTCCTCATTGCTATAAGGAATTGAGTGAAGAGCAAAAATCTCGCTTTGAAGAGCGACAACGCCAGATCGAGTTTGCTAAGGCTCGCGGTGAAACCCATATTGGTGATAAAAAAATAGTTAGTGGTAATAAATACTGAAGGCTCGGGTAATTTTAGCTACTATTTATGCTTATCTAACTCGTTGAATTTTATGGTTTTCATTAAAGATCTAATATTTTAACTTCAATTAGTCAATTAATTGCCGTTATAGTAGCTGAGCGAGTGAGAATTTAGAGGTATCTTCTTTGCTTGAACCACGAGTTAGTTTCATTAAAACACGCTGTTTAACTAGATAAGTTAATAATATAAGTGTTTATGTAGGTCTTCTGGCTAGAAGAGTAATGGATGGCAAACATATTGCAAAGAATGCAATGTGGTTTTCTGGCACGCAACATCTTGATTGATGAGGACGCTGTAATGAAAAAGCTATTATTAGTACTATTTTATACATTGTATGCAACTTCTGCTAACAGTGGCGATATGCCACCAGGCGTTATGGTAGCAAGCTTTGACGAACCTACCCATTGCCCTGCAATCTTTATTGAAACCGATAACGACGGCCAAGCCGTAAAAATTGAACTTCAAGATCAATGGGGTTATCGCACCAGCAATACACCCACTGAAATGACTGATAATCTAGTGCAGATGTGGTATATGCGCAAAATCATGAAGTACCAACCAACGGTATACATGAATGGTGCATGGATCGATGGCAGCCCTTGTAACGTGTAATTGTCTGCTGTTTAGCGGTTAGTCCTATCATTTGCTAGCCGCTGTCAGGAACATCGTTGCTGTTTCCGGCAGCGGAGACATCTTTTATTTTTCTAGCATAAGTAATAGCGAGGCTAGCGAGCCCTAATAGAAGTATTCCTGCACAGATAAATGAAATATATCGACTAAAATATTTCTAGCATGATAGACACAGTGTTGTCATGTAAGCGTGATAACTATTATTTTTTCTATAGTAATCTTTGCTGGTAGTGCTAACGCTGCTGATTGTTCTGTTCATGTTAAGCCACACGGTTGAAACCCTCACAGATAATAAAGAAATTAACCTCTGCGAGGAATACCAAGGGTAAGGTTATATTAGTTATTAATACAGCAAGTAAATATGGCTGCACTGGTCAATACGAAGGCTTAGAAAAGTTCTACTCAAATTACAAAGACCAAAGATTGTTAGTGCTAGGTTTTCCATCCAACGATTTTAGCACTCAAGAGCCAGGTAGCAGCAAAGAAACTGCGGAATTTTGTCGAGCAATTTTTAGCGTAACATTTCCAATGTTTGCAAAAACAAATGGAACACCTAAAAACGTACCGCATATTTTATGCTAACCTGATAAATGAGACTGCTGAGTATCCTCGCTGGAATTTTCATAAATATTTGGTCGACTGCAAGGGCAATATCGTTGCCAGCTTTGAAAGTGTTGTTATGCCTGATGACAAAATCTTCATGACCCATGTTAAATCGCTACTGCAACGGCTAATCTCTTCTAGCTGTGGCGTGTGCCAAGCTAGCAAGCTCGAATTCAAATTTTGTTATCATAAACTGTTAGCGCAATACTTTATGATGTAGTCTATATAAAACCAACGTAGAGAGAATTATTATTAATTCTCACAAATAAATAATGTCACACCGGGTCGCCTCTAAGCTATCTTCTTCTAAAATCTTGCGCGCACTCTATATGGTTTGCGGCTTTATTTCCCTTGTTTTGGGTATTATAGGCATCGTATTACCTGTATTGCCAACCACACCATTCGTTTTGCTCGCCGCATTATGTTTTGCAAAATCATCGCAGCGATTTTATTGGATGTTGCTGAACAATCGATTTTTTGGTTGCATTATTAGCGAATGGGAATCAAAGCGTTGTATACGACGGGCCGTACGTTATATGGCGTTCGGATCTGTTGTCTTTACATTTAGCTTATCGATTATTTTTTTTATTGATAATGCGACTATTCGAATTGTTCTGGTGGGTATAGCATTAATCTTGCTTTATTTCTTATGGCGCGTTCCGCTCTGCGAGGACATTAATAGGCTGCCTGATACGAGCAATAAAAGTGATTGAAGTCGGTATTATCTCTGATACGCATGGACTGTTGCGTGACGAAGCGATTGCCGCCTTATCAGCTGTTGATCTAATTCTTCACGCGAGAGAGCTTGGTAAGCCAAGCCCGATGTCATCGACGCCTTGCAAGCATTACACTTGTGCATGCGATTCGAGGTAATATCGATAAAGATGACTGGGCGCAGCATTATCCTGAAACCCTATCACTGCGCATTGCTCAACAGTTATTTCATATTGTTCACGATATCAAGCAGTTAGATAGGCGCACATTAGGTGATGATGTGGCCGTTATTGTCAGCACAAGCCGAATATTGCCTATGAATCAGCTGTTTTACTGATCAACCCAGGTAGCGCTGGGCCACGACGTTTTCGGTTGCCGACGAACTATCGCTGACTAATGACGAGTTAAGCCCACGTATCATCGAACCCGTCTAAACCTTCTAGGTTACTAGGAATACGAAAGATCGGCGTATAAATTGCGCCGTCGCTATGCCGCTCACTGCGAAATAAAGTGAGGCTAGCGCAAGATAGTGTGATATCGATATATCGTGGCGGTATGATCAAGTTGGGGAGCTTGCGGCCGCGTATGCGGCCTAAAGTGATGTGTGGAATAAATTTACGTTTATCATAATTAATTCCACTATTACGCAATGTTTGATCCGTATAGTTTTTTATTTGCTTAAGCGCGGCGTCAAGCTCAAGCATGATGGCTAGAGACTTAGGTCTGGAGTGATAAGGAAAATAACTCAGTTCGTTGGCACTGAGCTGAAGGTCAGCGTTGAGTCGGGTAGTAAAACTAAGTTCCTCGGCTAGTCTGTCTAAGTCGGACGAAAGTTGGTCGCCAAGAAAGGCAAGTGTGACATGGTAATTTTCAATGTCCGGCCAGCTGATTTCACTGTGCTTGTCTTGCGCTTGATGAGTGTCGGCAAGTTCAGCGAGTTGATTGCGACTCGCTTCAGTCAACTCTAATGCAATAAAAGAACGGTATAACACCAGATTACTCGTGCTATCTTTACGTTAATTAAATTAAAGTGGTGCTCTCTAACCATGTCAAAGCAAACACTTAACCTTAGTGACGAACTCTATCATTATATGTTGTCGGTGTCGTTACGTGAGTCAGATGAACTTAAAGCGCTGCGTATAGAAACGGCTCAAGATCCGATGGCGATGATGCAGATATCACCTGAGCAAGGGCAATTTATGGCGCTCTTGGTTAAATTAATGAGTGCTAAAAACATTATAGAGATTGGTACGTTCACCGGATATAGCAGTCTTGCTATGGCACAGTCCAGTGGCGATGACGCACACATTATCGCTTGCGATGTTAACGAAGAGTGGACGTCGGTGGCGCGTCGATACTGGCAACAGGCCGGTGTTGCGGACAAAATCGATCTACGATTAGCGCCTGCGGTAGATACCCTGGATTCATTACTTGAAAATGGCCGAGAGGGGAGTTTTGATTTTGCCTTTATCGACGCGGACAAAACTAACTATCAAGCCTACTACGAAAAGTGTTTAGCACTTATAAGAGTGGGTGGCCTTATCGCTGTAGACAATGTGTTATGGGATGGGTCAGTTGTCGAACCAGAAAAAATGGATGCTGACACTGTGGCAATCCGTCAGTTTAACGAAAGTTTAAGGCATGATAATCGAGTCGACATCAGTCTTGTGCCGATCGCCGACGGCCTTACTCTTGCCATGAAAATATAAGAAAATAATTGATATTAATCAGTAGGATACTGAGCAATATTAATTAATAGATATAGGTTAACGTCGACCATTTTATCGTGTCGGTACCATTAAATTGTGTACTAACTATCATTGTATTTCCCTCTCTATGTGGTAGCATTTTGCCACTATATAATATGGACTGATCCCTACTTAAACCAAGGATAAGGTGATTAGTTATAAATTAAGCACAGCGAATTTTTCAGGGAAAGGGTCAATGGATCAGGTCTTATCTGATTTAATTTTAGATATTCATCGAGGGGCAACACGCATCTCAGTGGATAATTTTCAGTGTTGGGCGTTTGAGCAAATCCAAGTAGTATTACCTTTTGACTCCGGGATATGGGTGAATGGCCATACTAAAGATAAGCAGTTCTTCACAAGCGAGGTTTCAACGTATAATCAGCGAGAAGAGCTCTACCATTTACGTAACTTGTATGACGAGCACTCATATTTATTGGGCCGAATGATGCGTGAACCAGGCATTCCGCTAAATCGCAACATGTTGATGCCAGAGAGCGAATTTCGTGAATTGCCTATTTATAAGGAGTATTTCTCTAAATACGATATGGAGTACGCCTTAGGTACGGTTAAGCGTCTGCACAATACCGACCACTATTCTTATATGGGTTTGTATCGTTCGGCCAGTAGCAATATATTTTCGGAGCGAGATCGTAGAACGAAACAAACACTGCTATTACATCTGTTTGATTCATATCGATATTGCCGATTTTATCATTTTATCGATCACAAATATCTCGACGATCGCGAAGTAGGTAAGCTTGTGGTTGATAACGAAGGAGTTATTCGTGACTTGTCTGATAATGTTGCAGTCTGGTTTAAGCGCCAGTGGCCAGAGTGGTCAGGCCCTTATTTGCCTGCGGAGCTAAAAGAGCTTGGTACGGAAATAGTGCAAGAATTTAAAGCCTTCCGTGCAAAGATAAATAAATCGAAAGATGATTTAGTCGGTATTGAGTTGCATCCTATTTAGCAACTAAATCGCTTTATTGCCAACTGCCAATATTCTCTATGTTTACCTACGGCTCTTAAGATGCCGGTATCTTGTATGTGCTGGCACGTCGCATAATCTGTATTAGCCCGTTCTTCATCCATAGGGCCGCCAAATAGACTAAGGTAGGGTACACTTCCTTCGGGGCGCGTAAGCGAGTCGATTTTGCACAGGAAAGTGCAAAACCTATCACGAGGTAGCGACGCAATCGACGTCTAACCGGAAAGCTTATTTCGTGGACGCTGTTATTGACTTTGATTTGGCTGAGCAAGTCATCGCTAAAGCACATGTACGCAGCAGCGCGATCAAAGGATTGATTAACCTGGTCATTTTTCCTATTCTGTCACCGACTGTTGCCATTGCTATGTACTAAGGCATTTTAAGGTTAATGTCCTGGTTGCTTATTCTGTTAAACATTCATCCCAATAGGGTTTATCACCAAACCGTTGCGCGAGAAAATCGATAAACACGCGCACGCGATGTGATAAATGGCGAGTTGGTGGATATACCGCATACGCGCTTAGGGTTTGCCATTGGTAATCTTGTAAAAACGGTATCAGATCACCATTTTCTATTGCTTCATAAACAATGAAGCAGGGACCTATTACAATGCCTTGACCAGCAATGCTAATATCTCTTAAGAAGCTGCCATTATTAGCAGATAACACGCGATTTAAGCGTATCTGACCTGGGTTACCTTGCCCATCTTTATAGCTCCAAACACTGTCTGTTCGATTGCCATAATGTAAAAAAGCATGATCAACTATGTCTTCAGGTGTCTGCGGTGTACCGTGTTGCTTTAAATAAACCGGACTCGCACAAGCAACCATTTTTATTGAGGTGAGTCGGCGTGCAATGAGTGCGGAATCATTGAGGTCGGCTATGCGAACAGCAAGATCATAGCCTTCGTCAACGAGATTGATTTGGTTATCACTCAAATGTACATCAAGAGTAAGCTCGGGGTGTTCTTGCATAAAGTCAGCGACTGCAGAGCTTAAGTGAAGTATGCCAAAGCTGAGTGGAGCGGTGATACGCAGCTTACCTTTAAGAGCAGCGCTTTCTGTGGTCACAGCAGATTCGGTTTCTTCTACATCAGCAAGAATACGAACGCATTGTTCGTAGTAACTTTTACCCGTTTCAGTGAGACTCATACGACGGGTCGAGCGTTTGAGTAGTTGCACGCCAAGCCGAGTTTCAAGCTCGCTAAGATGGCGGCTAACGGCTGATTTAGCCCTATTCATTCTGTTGGCTGCGCCGGTAATGCTGCCAGCATCAACAACTTTAACAAAAGTGTTCATTTCTTCGAAGACGCTCAAGTCACCTTACCTTACTTCGTGGTTGTTGCTATTTTAAGAACAATCTATTCGATTATCCACTGTTTATTCTAGGGTTATAGAGGCATACACTCGATCTCGACGTATAAAAACTAACAACGGAGAGGGTGACTATGAATGCACAGACACAATATGCAGCACCGCTGGGACGAGTATTGATCTCGCTTATTTTTATTATTGCTGGTATTAGCAAAATCACTGCCTATTCCGGAACAGCTGGCTATATGGAATCACACGGTATTCCTGGTGCCTTATTACCAGCAGTGATACTGACTGAGTTGGGTGGCGGAATTCTGATTTTAATTGGCTGGAAGACCCAACTTGTTGCATTGCTAATGGCTGGATTTACCATCCTAACTGCTGTATTTTTTCATCCATTTTGGGCCGACGCCGCGCAACAAAATGCCTTTATGAAGAATATTGCCATAGCGGGTGGTTTTCTGTTTTTGGCTGCAAACGGTGCAGGAATTTTATCAATTGATAATAGTAAATGCTGCCAAGGTGGTTCGGACACGGATGCAATATAAGTCATTTTGAAAAAACGAGACACCTCGTTATGAAGCCAGCAACACACGATGATAGGCAATGCTACAACCGGTCGGCTCGTCGACTGGTTCGCGGCGTTGCCACTTCTGATGGTGCCGGCGTTAACCTGACACGGCTAATAGGTGGTCGTGAGCTAGGCATGTTGGATCCCTTCTTATTGTTAGATCACTTTGACTCAGATAAGCCTGACGACTATATCGCTGGTTTTCCACCTCACCCGCATCGTGGTTTTGAAACCGTCACCTATATGTTGGCAGGGCGGATGCGACATCGTGATAATGCTGGCCACGAAGGGGTAATCGAAAACGGCGGTGTACAGTGGATGACGGCTGCACGTGGAATCATTCACTCAGAGATGCCAGAACAGGAAGAAGGCTTAATGTCAGGGCTGCAACTCTGGGTTAATTTGCCATCGCACAAAAAAATGGCTGCTCCCGAATATCACGAATATAACGCCGAGATGATTGCTGTTGAACATCGAGACCACGCTTGCAGCATTGCAGTGATCGCAGGTCGCACTAGTCTCGGTACGATGGGTCCTGTTACAGGTCGCGCAGTAAATCCGCTATACCTTGATATATCACTTGAAGGTAACGGTAGTTTTATCGAACCCATACCAATTTCGTATAACGCGTTTATCTATGTTTTAGAAGGCAAGATTACAGTGCTCGGGGAACGTAATGAGCAAGATGCTGTGGTAGAGAAAGGCGATTTGGCGATACTCGATCATGGACATCGTGTTCAAATTATTAGTGAACCGCCTACTGCCAGATTTATTTTGGTTGCTGGCGAACCGCTTAACGAATCCGTGGCCCGTTTGTGATGAATACCGATGCGGAGTTGCGGCAGGCATTTAAAGATTATTCAAAGGGTGAATTTTAATCTTAGCTTAAATTGGTAATGTAGGAGCGTTGAACTAAAGATGGGTTTGTTAGTGGATGGGCAGTGGCAAGATACCTGGTATGACACCAAACAAAGTAGGGGAAAGTTTATTCGATCTGAGTCTCAATTTCGCAACTGGGTAACGCAAGACGGTTCAGCGGGACCAACGGGTAAGTCAGGATTTAAAGCCGAAGCAGGGCGTTACCATCTCTATGTTTCTCATGCTTGTCCTTGGGCGCATCGAACATTAATCTTTCGTGTCTTAAAAGGGTTAGAAGAGATAGTGTCGGTATCCGTCGTTCATTGGCATATGGCTGAATACGGGTGGACATTTGAAGCAGGCGAGGGTGTTATTGCTGACCCCATTTACCAGGCGCATTACTACCACGAGGTTTATACCGGCGCAGACGAGCACTATAGTGGTCGCGTCACGGTGCCCGCCTTATGGGATAAACATACCCATACCATTGTGTCTAACGAATCATCTGAAATCATTCGCATGTTTAATAGTGCTTTTGATGGGCTGGGAGCCAAGCCGGGTGATTATTATCCGAATGCAATCCGGTCTGAAATCGATGAGATCAATGCACGAATTTATATCACGCTTAATAATGGCGTTTACAAAGCTGGGTTTGCCACGACCCAAACCGCCTATGAAGAAGCGGTCTGCCCACTATTCGATACACTCGATTGGTTGGAGAATAGGCTCAACAACCAACGCTATTTGATAGAAAACACTATCACCGAAGCTGACTGGCGATTATTCACCACTTTGGTGCGTTTCGATGCGGTGTATTACAGTCATTTTAAGTGCAGCATTCGACGTATTATTGATTACCCCAATTTATGGGCTTATCTACGTGACTTATATCAACAACCCGGTATCGTTAATACCGTGTATATGGATCATATAAAAAACCACTACTACGGTAGCCATAATTTGGT
>NVRQ02000166.1 GCA_002400905.2 Gammaproteobacteria bacterium | reverse complement strand
ATTTCATTTCTGTATTTAAAAATTTCAGGTGTGATCGACACAACTAGACTTAGGCTATCATGAGTTGTCTGAATCTAAAAACAGTATACGTCTTGAGGCGTTTACTGTGTACAGGGTTGATGTTGAAACTATGTTTTTTGTATCACTGTCGGTGGTAGGCAATGAGACAAGTTTTAGGTTGCTTTGTTCTGGTTACTCCGTATTGGAGCTGGCTGGACGGTATGTTTAGGTGGCGGTGGACGTAAGGGGTCTAAGTTTTGGGTGTTATATCACTATAATGTGCTGTGAGAATGCGTTATTTTGGGGGCACGAACAGTTCGTTTCTCTTTTTACATCGAGAAGGTATGTGAGCCATCGCCATTCATTAGGACGGGAGTTCAATGGCACGCCACGATCAGAAAATAGATTCGTCACTTGGTGCATGGCTTACGGGTTCTATGACTAGAAATCCCATACGGCTTCGGCGTCTTTGGTGTGGGTGACAGAGTTGCCTTGTGTCGTATAAATTTGGCCGTAAAGCCACGCAAATCGTGTTTGGCGGCGGTATGTGAGTTCTGGCCATCGCTGATAGGTGCGCCAGGTGACGTAGTTAATGTGTTTTTACTCGTCGCTATCTCTGTTTAGTCTTTTAGTCTTGAGGTTCATTGGAGCGCCAAGGTGAGTATTATAAAAATTGATTGCCAGCATGCGAGGATTAGTTAATAGCTATTAGACGGTCGGCTAAAGTATGGATAGGAAGTGCGAGAGATAGCGGGACTTCAAGCGCCTATGTAAGTACGCCAGATGTCAATGCCAAATGAGCCAAAGGCGATGGTGAAAAGTACACATGAAATGCCTGATAACGATACCGGCAAGCTAAGCCCATTGAGTTGGGTTTGTTTTACCGCCATGATGGCACCCATTATTCCGGCAATAGCAACAAATTCAGCGAACATGAGTATGAGAAGAAGATGCTCAGGAATTCCATTGTCAGTAGTAGGGCCGTAGTTGGCGAGCAGTAGAACAAGAATTCCGATTGCTGCGCAAGAGGCAGTCACGATATTTAAGTTTTTAAGGCTAAGCATGGTGATACAACATCATTGTTAAAGCCGAAGTATAGTCCGCTTTAGTTTGATGTGAATAGTAAAGGAAAAGGGGGCAAAACAGCCCCCCTCGTATAGCGACCAGCTAGGCTGGCTAGGTATTTAGTGCTTTGCGCAAGGGTTACAAGCGTTGCTCGCTTTTTCGCCATCATTATCATGATGACCGCAAGGGTTAGCGGCACATGGATTATGGCCGCAAGGGTTACATGCGTTGTTCGCTTTTTCGCCATCATTATCATGATGACCGCAAGGGTTATGAGAGCCAGAGGCAAGCACAATTGGCGCATCGTTAGCGACTTTTTGCATGATTAGTTCATTACCAGCAAATGCACTGCCGCTTAGTAACATTGCAACTAAACCAAACATCGCGATCATACGTAACATTATCGGTCTCATGGTGTTTCTTCTCCAAATAATTAATACCAGCTAAAGTGGGCTGGCCCACATGTTATACAGATTAAGTTAACTATGTTGCTAAACTTTTGTGATAATTATTTTCCGGCTAGAATTCCGGGCCACTTATTATCGGCAACCTCAATATAGCCGGGAATGTCTTTTTCCCATTTCTTTTGAATTTTTTTGCTGAGATTGAGATAGAGCTTATCGTCAATAATCGTCCATGCATTAGGATCAAAGGAAACGGTAGCGCCTTGACTTACGCCGTAAGCGCAATATCCACCATATTGTGGTGCATATTTTTCTGGGTTAGCCGCAAATAAATCGCGATTTTCCGCGTGGGCAAAACGCCAAGTGGCATTGTGCCAATAATGTGTGATTTCTGTGCTGCCTTTGCTTGGAGCACCATCAAGAAAGTAGGCGACCATGTCGTATCCTTTTACCGCGATCCCTTTGCTGGTTTGGTTTATAGTGTCGACGTTTTTACCTGCTATGGCGGTTCCAACAAAAAAAGCAGGTAAGGTCAGAAGCATTAAAAAAATGCCTGCAGCGTGTATCTTGCTTAGGGTTTTCATAGTGATGGACCTCTTTGGTATCTGTCTATATATAGCATACTCAAGTTTGGGTTAACAATGCCTTAACGGTGAGCCCGATTCCTCACGAATGATTAAAGAAACAATGGAAACAGTGTTTTTTTAGCCTACCTTTTCGGATGAAGCTACCGTTTAGGCTGATTGTGTATCGCGATTTTTACAACGATAGCTTTTTGTGCTTTTTATGAGATAAAGAAAAGTTTTGTTCGAGTTTAAGTCATTTACTTTTTGCATGAAGGCCGTCAGCGTAGCCGGTAAGGTCGCCATCGCTGCCAATAATACGGTGACAGGGGATGCCAATTGAAATGGCATTGGCACTATTCGCATTAGTAGCGGCACGCACAGCTATTTTGGCCCCCAGTTTATCTGCCAATTGAAGGTGGCTGTTGGTTTTTCCAAGCGGGGTTTTGGATATAGCCTGCTATACCGATTTCTGAAAATCAGTCCCGGCCAGTATTATGGGGAGTTCAAACTGTCTTTTTTGCGAAAGCAAAATATTCGTCTAACGGAGTCTTGCAAAGCTCGATTGTCTTATTGTTTTGCTGTTTGAATGTGGTTTCAAAAACCGTGCTTAATCTGCGATCAATTGTTGAGCGTGCTTTTCTATTACGCCAATCACATAGGCATAGCTTTTCATCATAGCTGCCTACTATGAGTTCTCCGAACGGGGTGGTGGTGTAATCAATATCAATAGGCATAAAAATAGTATTGCCGTTACGTCGTTTTAATTTAAGGTGGTGCTCGCTATTCTGTCCCGATGAGTTAGCAACGCGGCCTGCATGGTGAACAAAAACTCTGATGGGCTGTTAGCGCTAAGAAAGTAGCGTGGTGCTTTAGTCTTAGAGTAGACACTATTCATGCGGCTACCATCGGAAAATAAGGCAAAGGTGCGTGGCACATATTCCCATTCTTCTTCTGGTATATAGGCTTGGTTGAGTTTTGGCTCATTGTCCGTATTCACACGAACCATAATGAAATCGTTGCTTAGTTCAAGTAGGCGTTGGTCTTCGAAAATTGGCTGATACGCGTGGCATGTTGGACACCAATCGGCATAAAACAAGAGTAGAACAGGTTTGTTATTTTTCTTGGCGAGTGCTAAGCCGGTTTCATAGTTGTGCCATTTGATATCGTCATCATTCCAATAAGGCGTATGTGACGTGCTATCAACATTAGTTTTGCTTGCGGGAGCGCTAGCACGGTATGTGTTGGGATCAAGTTTTACCGTGCTGTTTAAGTCAACGTTAATGGGATAGGTTTTTTCGAAAATGCTGAAATGCGATTGTTGTGCCTTGGCCAAGGCTTCACGTAATAAATCCGTGCTGAGGCCTTCTTTCATGCTGGCAAGCTTAATCTTGTAAAAGCGTGTATAAAAATGATCGGGTTCGACAGTAATGCTTACTTTTAATTTCGTTGGCTTGCCGCGTAGTGCCTCACGGTAGAGGATAGAAACATTGTCATCCGGTGCGATACGCGTGTCGTAGAGTTCTTGTGACAGGTTGGCAGTGGTTTCCCTGCCAATGATCGCTTCTTGTAGAGAGCCGGCGATTATATTGTCGTCAGAATCAAATAACTCTGCACGGACAAATACCTTGGGTGTGACATAAGTTGGGAAGTAATGGCCGGCACCAGTATTGGTGATGGTGATGCGCGCTTCATAAAGTTCGCCTAATTTATATTGCTGTAGCGGCGCATCGACGTCAATGGTCACTGCGCGCTTTGTCATTTCAGGGTCATGAATGCCGCGCCAAGTATGACGACGGTCTGGCATATGGCAAGTTTGGCAATGAATGTCTTCTTTGGCATAACGGCTTTCTTGCCACTCGTTATAAGTGTTTTCTAGGAGTTTACCGTTGAGTGAAAAACCATTTTCTTTAAATTGATGACAATTAGAACAAAAGGCCGAATGTGAAAATGCCGTAGTGGCGATAAAACCGTTGTGAGGTTGGTCACCGTCATCAATGTTCCCTTCGACATTGGGAGTGTCTCTACGCGAAGGGCCGAAACGTTTGTGTTGGCGCACATGACAACCAGCACAAACTAAACCGGAATGTTGTAGTTCTTCGTCGAATAAAGTGTTGCTCTGCCAGTTGTCATTGAGTTTTAAACTATCTTGTTGTTCAGCTAAGGGTGTGTGGCAGCTCCAGCATAGTTGAGCTTGTGTATGATCGCCGCTTTCAATCATGTCGATGACTTGCCCAAGGATCCCTGGCCCCATGGCGTGTGCATGAAACGTTGTTTGCCAGTCTTTAAGCTGTTGTTCATGACAGAGACCGCACGAAGCAGGGTCAAGAGAGGATTCAATATCACTATAGTCATCGGGTGCCTGGCCTTGTAAAGGAATGGTAAGTTGCCAATGTTCATCCAGAAACCCTTTCTCTTCACTGCTTAGTAGCGTGTGTTTTATTGCAGGGTTGATCTCAGTGATAGCCTCGTCTGGAGATATTTCGCTGGTGGGGTTTGTCGAGGTGGCGACTTCATTGTTTGAATCACTACAGCTGGTCAAGCTGAGGCAGATGAGTATAAGAAAAAAGATCAAATGATCAGTGGTCGGCTTCATTGCTAGGTGTTCACTCTGTTGTTGTCGTGGCACAACGAAAACCGATCAATACATGTTTGATATTGTTTGGTCGGCAGTGTTTGGTGGCGGAGCGAGTGACGCCAGGAAAGTCACCCCAAGACACTCCTTTAACAATGCTCGCGTTTGGACGATTGTCGCTTGGGCATGCTGTACTTGTCCACTCGAAAACCATACCTGCCATGTTTAGTGCGCCGTAGGGGCTAGTGCCTTCATCGTAATCGTTTCTGTCGGCCGTATCAAAAGGACCATCGTCGGCACTATTAAGTTTCTTTGGATCAAAACTATTTCCCTATGGGAAATAGTT
>NVRQ02000165.1 GCA_002400905.2 Gammaproteobacteria bacterium | reverse complement strand
TGATCGATGCGTTGATCGAGTTTGTATTGCACCCAATGCGATTGTTCGTTATCGGAAAGTAGCTTGTAAACCTGCCACTCCAAGTCAGAGAAATCGAGATAATTTTGTTCTCGTTTGATCGTTTGGAAAAGTGATAGAAGTTGATTCCCTAAGGTATACCAGGCATGGCTGAGTGCTGCTGTTTTTTCACGATATTGCTTGTCCAGTAAATCATCAACGACTTCTGCGAGCGTATGATGTAGCGCAATGAGGGTCGTCTCATTCTCTTCCCCCATGCTTTTAATTTGGGCTTTGCTGCTTCCGCGTTTGCGTAAGCCGCCAGCAGCAGTAAAAAAGATGGCGTGAAGCATTTTCAATGCGTCAATGTCGAACTGGTGATGTTCAAGTAGTTTGTTGAGTGTTAGCACCGATTTGCCGTTGGTCTTAGTCGTATGTTTTTCTAGCAGCAGCGAAAACTGTTCGAGTTGCTTGCGAACGGTATCGGGCAGTGAGGGTTTATCATTGACTTGTTTGTCCAGTTTCAATGCGCTGCGTGTTTTTTGTGTTGCGTAAGCAATAGGGTCAGGTTTGTTTTCGGTGAATGCCCACCAATCACTGCGATGTTCAAGGAAGTCATTGAGTAATAACTCTTCAACGCTTGACGGATTGCTGCATTCGTTAAACAGCTGATCAAGTGCGCGGTTAGTCTCATCACTTGTTTGCTGTGTAGCATTATCAAGTAAACGTTGCCATGCTTGGTGCTTGATGAGCGTGCTTGATTCGAGCAGTTCAAAACCCGGATCGATGCCTGCTTCTAAGGAAAAACGCTGTAATAAATCATGGCAAAAGGCATGAAATGTAGTGATTTTTACTGAACGAGGATTGAGTAGCAGGTTTTCGTATAGTGATCGAGCGCGCTCATTATACGACGAGTCTACGCCAAGGTTGTGTAAGGTTGTGGCTAAGGCATCATCTTCTATTGCAGCAAGTTCATAGAGTCGCTCATTAAGACGTTCGACCATTTCGCCAGCGGCTTTGCGTGTAAAGGTGATCGCAACAATGCTGTTTGGCGCGCCACCCTCTAGCAACAGCCGAATAATCCGGCTGACTAATAAATAGGTTTTACCGCTTCCCGCAGAAGCAGAAACAGTGACATTGATGTTGGGTTTGAGTGCTTCCATATCTACAGTCCCTGCTCGGTTTGCCAGCTTTGTTTACGGCAGACACCTTGGAACTCGCAATATTGACAAACGCTCTCATCACCCCATGCCGGTAGTGCTTTACCGTGCTGAAGCTGTTGATGCAGCGTGTTGAGGCGTTGTTCATTTTTTTGCGTAATCGTAGTGAGATCTTCATTCTCAATAATTGTTTCGCTAACCGTGTCGCTGAGCTCAATGTAGGCACATTGGCTCACAGGGCGTTGCCACAGCATGGCGTAAAAGGGTAGCTGTATCGATTCACCTATCATGACATCATCATAGCTAGCACTAAAACCGGTTTTGTAATCGATGATGGCGTCACCGATATGGCTATTAGTTTTGCTAATGCTGGTGTCAACACGGTCGATGCGGCCTCTGAGTCCATACTGCGTGTCACTCGGCTCATGTTCGAGATAATACTCATTGTTATGGACCTGCCAATTTTCGGCGTGTTTGATTTGCCAGTCTATATAGCTAGCCATGCCGTTTTGCCAGCGTCTGAGCCAGACACGATGCAGTGTGTTGTCCTCTAGGTCAGCAGCAAAAACCTTTTCGGCGATAGTGTTAAGTAGGTCGATGCCTGCTGGTCGCGAGCTTTCAGTGAGCGCAATAGGAAATGGTCCAGGTAGCCCGCTGACATCACTGTGAAACGCTTGTAAACAGCGATGAACAAGCTCGCCGTAGTCAGATTTTTGCAAGGCTTCGCGTATAGGCTCGGGTGCCGATAATTGCAAATACTGCCCTGCATAGTAGCGGTAGGGGCAATTAATCAATTGTTGATAGGTATAAGCCGAATAGCGGTTAGGTAGCTGTGTAGCCTGTGCGCTCGGAGCTGGGCGAGTCACTTTTTCTGGTAGACATTGGTGATCAGGATCGGATAGCACTAAATTGCTAGCCGCGGCGGCAAGTGCCAGATCATGTAAGTCGTATTGGTAGCTGAGTTGATGAAAGGCATTGAGTAGCTGCAACCACGGCGCTAATGTTTGTGGTTCACCGTTATGGTCAATGGAATAGGTGGCGAGCACTTCAGGTGCTGATTCGAGCAAGCGCCGAAAATGATAAAAGGCGGTTTGTAGTTCATCAGTTTGCGTGCGCAGTCCGAGTTCCTTACGCACAGATTGATTGAATAGCGGCGATGGCGATGCTGTCATGGGCAGATGGCGGGTATCAGCAGCAGCAATCACTACGCCATCAAATTGTTCAAGATTGGACTGGCTGGCCGGCAATAGCGCGATACCTCCTTCAGCGCGACTAAGCTGAAAATAGCTTTGCTCGAGCGCCCGGGCTAGCCACTGGCGGAATTCATGCCAGGGCATGGTGCTCATTTGGGATTCAGGTATTGATTGCAGCGTTTGCAGTTGTTCGATAATGCTTTTGCCGGCTTCATCATTTTGCAATGTCGACATTAGGCCGATGCGTTGCATGCTCAGTTCAACAGCGCCCAATAAATCGATTAAGCTCGCTTGTCGTTTTGATTTGTTTAGCGCGATAATAGGCGCTGCCGCATGTTCTAGCGCATCAAGTAGTTCGCTGACATGGGTATTTTTCCACTTGAGGCGTTGTTGACGTGAACGAATATAAAATCGATAACGCGACAAGTTGGCCAGCACGTTTTCGTGACGAATAATATCGTGTTCAAAGCGATAGGTCGCTTTGGAGAGATCGTCTCGATCCCAGTCTGGCAAGACATAAGGCGATTTAAGTAAATCAAGTAAGGGTTGATAAGCAAAGTCTTGCTCAATGAGATTGAGCCAGCTGTCTATTGCTGTAGCGGCACTGGTGGTTGACAGTGCCCAACCCGTATAGTCGTTAACGGTTAAATTAAAACGTTCAAGCAATGCGCGGACACGGCGGGCAAGGCGACGATCTTCGGTAATGATGGCTAAGCGTTGCTTACCTTGCTTGTGCCAATGTACGAGTTGCAGTGCGACGGCTTGTGCTTCGTGTTCAGCGCTACTATTTTTACCTAGGCGCAAACTGTTTTTCAGCGGACTCTCTGGATGCCTCTGAGCAAAGAGTTCGGCGCGTTGTTTGATACCAGTTTGTTCTAGTGTTTCGGTATGTTGTGTTGGCGTATACGTGCTATCAAGAAAGTCGGTGTACTCAGAGTGATGACTTGTTTCGTGTTCGATATTAAATGCAGTGAGTAATGGCTGTATCGCAACATCACTATGCAGTTGTTCTGAGTCGTTATTATTAGTGAGTGAGGGTTTCTGTCCGTGAACAAAGAGTGTTAATTGTTTGTTTGTATCCAGTCGCTGTAAAAACATGCGCTCAGAAGGTAAAAACCGATGATAGCCTGCGACGTAAAACACGTTATCGGTATTTTGCTGTGTGAGTTGTTCTAAGCTCTGTCTATAAGCGGTTTCACTGTCGGTGTAATCGTAGGCATCGAGTTGTTCCTGGTAGGCATGCCATAGCGTATGAACAATTTTTGCTTCTCGACTAAGGGACTGTTGTATTGCCGGATCATTTTTTGCCGCGTCTAAACCGTAGGCAGCCGCTAGTGCATCAATAAAATCTTGATGGTCCGATGGCAGTTGGTAATGGTTGGCACTCAGTTCATCAAATAAAGAAAGTAAATTGTCAACGAGAAACCAGGTTGATACGGCACCGAATAATTCTTGTCGCTGATCCAGCGCTTTATACAACATGAGTTCACGCGCACGATCACTAATGATCGCTTTGCCAGGTATGCAGCATTCGGCGACGTACTCACGCAGACTGCATACTGTTGGTCCAAGCAGACCGCTATAACCCGATGCGGCGGCATAAACTAACAGCTGTCGCCGTAGTTCAGAGATACGGTTGGGGTTGTTAAGTAAGACCGTGACGTGTGTCAGGTCGGGCAGCAGATTTTTTTGTTCAGCAACAATTTGTTTGGCGAGAACCGTGATAGGGTCCTCGCTGTAAGCAACGAGTCGGTGCGCCCCGAGGGCAGGTAGAGTGGTGCCGTTGTTCAACGGCGAGTCACCTCGGTTTAGCGCTCGAGGAGCTCGAGCTTGCCTTCTTTACCGTCCCACTCGGCAGCATCTTCTGGCGCATCAATCATCTCTGTGATGACTGGCCAGATTTTAGCAAGCTCAGCATTCAATTCGAGGAAATTCGCCTGATCCTCCGGCAAATCATCTTCGGAGACAATGGCGTCTACTGGACATTCTGGCTCACACAGAGTGCAATCGATACATTCATCGGGGTCGATAACAAGAAAATTTGGCCCTACATGAAAGCAATCGACTGGACATACTTCTACACAGTCGGTGTGCTTACATTTAATGCAATTTTCCATTACGACAAAGGTCATTTTGTGCTCCGCGTTGAACTCTTAAGGATAAAAGCCAAGTATTTTAATCGATTAGATCAAGCTTGACGAGTATTGCTGTCACTTAAATCATAAGAATGGGGTTTGTAAACTTATTTTACAAGTGATGCGCTAGAAAAACCTCTATAAGTGCTTGTTTACACTATGAAACGTTGGATTGACCGACACTCACCGTTCTGTTTGATGCCCACTGCCTGAGACTGTTAATTTGCTCGGACATACTTAAGGAGCACATTGATGCGACGACAGCCGCGGTGCCTATTAGCCTGCGCCCTGAGTGATTGGCGATAGCCCATCACGAGGAAGTACTCTTGGGGTGCGCCCTGAGTGATTGGCGATAGCCCATCACGAGGAAGTACTCTTGGGGTGCGCCGGCGTTGGTCACTATGAAAAAACCCTCACCGTATGCGTAGTCGCTTGCAGTTTTTTCATAATGCCCGCTTTGTCTCGGTGCAATATTCACTCGCCTATGTCGTCCAATCAATGTTCTCCTTAGTAAGAACCGCAAGAGGCTTAGTGTTACTGATTTTAGTAAGAATGTAGAGTGTAGTTGGAGTTTTCTTGGCCGAGACTGCGGCGAATCCAGCGGAAACTATCGCTTGTTCGATTTTTGCGCCAGAAAAGCCGCGAGTATTTTTGACTCATATGGGCAAGTCAAAATCTGTGTCCAATAACTTACGTTTGCCACGATGGACTTTAAAGATCTGTTCGCGCGCGTTGTCTGAGGGTAGGTCGATGAAAAAAGTTCCATCGAGGCGACCTTTGCGTTCTGACATCCAAGTCAATTAAGGTGCCCAAAACGCGCTGCGATACGCTGAAATCTTCGTTGTTTGATTGTATGCCTTTTTCGATTTTATTTATCCATAGCACACAGGGAGACAATATTTTCGCTTGTTGTAAGGCCCCGCGAATATTTTTATGGGTTTTGCCGAGTTGTTCACTCTAGCCAATGGATAATATGTTCTTTTAGGTCAATATCACCGATGTCAGCTTCTGATAAGGCGCGGCCTCGTACGGATATCCCTGCCTTATGCACGCTATTAGTATTACCTGAGACGAGTGGGTGCCAATCAAATAAGGGTTTTCCTTCGCTAATTAATCGATATGCGCAGGTACTTGGCAGCCAGTGAAATTTTTTGATGTCTTTGACAGATAAAACTAAACAATCACTGACCAGGTTTTGGCGCTGAGCGTAGTGGGTACAACGGCATTGATTGACGTCTAGTAGCTTGCAGGCAACTTGGGTGTAATACACTTCATTGGTGTTTTCATCTTCTAGTTTATGTAAGCAGCACAAAC
>NVRQ02000164.1 GCA_002400905.2 Gammaproteobacteria bacterium | reverse complement strand
TGAGACCTTTGCACGATGTAGATTTTTCGTTAGGGCAAGGAAAAAATCGTCGAAAAAGCGCAGTTTACATGAGTAAATGAGCATTTTGAGACTATTTTTAACACCGCCATAGCGGAAAAGATGCTTCGTGCAAAGGTCTCAAGCTAATTACAAATAAATAGATCATCAAGGTAGTTTACTCACTATGCAGCAAAAAATCCCCGTTACAGGAATATTGATTGCTAATCTAGGAACACCCGATGCGCCCACTGCAAGCGCATTGCGTCGATATTTAGGTGAATTCTTATGGGATAAACGCGTAGTCGAAATACCTCGACCAATATGGTGGTTAATACTGCACGGTATTATATTGCGCACGCGACCAGCGAAATCCGCCGAAGCGTATAAAAGCGTATGGACAGAAGACGGCTCACCCCTAATGGTCAATGGTCTCGGTCAAAGAGACGCATTACGCACACGGCTAAGCGAGCGTTTCGCAGGGCCAGTGGTCGTAGAGCTAGGCATGCGCTACGGCAATCCATCGATAGAATCTGGTCTGGAGAAATTACGTGATGCCGGAGCGCAACGAATTTTAGTTTTACCGTTATATCCCCAATATTCCGCAGCAACCACGGCATCGACCTTTGATGCCGTGGCCAACACCTTAAAAAAATGGCGCTGGGTACCCGAGCTACGGTTTGTTCAGCACTATCATGATTGGCCTAGTTATATACAAGCATTAGCAAGCAGCATAGAAGAAAACTGGCAAGAAAATGGTCGCGCTGAGAAATTGATTTTCTCATTCCACGGTATGCCAAAGCGTACTTTGTTAGCAGGTGACCCCTATCACTGCGAATGTCAAAAGACCGCACGCCTTGTCGCAGAGAAACTCAATCTCAATAAAGATGACTATCTGGTGAGTTTCCAATCATTGTTCGGCAAAGAAGAATGGTTAAAACCCTATACCGATGAAACCTTAAAACGGTTATCTGCAGAAGGCTTAAAGTCATTAGATATCGCCTGTCCAGGTTTCTCATCAGACTGCGTAGAAACCATCGAAGAAATTATGATAGAGAACAAAGGTTATTTCCTCGAAGGTGGTGGTGAACGGTTTAACTATATTCCCTGTTTAAATATTCGTGAGGACCATATCACAGCACTGGAAGATGTGATCGTCAACCATACACAGGGTTGGGCCGAAACCAGTGTCGATTGGAATCAAGCCGAAGCAGAGCAAGCTTTAGCCGAGAGTCAGCGTCGTGGGCGTGAGATGGGTGCGATGTAGATGATTTTTATTTGCGGAAATATGATTAGTCGGTGATCATTTTCATGCAGAGTTTCATTCGCTCTCCTTGGCGGTCAGCGAAGGTAAGCTAAACTCTACGTACCAATTCTTGCAGCTCACACCCACTCGCATCTGCATAAACCTGGCTCCCTTGCTCATGCCAGTCACCCAATACAATACGGTGGGCTGGCTTACCCTCTAACTCAAACGAATGCTCATTAGGTCGATGGGTATGCCCCATAATCATATGTTCAACATTATGCTCGCGTAGCATGGCAAGCACGGCATCTTGGTTAACGTCCATGATATCCATGGGTTTTTCTTTATTGGCCGCTTGGCTGCCTGCTCGATACTCCCGACCTTTAGCAATACGTTCCTCAATTGATAGTGCCATTAACTGCTTGATGGTTTTTGGGTCGCGTATATAGGCACGGAAGGCTTGGTAGTCAGTATCATCGGTGCAGAGTAAATCGCCGTGTGTAAGTAGAGTGGGTGTGCCATAGAGGTTGATAACACTGGGGTCGTTAAGAATTTCACAACCACAGGCTTTAGCAAACTCATCACCGATCAAAAAGTCGCGATTACCGCGCATGAAGTAAACAGAAATGCCGCGATCGCTGATGGATTTTATAGCGTTAAGAATAATCCCGTGCGTTGGAGTCATGGCGTCATCACCCAGCCAAATTTCAAATAAATCACCAAGAATATAAAGCGCTTCAGCGCGAGGCGCACTGTCTTGGATGAAAGAGAGAAATTGTTGAGAGATATCTGGCCGATCTGCAGTTAAGTGCAGATCGGAGATAAATAAAGTGTGAGCGGAAGCGCTCATAAAAAGGCTTTGCGGTACGGCTTATTCTACAAGGCGTACCTTAATTATAATCACAGGCTCAGTTGGCACATTGCCATGACCTTGATGATTGCCGGTAGGCACTTTGCGAATTTTATCGACAACGTCCATACCCTGCGTGACGTTACCGAATACGGTATAACCCCAGCCGCTGCCATTCGGTGCAGTAAAATTAAGAAAGTCATTCTTCACAACATTAATAAAAAATTGAGATGTAGCCGAATGTGGGTCGTTAGTACGCGCCATAGCGACTGAGCCACGTGCATTGCTCAAACCATTGTTGGCTTCGTTTTTAATCGGGTCCATGGTTTCTTTTTCGCTGAAGTCTTCATTCATTCCACCGCCTTGAATCATGAAGGTTTCCATGACGCGATGAAACAAAGTGCCATCATAATGGCCTTTTTCAACGTATTTCAAGAAATTATCAACGGTAATTGGCGCATTAACGCGATCGAGCTCTAAAGTAATTTCACCATGATTGGTTTCAATGGATACAACAGGGTTGGCGGCATCAGCAGACACAGTAAGACTCCCAAATAAAGAAGCGAGAAAAAGCGTAATAGAAATAGCGGTTCGATTCATTGCACACCTTAATATTCGCATAAGATAAGAAAGGCGCATTATAATCACTTTTTATCGAACTTGGGCTGAATAGCGCTAGGTTTGTCGAATAGAGACTAATATAAGAGTACAAGAGCCAATAATGTCAGCAACTAGCAGTAGTGATACCGTCGTCACCCGTTTTGCCCCCAGCCCCACCGGATTTGTCCATTTGGGTAATATTCGTACCGCCTTATTCAATGTATTGCTCAGCGGCAAGCATGGCGGCGACTTTCTGCTACGTATCGAAGATACCGACCAAGAACGCAGTAAAGATGAATATACCGCCGCTTTGATGGAAGATATGCGCTGGCTAAGTTTGCATTGGGCGCGTGGCCCGGTTGATGATGACGGCAAGCCAGGTGAATACCATCAGTCGCAGCGTTTGCCACTTTATCAAGAGTATTATGATAAGTTAGAAGAAGTCGGCCAGGCTTATCCTTGTTTTTGCAGTGCGCAGCGCCTAGCAGTCTTGCGTAAAACCCAGCTCTCAGCCGGACAGCCGCCACGCTATGACGGCATCTGTGCCAATCTCAGCAAAGAAGAAGTCGAGAAGAAAATCACGGAAGGCCAAAAACCCACATTACGGTTTCGCGTGCCTAAATCTGAAGAAGTGACGTTTAATGATCTCGTTCGCGGTGATCAACGTTTTAACAGTGATGATATCGGCGACTTTATTATTCGCCGAGGCGATGGCACACCTGCGTTCTTTTTCACTAATGCGGTAGACGATGGCTTAATGAATGTCACCCACGTTTTGCGTGGTGATGACCATCTCACCAACACACCGCGACAGTTAATGATATTGAGTGCATTAGGAATACGTCACCCAGAATATGGACATATCTCCCTAATTATTGGTGACGACGGATCACCCTTATCAAAACGTAATGGCAGTATGGGTATCCGCGAAATGCGTGAGCAAGGTTATTTTCCTGAAGCCGTTGTTAATTACCTGGCACGCCTAGGTCATTACTATGCTGATAACAGTTATATGAGTATAGAACAACTCGCCGCCCAGTTTGATGCCAGTCACCTAGGCAAAGCCCCAGCGCATTTTGATATGGTGCAGTTACAACACTGGCAAAAAGAAGCGCTCGCCGCCGCTGATGACGACACCGTATGGCAATGGTTGGGTGAAGCCGTTCATAAGCAGATACCCGCAGATAAAAAAGAACTCTTTCTAAGCGTCGTTAAACCCAACATTGGTAATCCGCAAGAAGGTTTAGACTGGGCCAATGTCTTTTTTACTGATGAATTAATTATTGAAGACGATGCGCAACAAGCGATTGATGAGGCAGGAAAAGAGTTTTATGAAATCGCCGCGAAGATCTTCACTGAAGAGCCTGACTTTAAAGCCGCAATCAAAACGATTGGTGCGCAAGCGAGCAAAAAAGGCAAAGCCTTATTTTGGCCAATTCGCGCAGCCTTAACCGGTAAAGTACACGGGCCAGAGATGTCGGATTTAAGTGTGTTGTTGGGGGTTGATGAGGTCGTGGCGAGGTGTAAGAGGGCGAGCTAGCTTTTCTCTGTCATTCCCTTGAAAAGCAGCCGCCTTCCAGGCGTAACCTCGCTATTCCTGGAAGCACGCGGAGCTGTGGAACTCACTCATTTTATTCGTTCAGACAGTCATCACCGGTAAAATTAAAGCGGCAAAATTAACGAGGCCTAAAGGAATCGGTGATAAAGGCTAAGAGCAGTTATTGTCATTTATCACGGAGTCCTTTAATTCTGCTATCAGCATATATCACTGTAAATTAAGCCATTACGCGACCAACAGCTACCTTTAAATTGCTTACATTATAAGACTGCTCCACGACATTTTGTTTTATCGTGGTTGATGACGTACGAGGGTTATAAAGTACGCGCTTTATTTGCTTTCCTGCGGACTTTAAATAAGACTCTACTGCAAGATTGTGAGGCTTGCTCCCCCAATCTTCGCCAATCACGAAAATATCCGCATTCAGTTCTTTGCAGCCAGACACATATTCAAGCTCATCGTAGGGGCGCACAATATCAACACAGCTCAAAGCGCTCAGCATTTCCAATCGCTGCTCAAGAGGAATGACAGGCACATTGGGTTTGTAAGAATTTACAACACGATCTGAAGCAACGCCAACCGCCAAAACACTACCTAATGATTTACACTGCTCCAGCAAAGCAAGGTGCCCGACATGCAGCAAATCAAAAGTTCCTACGGTATATACAATCATATGCTACTTAACTCCTTGAAAAAATAACTATCAGCGCTGTCTTTTTTACAGACAGCTTTACCTATACCAATACTGCTTACAAAAGTTTCCAAGTATAAAACCC
>NVRQ02000163.1 GCA_002400905.2 Gammaproteobacteria bacterium | reverse complement strand
CTACGGGGTTATTTAAGTTTCTGGTTTCTTGAAATGATGGAGCTCTAAAGGCACGTCCGTATAATAATTTTGTTGTGAGATTGTAAGCCGACTGCCATACCAGCGCGGCGCGGGGGTTAATTGTGGTGCCAAAATCGGAATAACTATCCCAGCGTACACCGCCAGTCAGATCCCAGTCGCGTGCTAAATGCCATTCGTCTTGAGCGAACAGGTATTGAATGGTGCGACTACCTGGTTGTAGGAAGACTTGACTTGGATCGTTAGTGGTATTGGTTAGGCCGCCTGGAAAGGCAACTGGAAATGTCCCAGTTCCGTCAAAATTTCTGCTTTCTCTCACTTTATCAATTTCATCAAAATTTACACCAGCACCAATGCGTATTCGATGATCTGTCAATCCATGATAGATAGCTGAACCGCCCAAGCGAGCATGGCGTTCAAAAACATCAGGATTGCCAATAACTCCATCAGAAAAAGCCACGCCGCCAGAGAAGGTTGCGCCAGATGGGAATAATATCAAATCTGATTTTGCGCTGGTGTCTAGATAGCTCAGTTGCCCAGTGAAATCCCATTTGTCTACGGAATGATCATTTTGATAGGTTAGGTCTGCATTCAGACGATCACTATTATTTCTGCCATTGGGGTCCAGAGCTTGAGCAACGCCTGCGCCGGTGCCGATATCTTTTCTGCCTTGGTAGCCTAAACGCAGTTGCCAATTATCACGTTGAAGATCCAGTCTTACATCAAGTGTTTCGGCTTGTGTATTAACCGGACCAGGAGCGTTAGAAGCGGTAGTACCTGCCGCCAGGTCTAGTCCTGTTTGCGCATCAGAACTAATAGTTTCTCGCTGCCCATCGGTTTTGTAGTATTGAAATGAAAACGCGATATCGAGTCCATTGTTCTCTTGTCCGTGCAATAACCAGGCACGTTGACTGTTGAATGAGCCCGCACCGACACCGACTTGAGTACCATTAATTTCGCCGGCAGTTTTGGTTACTATATTGATAGTACCGGCAAAAGCGTCGGCGCCATGTAAGGCAGAGCCAGGGCCTCGAATGACTTCAACTCGCGAAATATTTTTAACGGGCATGCCACCCCAAACATCATTACGATTGCCGATAAATAAATTGGTGATCGGGATACCGTTAATTAAGACTAATACTTGAGGGTTATTGTCAGAAATAATCCCGCGGATACTATAGATTGGGTTGTATAGGCGAGATGACCGAGAGACATGTAGGCCTGGAACTGTTTCTAAAACCTCGTCCAAATCTGTGGCACCTATCGCTTCGATATCTTTGGCCGTAATAACGCTAGCAACAGCAGGTGCTTTTGATATGGGTTGACTTGAGCCGGTAGCAAGGCTGATAAATTCTTCGCCACCGTAAAGCAGGTCAAGCTCATCTTCTTGAGACAAAGACTCAACTGCTATAGCACTAAAAGACCATAATACAAAACATAGCCCAAGCGATGAGCGAAGATGTGGTCGCATTGCTCCCTCCACTAGTTCTTATTCCTTCTCGACTTAGGGTATCGACCGTGCTTGAATGTACTTTAAAGGCACAGTTAAGTCTACCAGCTTCTTAAATTCTTGCCTTCATATGAGATTTTACTACAGCTAATTGGTAAGAATGTACCTTCCATTTTATCTGAGGCATCTTGAAAGCACGGAAGCATACCGCCAGTAAAGCATAAGCACATATAGTTGTAGAATTCGTTGCGCGATAGGCCTCTATCAGCAGCAATGGCGGCGATTGGCGCAGCAATATTCATCTTCATTCGCCACCTGCCTGTTAATAAAGCAGATTCTATATTAAAAGCTAGATCTAGATAGATACCATTTTCAAAGTTAAGCTTGTGGAGAAGATCTATTAGGGGGTTGATTCGCTCATCTTTATTTACTATAGGACGACCATAACCTGGTATTGCCCGATGTGCGTTCAGCTCTTGTTTTACGATTTCTTCTAAATTCAACTGTTCTAACTTAAGAATTTTTTCGCATCGTACCAAGAACTCATAAGCTCTAATGTCGGGTTTTCTACCATATAGTTCTGCTTCTGATAACGCATTTGCTCCGCTAAGCGCTAACGTAGCTGTTGACCTGGCAGTGCCAGCCAACGATGCAACGCGGTTGTTCCATACTCTGGGGTCAGGATAGCTGGTGCACAATACCCAAATTCCTTCGAATAATTTGATTTCTTCATCACTGAAATAACGCCCTGTGATTCCAAATAATAATAACTCCATCCAGCGCATATCTTTGAGATCTGTGAATAAATCTTTACCCCGAATGACAACACGTTCTCCGGGAAACGATAGCCCCATTGCGGTTTTCCAATTATTTTCTGCTTCTAGTAAACTTTTTGGTGACGCCATGCTTTATTCAACTGTTAGCTAGGTGGATTGGTGTTTGGATCATCAGTTAATGTAATACCGTCTCTAAAGAAGGGGTATTTTCGCCAACCAAAATCACGTTGTTCCAGAGCGTGCGCGCCTGCACCTGGTAAACGAAGTAATAAATAAAGCATTTCCCCTTGAGCAGGAAGTAGGTCAAGGTCGATAAATGCGGCTGCAATCACCCCGGTTAACGCTAGTGGCATGTCTGTATGTTTTTCAAGTTCTGTTTGGTTATTTTCTAACCAACTCAAATTACCTTTTGGGGATAATGTGCTTAAGTGATTTAGGCTCTGTTTAACCGGGGTTGGACAACTTGCTCCATGTGGGTCAAAGCCTGGTGTGTGTTCCATCTCGGGCCAAACATCAACACGTGAGGGTTTGGGAGGGGTGGTGATAATGTTTACCCATTTTTCTAATACGCATCCGCATTGTTGCCAGTACTCCATGGCGAGAAGAACTTCCCGTGCCCCTCCTAACTGGCCTGCGCCAACGGACAATGCGGCGATTAAGCTGGCTGCTCCGTGTGAACCACCAACCCCACCTAACATGGCGGCACGTACAGAATGATCACGCGGGCCAGGATTAGCGAGAATAATAGCTATACCTTCTAGTAATCTACTTTGTTCAGGAGTGGGTGGTTCCAATGTGTATAAAAGAAAGATGTATTCGAACCAGCTGATTTTGCCTAGCAGATCACCATAAACATCATAGCCACTACAATAACAGCGCTTTGCCGCGAATGGGTTGTCATCTTCTGATTCTTCATGCCAGATATGAGTATGTATTACTTCTTTTTTATCTGTCATGGTTTACATCGATTTATTTATGGCCTGAGGCCAGCATTTCAAGCCGTCCTGATAAGGGTGGTGACTCGGTTGTGTCGATGAGTATATCAATAAGTGTTGGTTGGCGTAGCGTTGTGAGTTGTGCGAAATTGATATTGCTTAGGTCGTCGAGCGATATTACCTTGACACCGTTTGCGCCAATTGATTTTGCGTATAACGCGAAATCTACACTCGGTAGTTCGCTGCCAATTGATTCTGCGCCCGACATTTTTTGGCCATGTTTTACCGTACCGTAAGCCTGGTCATTTAAGACAATATAAATAACGGGTAGCTCGAGTTGAACGGCAACGGTTAGCTCGTGTGCGCTCATTAACATGGCGCCATCTCCTACAATGCATATCACTGGCTTTTTGGGGTTTGCTATCGCAATGCCTATGGCGGCAGCAACAGACCATGCCATTGAGGCAAAGCCCATACCCATATATAGGTAACGTGAGTTTTCACCACTAGTGATAGTGCACGGATTAAGGTAATGAATTGCCCACAAAAAGCTATTGCCGATGTCTGCAAGAAAGCGGGTGTTATCGGGTGTTCGTCGTGAGAGTTCGTGCATGATTCGCTGAGGTTTAAGCGGTTCGGTGTTGTCAAGATGTTTGAGTTCATCCTGAAGGCGGAAATTTCGAGAAAGTGGTGTTAAGGTGCTTGATTTCCTGCATCCTTCGACCCTTTTTTCATTTATTGAATAGACCTTTTGTTTTCTTCTGTTTGCTCTGCGTCGCTCAAACGGAATAGCTTTGTTGATATTTTTTTTCCCTTGATGATGCGCGCGAATCGGTACTATATTATTTTTTGGCGTGTTTAGGTGTTCAAATATTGATTTGATGTTGCCCATTACGTTGATGTTTGCGTACTGGCTGTAATTGAAATGGTTAAGGCTGGAGCCAATATAGACAGTTTTGTAAGTAGTGGGGTCGCTAGGTTGCCAGCCATAAATGGACTGCTGATCTAGTCCGCCGCCAATAATAACGATAAGGTCAGTTGTCTTAGAGATGAGTAATTGCGTTGCAGTGTCGTGTCCAGCTAGGCCGCATACCCCATAAAAATTAGGATGATAGGGGTTAATAAGTCCTTTTCCTTGAGGCGTGGCGACGATCGATGTACCGTTTCGTTCGCAATAGCTCAGTATGCTCGGTATCGCCTCACTACAGTCTTCTCCGATAACAAATACTGGTTGGGAAGAGGTGTCTAGTTTTTTGGCTAGGTTATTGGCCATTTCAGTATCAAAGGCGGTGCTTCGATGAATAAAGGGTGGGAATAGGCGACGATTTGGTGGGGTGGGGAATTTACTTCTCGCGATATCTAAAGGAATGCTTAGGTGTACAGGCCGTTGGTGTTGGTAAGCTGCAGCGATAGCGGCGATAAGCTTGCGTTCCAATTGGTCGGGGTGTGAAATCAGGCTGCTATAAAACGTGCAATGTTTGAATATGGCAACCGTATCAATCGCGGTGCAGGATGATTCTTGAACCGCTTGGCTGCCAAATTTATCAATCGGAGTTTGCCCGGTAATGACTAGCATTGGCGTTCTATCTTGATACGCAGATGCCACGCCGGTGATCATGTTCGTTGCACCAGGACCGCTTGTTGCGATGCAGACACCAAGCTTGCCGCTTGCGCGGGCATAGCCATCGGCCATAAAAACAGCGCCAGCTTCATGGCGCGCGACGATAGCTTTTGGGCCGTTTTTTGCGATGCTGCGTGCTAATGCGTTATAAAGAGGTTCTATTGCGCCGCCTGGAATGCCAAAAACGTACTCGACTCCTAACTCGCTTAGGTAGTCTAAGATTATATCTCCAGCTTCGTACTGCTCAATTGAGGCTGGTATTTTGGTGTCTAACAACTGGCCAAGTAGTTGGTGTGTAGACATACTGCCTCCTGCAGGATTGATATCCTATCAATGGTCCTTAGAGGCTAGGTTAACGGTTGGAGCAAATAGTTTCAACTAAAATTATTGGTGTTGAAAACACTACTGCCCCGTTAACTTTTGGTGAATTCAGCTAGAAGCCATATTGATAAAAGACAGAGGGAGACACAGAAGCTTGGGAGGCATGAAAATAAAAAAAGAGTGTTGTCCTACTGGACGGCGTTTTGCTGATCCGGCATCCATGTCTTTCAATGGCTGACTGGATACCGGCCTGCGCCGGTAGGATGAATTTTAGTTAACGGGACGGTAGTCTGTAGGAACAGATTGTGTTTGGCTAATAAGCATTAAACCATGGCGATGGCTTGCCAACTGAAAATCCTTGTATATAGTCAATACCAATGTCGCTAAGGAACTCGATGGTTTGAGGGCTTTCGACACATTCTGCAATAGTTTTGTGGCCAATGGCGTGTACCATATCGTTCATGGAGCGAACCATGATTTGGTTTAGCTTGTTGTCGCAAATATTTTTGATGTAGGAACCATCAAGTTTAACGTAATCTGCGGGAAGGTGTTTTAAATAGCTGAATGAGCAGAAGCCTGTGCCAAAGTCGTCCAACGCGAACTGACAGCCAATGGCACGTAAGTTTTTGATAACCGTATGTGTCTGATCTAGATTGATTAGGCTGCTGGTTTCGGTTAGCTCTAGAATGATTCGTTGTGGTGCTACGTTAAAATGTTTTAGCTGTGAGTGAATGAGTGTGTGCAGTTCTGCATTCTCAAAAGCGTGCGCTGATAAGTTGATGGCAAGTCGATGGATTTGTGGATGTTGGCTAAGCAATTTT